>CAJTSY010000006.1 GCA_910578995.1 uncultured Acetatifactor sp.
AGAGCGCCACCTTGCCAAGGTGGAAACCGCGGGTTCGAGTCCCGTCTATCGCTCTCATGAAAGAAGGCCGCAAAATCAATGTTTTTTCAGTAAAAACAAGGTTTTGCGGATTTTTTTGATGCTGTAAAACAAAGCTGTATTTCATACGATTAAAGCATAAATTTATCAATTTTTTGTCCCGGAATTTGTCCCGGTTTGTCCTAAGAAAAAAGGGAACTGCGCAGCTTCTCTGCCGCCTCCCTTTTCGCCTGCTCCTGTTTGTCCATCATGGAGTGCCTGTAAACGGATTTCATGACATGATCTGTCTCCCATCCTCCCATCCGCATGATGTCCGCTTCCGGAACTCCCAGGGATGACATTTTGCTGGCGAAGTAATGCCGGAGCTTGTGTATAGAGAAATCAGGAATTCCCAGTCTCCTCTCTGTCTGTTCCAGGAACTGTGTTATCGAGTATGGGTGTCCCTTGTATACATACCCCTGGCGCCGGATTTTGTCTGCAAGCTCTATTGGGATAACTATTTCCCGGGTACTGGATGTGGTCTTTGTGGTTTTGGTTATCCAGTTTTTGTTTTCATCCTGTACCACTGCCTTGTTAATGCTGACCAGATCACCGGAAATATCTTCTACGGTTAAAGCACAGATTTCAGACCGGCGCATTCCGTAGCAGGCCAGGATAATGGGAACCTCAAATTCCGTTCCGGCAGCGCATTCCAGGATCCTTTTGATATCATCTCCAGATGGGATGTACGGCTCATTTTTGACCTTTTGCGGCAGGGTGGTACAAATCTTGAGGTTCGGGCAGAAAGTGCCTAAAACGGCCGATATGAAGCCGTGGTAGTTGCGTACGGTCTTCGGGCTGAGTTCCTTGGATAGGTGGTTGATTTCTGTCTGGATATCCAGGGCGGTGATGTCATGTATATTTATTTCCTGAAATTTTTTTGAAATTGTTTTCAGGGAGCTTTTATACCCTCTTATGGTACTGGGGGACAGGACATTCCTCTTTGCGTCAATGTATTTTCTGCCGCCGCCCGGAAGTCCATGCTTTCATGCTTCGTCTGTACTTTCTGCAGCTCCTCCGCCATGGCAAGCATGGCTTCTTTCTGGGTGGGCTTGTGGTCAAATGAAACAGTGTACATTTGTCCCTTGTACATTTTTCTTACCCGGTAGCTCCCAGAAGCGCGTTTTTCAATCTTCATGGTATCATCCTCCTTAAAAATGGGTATAAAAATAACAGCCCGTAAACCGTATGGAATTTCAGACGGTTTTACTTGCAAGCTGTCCCCGGAAATGATACAATATTTTTGTGAAGAGGTATCCCTCCGGGGTATATCTAAAGCCGTTCGGTGCTGGTAACACCGGGCGGTTTTTCTATGTGCGAGTGTTGCGACGTCGCAATGGCTTATAGGAGATCGGAAATCCGGATGTTTAAGTCATTATAAATACATACAGGGACATTATCATCAAATGTATATTGGTTTGACTTTTCCTCATTCTCCAGGTCATATACCATGACAGATTTCAATTGTGGATTCACGATCCAGTATTCTCTGACACCAGATGTACGGTATTTAAATAACTTAATGCCATAATCTCTGTGGGGGTCGGAAGGAGACGTGATCTCAATTATCCAGTCAGGTGCGCCATTGCAGCCCCGGCCATCAATTTTGTCTTTATCACAGATGACAGAAATGTCTGGTTCGACATAATTTTTGTTATCTTTGTTTAAAAATACTGCAAAAGGGGCAGCAAATATTTCGCAGGATCCTTTCCGTGATTTGATATACTGATAAATAGTAGCATGCAGTGCGCCAGATATTCTTTGGTGTATTGTTATCGGTGGAGCCATCATATACAGTTGCCCGTCGATGAGTTCCGCCCTCTGGCCGTCCGGGAGGGCATAAATATCATCTATTGTATGGTTTTTTTCTTGTGCTAATGCCATTTGCGGTTCCTCGCTTTCTGTTTGACTTTTTTGAACGCTGTAGTGGTTTAATTTCAGGTGCAGCTTTTATTCAAGATGCTCAATTGCATAATCAGCCTCTGCCTGTATAAATTTGTTTCCATATTTATCTGTAGCAATTTCCACAGGGCGTTTTGCCCATTTTGAGAGCTTCCTCCAGAGTTACCTGATAAGCGTTATCCATACCACATCCGTTTTTCTTGTGATATCTTTTTGCAGTATCATCGACCCAGACTATGGTGCTGTCACCAGGCTGCGGTGTTGGGGCCGCTGTAGGCACAGGAGTGGGCTGCGGTGTTGGGGCCTCTGTAGGCACGGGAGTAGGCAGTAGCGTTGGAGCTTCCGTGGGTACAGGAGTAGGCTGCATAGTAGGTGCTGCCGTCGGAACCGGGGTTGGGATTGCTGTAGGTTCTGGAGTAGGTATTTCGGCAGGGGCCAAAGTAGGACTCGGCGTGGATGATAAAGTTAAAGGGGTAATTGGAGCAGGCGATGGTGTTGCCGGGGTACTTTGCGCAGGTGCGTAAGAACTGGCGGTTGCTTAAGCAATGGCCGGACTGGGGATAGTTTCTATAGGCGGTGCACTGTCATCTGTGGTAAAACCAAACCCAACTAAGCTGATGACTGCTACAAGGATGAAAAAGCCTATGATTCATTTTTCATATTTTCCATGACCTTACACATTTCGCTTACTCTAAAGATATCCTATCATAAATCCTCTCTGTTTTCAATGCATTCATGACTTTCTACAATTCCTACAATTCTGCTTTTTCGGCACGAACCGTTGTTATGCCCCTTTCGGCTGATGATTATATTATAAAGCACATCGTTAATGTACCTTCCCCCTGTTCCAGACTGCGGAAGGTTGGGCCCTGGGTGTGGGACTGCGGAAGAGCAGCCTGCCCAGGGCCTTTCCGTTAAAGGGAAACAGCGGCCAGAAGTAGCTGAAGCCGCCGAAGGTGGGGGTGGTGGCGGCAGACAGAAGCACGGCGGCCAGGCATGCCAGGAATCCGGGCAGCCCGCCCAGACCCGTGCCCAGGATCAGCAGAATCCGGTAAAGCCGCAGGGCGTCGCTGAAAGCCGTGTCCGTGATGGCAAGGGAGGCCAGCAGGGTGACGGCGGCGTAAAAGAGAACGTCCGTGGTGGCCCAGTTCAGGGTGACGGCGATGTCCCCGATGATCAGCCCGCCCACAATGGAGAGGGAACCGGAAAATTTCCCGGAGCTTAAGGACGAGGAATATTTGAACAGATCCAACAGGAATTCCACGGCCATCACATAGAAAAATAAACGCTCAGGCGTTATATTTTCTTCGGAGAGAAGACCCCATTCCCGGGCGAGGTCCGGATAACAGGAGACGGCCAGCAGAAACAGGGGCAGGAGCAGCAGGCTTACCGGGATGCACAGGAAGCGCACCATGCGGAAATAGGTACCCACGGAGGGACATTTATAATAGTCCTCCGGGTTCTGGGTGAACTGGAAGACCGTGCAGGGGAGGACCAGCACCAGGGGGGAATTGTCCACCAGAATCAGGATATGGCCTTCCGTCAGATAGCTGCAGGCTACGTCGGGACGCTCGGTCATCTGCATGGAAGGCAGAGGGTTCCACCAGTGTTTGGGCAGAAGCAGTTCCTCCAGGCTCTTTGTGCCCATGGTCAGGGAGGTAACCCGCAGTTCTTCCAGGCGCCTGTCCAGTTTTTCCAATAGCTGTGTGTTTACACAGTTTCCAAGATATGCCACGGCCACGTCGGTTTTGCTTTCCGAACCGATGGAATGCATGGAAAAGACGAGCTGCGGGGAGCGCACCCGGCGGCGGATGAGGTTGGCATTGAACAGCAGGGTTTCCACGAATCCGTCCCGGGAGCCCCGGGTTACCCGTTCCAGGTCCGGTTCCGCAATGCTTCGGCTCGGATAAGTGCGCACATCGATCAGGATGGCCTGGTCAAAGCCGTCTATAAAAAGGGCGGAGGGGCCGCTGAGAACGCTGCGGATAATATCTTCCCAGGAGGAACAAAGGGAAGCCTGGGCGTAGCCGATTCTGGATTCCATGTACTCCGCGATGTCCTCCACCCGGCCTTCAGGTACATACAGGGGATTCTGCAGGTCAGAGAAGATATGCTGCAGGATTTCCGTCTTGCAGAAACCGTTGACGCCCAGAAAGAAGGCTTTCGTCTTTCCCAGGAGCAGATGCCTTGTCATCAGGTCAAAACTTTCCTTTACGGGGAGGTTGTTTTCGATGTATTCGATATTTTCTTCCAGGATACAGGATAGGGTCATGGCGTATTTCTCCAGTCTGTTTTGTTATCCATACTGTTCCCGATTCCCGGGACTTTATGCACAGCACTGTTATGGACGGATGGACTGGGGTGGTTTCTGTAATTTTTCTATTACGGGCAGCACTCCCGGATTCCGGAGGGAAGCTGATACTGGCAGGAAGGCGTATGTAGGCGAAAGGGCGGGTCACCCGTTTCGCCAGAGACTGGGCGTTCATTTAAAAAAACAGCTGCACAATGCCCAGTCCCATGAGAAGTGCCCCGGAAAGGGGATCCGCAGCCTTCCCGGCCATCTGGAGCAGGGGGCTGCCTCCCAGGTGGTTTCCGGAGGAAAGGAAGAGTATGGAGCATACAAAGGTACTGACAGCTGCGCCGGCGAGAGGGAGTCCTGCCAGGCTTGCGCTGAAGCCTGCACTCAGATTGTTGAGGGAGAGAACCAGGCTCAGGGAAAAGATTTCCGGAAGGCATAACATCCTGTCTGCCGGTGAGGAAGGTTCATCCTCCTTCCTGGAAGCGGACATCAGGGGGGATGTTTCCGGGCCGGCATGATTCCGGGGGTGGAGCTTTGGACGCTGGCGGCGGACTCCCAGCCATTTGATAATATAATACAAACCTAACAGGACCAGAACCAGGCTTCCGGCATAATCGCTGACTACGCCGGGCAGAATACCGGCCAGACGGTGTCCCAGACCCGCGGAGAGGCAGGTGCCCAGAAGGGTTACCAGGCTGATGGCCAGATTCTGCCAGAGACGGATGCGGGTTCCGCGGACACCGTAACTGATGCCCACCAACAGCGAATCCAGACTGGCTGAAATCCCGAACAGGAGAGAAGCCACAATCATAAGAGTTCTCCTGGAATTATTAGTTTCCCCATACTATATTCGCAAAATAACCAAAGGGTGTTGCTTTTCCGGGGGGCTATGGTAAAATGACCTTATTCGGGGCGTGAAGCGGCCGAATGGCCATCTGCCATGAGCGTTGCTGTGCTCATGGTAAAATGACCTTATTCGGGGCATGAAGCGGCCGAATGGCCATCTGCCATGAGCGTTGCTGTGCTCATGGTAAAATGACCTTATTCGGGGCATGAAGCAGTACAGGGAGGTGTTTTCGGAATGACAGAAGAGATGACGATTATCAGCGGGGAAGCCTACAGTGCGGCCAGGGAGCTGCTGGAGACCGCTGGACTGGAACCGGGACAGATTCTGGTGGTAGGCTGCTCCACCAGTGAGGTGGCGGGGGCCGGCATTGGGACATACTCCAGTCCCGAACTGGCGGATGTAGTGTTTGGGGGGATTTACCAGGCGGCCCAGGAAGTGGGCGTCTGGCTGGCGGCCCAGTGCTGCGAGCATCTGAACCGGGCGCTTATCCTGGAAAAGGAGGCCGCGGAGCGGTACGGGTATGAGCCTGTGAACGTGGTGCCGCAGCCCAAGGCAGGAGGCTCATTTGCCACGGCGGCTTATAAGGAGTTCGAGCATCCGGTGGCAGTGGAGCATATCAGGGCTCATGCGGGAATGGACATCGGGGACACGCTGATCGGTATGCACCTGCGGGATGTAGCTGTGCCCGTGCGGATACGGATCCGGGAGATCGGGGATGCCCGTGTGGTATGTGCCAGAACCAGGCCTAAATTTATCGGGGGAATCAGGGCGGTATATGACGAAAGGAGCCTGTAGGGAAATCTGAACGGTGCAGAACCGGGGCCGCACGGGGCGGAGCAGAAGCGGGAACGGATTTTACCTGGCGGGAGAAGCGCGTGCCTGGGCAGGATGCGAAAACGGGACAGGGTACAGAAACAGGACAGGGATCAGCAGAATATGCTGCGATCCCTGTTCTGTCTGTAATAGGCTTACACGGCGCCGGACTGCTCCTGAATCAGCGCCATGATGGTCCTGATGGGATCCATCTGGCCGCTTTCGCTCATGGCGCGCCGGAAGGTCTGCCTGGAAAAATAGAGTTCGTGCACTTTGTCAACCAGCATTTCCGTGGTCAGGTCATCCTCGTTGATGACAATGGAAAAGCCCTGGGATTCAAAGGACTTTGCATTGAGCAGCTGGTCTCCCCGGCTGCTGGAGGCGGGAAGGGGGATCAGGATATTCGGCTTTTTCAGTGCCAGAAGCTCACAGATGGCATTGGCTCCTGCCCGGGAGATCACCACATCGGCCATGGCAAAAAGGTCTTTCAGCTCTGCCTTCACATACTCAAACTGCCTGTATCCTGCAGTGTTCAGCAGCAGGTTGTCGATTTTGTCCTTGCCGCAGATGTGCACCACCTGGAAGTCTGTCAGCAGCATGGGCAGGGCTTCACGGACGGCCTTGTTTACATTGGCGGCCCCCAGGCTTCCTCCGATGACCATCACTACCGGCCGGTTGGCGCTGAAGCCGCACATGTCCAGGCCTGCCAGCCTGTTGCCCTGGGCAAGCTCCGAACGTATGGGGGAACCCGTGAGAACCGCCTTGTCTTCCGGAAGCTGCTTCAGTGTCTCGGGAAAATTGCAGCATACTTTCCGGGCAACGGGAATGCAGATTTTGTTTGCCAGTCCCGGCGTCATGTCGGACTCATGGATGATGCAGGGGATTCCCAGGGAGGCTCCCGCCCGGACCACGGGCACGGAGACAAAGCCTCCCTTGGAGAAGATCACATCCGGTTTGTAACTTTTCAGGAATTTCTTCGCCTCCGAAAAACCCTTTATAACGCGGAAAGGATCCGTGAAATTTTTGGGATCCAGATACCGCCGGAATTTACCGGTGGAAATGCCTACATACGGAATCCCGAAATCGCTGATCAGCTTTTTCTCAATCCCGTCGTAGGAACCCATGTAAGTAATTTCATATCCCGCATCCTTCAGGGACGGCAGCAATGCAATGTTGGGGGTAACGTGTCCGGCGCTGCCCCCACCTGTCAATACAATTTTTTTCATATACGAACCCCTTCAGAATTGGAAAATTAAAGCATTTGTTCAAGGGCAAGAGCAAGCTGGTCCGGACAGGAAGTGGGCTTTGCGCCGCAGCGGATGCCTTTCAGGCGGGAAATGGCTTCTTCCGGCTTCATCCCTTTCACCAGTGCGCTGACACCCTGGAGATTACCGTGGCAGCCTCCTGTAAACTTTACGGAATCGATGACGCCGTCCTTTAACTGAATGTCGATTTCCCTGGAGCAGGTGCCGTGGGTGGTATATTTCAGTGAATCCATGGAAAATATCTCCTTTTCTATTTATTACGGGAACCGTTGGGGAACCCTGTAATTATTTATTATGATACATTCTAACAGATTTTCCTGAATTCTGCAATCAGGGGGGGAATTTTTTTGCGCTCCGGCCTGGACTTTTGCACATTTGGGTATATTTTGTCGGAAAAGCAGGGAAAAATGCGATGGAAAAATCTGTAAAGTCAGGATATTTTACGCTATACTGGAAACAGGCATCAGGAACCGGTAAAAGACAGGGGCCGCCGCAGACACGCTGTGGATGCGCGGACAGGCCTGGGCGGAACCGGAATAGGAGGTTCGTTATGTTTCGTGTATTTCAGGAGGAAAAACTGATAACAGTCTGTATGTTTACCTTTCTGGCAGGCAGTATTCTGCTCAGGATATTTCTGGGGATGCTGTACCGGAATATGATAAAGGAAACCGATAATATGGCTTCCACAAAGAACCGGCTGCTGAAGCAGTGTAAGACGAAGTTTGCCAGCTGTTACCAGCTGGGAAACGGGGTTGCCAATATTCCCATATTTGTGGACAAGTTTCTGAACCGGATGACCCTTGGCCGCATGTCTTTTGAGACGCTGTACCATATGTCGGGGCAGCTTATGCTTCTGTCCGTGGTCTTTTCCGGGGTGGGGGTGTGCAAAAGTATTATGGGCGGAAGGACGGTGGGGGAGGTGCTGCCTTTCTACATCGTCAGTTTCTTTGGACTGTATGTCTATTTCAGCGTTTCTACCGTTGTGGACGTGAGGGGGAAAAAGAGGGTGCTGAAGATAAACCTAGTGGACTATCTGGAAAACCACTTATCCCCCAGGATAGAGGTCACACGGCAGGACATGGAAATGTTGTACGGGGAGGCCGCTTATGAGGAAAGGCGGGGACCTTATGGCCGTGTGCAGGGCGGCAGAGGCGGGCGGGGCAGGACACGCAGGCCCGGCAGCAGGGGGAGGGGCCAGGCCAGGCCGGAGAGAAGGAGAACTGTGGAGCTGATGCCCATTGACAACAGGATGGCTGCAGGCGGCGAGATGCCCGGGGAGGAGACGAGGGACACAGGCTTCTACTCGGGACAGCAGCAGATGGTGCAGACGGGCCAGCAAATGCTGCAGACGGATCAGGTGATGGGAGCGCCGGTCCGGATGGCGGGACAGACCGACCTGACGATGCAGGACGGCCGGGTAACGGGACGGACGGCGCAGACGCCCAAGGATCCTCCGGTGGGGCAGACGCTTTCCAGGCAGGAGATCCAGGCGGCGCGGCAGGCATCAGCGGAGGAGGCATCCCTGGGGCGGCAGACATCCTTGGAAGAGGCATCCCTGGGGCGGCAGACATCCCTGGAAGAGGCATCCCTGGGGTGGCAGACATCCCTGGAAGAGGCGTCCCTGGAGCAGGAGGCATCGCTGGCACAGCAGGCGGCGGAGATCCGGCAGATGCAGCCGCTGTTTATGGAGGGAACCCCGGTGACGGAAGAAGAGGATCCGGCGGCGGTGACGGAGGAAGAACTGGAGGCTCTGTTAAAGGAGTTTCTCACTTCATAAGGTATCCCCGTGGCAATTTATCCCTCAAAATATGGTCCGGAGAATTGACTTTCCCCACAGGAACGGGTACAATGGTATCTTAATAAAACAGTGAGGAAAAGTCTATGAAGATTGTTATTCTGGAGAGAAACAGCGTGGGCACGGATGTGTCTGTGGACCGGCTCCGGGAATTCGGGGAGGTCGTAATATATGACAATACTGTCACCATAGAAGAAGTGCGGGACAGGGTAAAGGACGCGGATATTGTCATTGCCAACAAGTCGCCTCTGGGGGAGGAAACACTGAAGGATGCCCCGGGGATAAGGCTGATATGCGAATTTGCCACCGGATATGACAACTGCGACCTGGCATACTGCACGGCCAGGGGAATCAGGGTCGTCAATGTGAGGGACTACTGTACTGCCATGGTGGCGCAGCATACCTTTACGCTGGCACTGGCGCTGAGCCAGAAGCTGCCCTATTATGACAGCTATGTCAAGTCTGGACAATACAGCGCCCAGGGACGGTTTTCCTATTTTGACGTTCCTTTTTATGAGCTGGAAGGCAAGACATGGGGAATCGTGGGCATGGGAAATATCGGCAGGAGGGTGGCAAAGATTGCCGAAGCCCTGGGATGCCGTGTGATATTTCATTCTATCACGGGAAACAGCAGCTGCAGGGAATATACCCGAGTGGATAAGGAAACACTGCTTACAGAGAGCGATTTCCTTTCCCTGCACTGTCCCTTAAGTGACCTCAGCAGGAATTTCATTGACAGGGAAGCCCTGGGGAAGATGAAGAAGACCGCCGTCCTGGTAAATGTGGCCAGGGGCCCGGTGGTAAACAATGCCGACTTATACCAGGCTCTGGAGGCCGGGGAGATCGGGGCGGCAGGACTGGACGTGGTGGAGAAGGAGCCGCTGGAGCCAGGGAACCCCCTGAGCCTTATTAAGGACAGCAACAGGCTGATCATCACGCCCCATCTGGCCTGGGCCAGTGTGGAGGCGAGAAAGCGCTGCGTGGAGGAGGCCTGCCTGAACATAGCGGCGTTCCTGCGCGGTGAGGAACGGAATGTGGTAAATCCCTGAAAGGGCCGGAGGTGACAAATGATAGAAAAAGCAAAAGTACTGTATAAGAAATACGAGGAAATTATCGTATACCTGATTGTGGGGGTCATGACCACCATTGTGGCATGGGCCGCGAAATTTATTGCCAATGCGCTGCTGTTTCACAATACCATGTATCCCACCCCTTTTGAAAATACGGTGCTCAGCACCATTAACTGGGTGGCAGGGGTCATTTTTGCTTATTTTACCAATAGGAGGTTCGTATTTAAAAGCAGAGAGCCCATGAGGAAGGAAGCGCCCAAATTTGTGCTTTCCCGGGTATCTACCTGGATTCTGGACATCGTGGTGATGCAGGTGCTGACAGCGGTGAGGATTAACCTGGTGGTTGCAAGTGTGATTTCGGCGGTGTTGGTAACCATTGCAAATTATGTGTTCAGCAAGCTGTTTGTTTTCAATAAAAAGAAAGATTAAAAGATAGACAGGGGGCTCTGCCTTATGGCAGAATCCCCTGTATCATTTCCTTCACCAGGGCGGCGGAATGCCTGGCGGCGGCCGCTTCAAAAGCGGGGTAGTCCATTTCCGCGCTGTCATCCGCCTTGTCTGAGATGGCACGGATGATGACGAAGGGGACGCTGTTTAAATAAGCCCCGTGGGCGATGGCGGCGCCTTCCATCTCCGCACAGTCCCCCCGAAACTGTGTGATCAGCCTGTCCTTAATTTCTTTGCTTGAAATAAACTGGTCCCCGCTGACCACGCGCCCGGACATGACATGAATGTCGGGATTCACTTTGCGGCAGGCCTCCATGGCCAGGGCGGTAAGCCTTGTGTCCGCCTCGAAGGCCTGGAAACCCATCTGGGGAACTTCCCCAGGCTGGTATCCAAAGATAGTGACATCCATGTCATGGTGAAGGGCATCCTTTGAGACAAGGATGTCGCCAATGTCCAGACGTGCATTGAGGGAACCGGCTACGCCGGTATTGATGATATGGCTCACTTTAAATTCGTCAACCAGAATCTGTACGCACAGTGCTGCGTTTACTTTTCCGATTCCGCAGCGGACGATGACCACCGGGACATTGTTTAATGTGCCTTCAAAGAAATCCATCCGGGCCTTCTTCACCACCGCGGACAGGGTCATTTCCTTCTTCAGTTCTTCTACTTCAAGTTCCATTGCACCTATGATGCCTGCTTTAAACATTTTTTCCTCTTTTCTGTGCGACAGGAAATCCAGAGCGTAAAGCCTGTTGAAGTATGTATGCCGCACGGTGCATACTTCGGGCAGAGGGAATTACACGGGATAGACCAGCCTGCTGTCGTCGATGTCATACAGCACCTGGTCCAGGTATCTTTTTGCCAGGAAGTTTGCCATGGACAGGTTCATGTCCAGGTAGTTTCCGCAGTCCATGGGGGACGCGCCCGGAACCTCGCCCTTATAATCGCGGATGAATTCATACATCTGCCGTACCAGGGGGAGGATATCCCTGGAACTGTAGTCGCCTGCCAGCAGCAGGTAGAAACCGGTGCGGCATCCCATGGGGCCGAAATAGATGGTTTTGTCCTTATATTCCGGATGGTTGCGCAGAAAGGTGGCGCCCAGGTGTTCGATGGTATGGACCTCCGCCGTGTTCATGACAGGTTCTTCGTTGGGACTGGTCATGCGCAGGTCGAAGGTGGTGACGGTCTCCGCGCCAATCCTGTCCCTGCGGGATACGTAGACGCCGGGCTGAAGCCGGATGTGGTCGATGGTAAAGCTTGTGATTTTTTCCATAACAGGTATTCCTTTCGCTGTATTGTCTTGTTACTGTTCACCCGGTGCCTCAGCGATGGTTTTCGTGCGCATTATGCACGAAAGACCCGAGGGGATCGTTCCGGTGACTGGTATTCTCTCTGCCATTTATGATAATATAGCCTTCGTGAAATGTCAATTTCAAAAAGGCTCATTGCTTTTTTTACGGAAGTCCTGTAAACTGGAAGGAAGGTTGTGGAAAATCCGGAACATAAATAGTTACTGTATACCATAAAAATTCGGAGGAATGTCATGAATGCTGCGTCAATTATGAAGCTGATGAGTGCAAAGAACCAGTTTGGCAAAAACCACCCCAAGTTCGAGGCTTTTCTGAAAAGTGTCTTTTCCAGGAAGATAGAGGAGGGGACGGTAATTGAAATTACGGTTACCAGGCCGGGGGAAAATCCTGTCACTGCAAATTTAAAGGTCATGCAGTCCGACCTGGAGCTGCTGGAGGAGCTGAAAGGGCTGACACAATGATATATTTGTCCCATTTTACATTTCCGGATGTCGAACTGGAATACAGCTTCCTGATGGGGATCAGGCGGACGTGCTATGATACGGCCTACCCCTTTCAGGTGTTGTCCAGGCACGGCCTGCGGATGCTGGATTTTGAACCTGTGACGATCCTGTATGGGGGAAACGGCTCCGGAAAGACTACGGCGCTGAATGTGATCGCTGAAAAGATACATTTAAAGCGGGAGGCCGTATATAACAGGTCCAATTTTTTTGAAGACTATACCGCCATGTGCGACTACGAACTGCAGGAGCCGGTTCCCGGGGGGAGCCGGATTATTACCAGTGACGATGTGTTTGACTTTGTGCTGAACCTGAGATGCCTCAATGACGGGATCAACAACAAGAGGGAGGAGTTGTTTGAGGAGTACTTGGAGAACAAATACTCCCATTTTCAGATGAGATCCCTGAAGGATTATGAACAGCTGAAGAAGAGTTATATGGCCCACACAAAGACCCAGTCCAAATACGTCAGGAACAATCTGATGGACAATGTGCGGGAGCATTCCAACGGGGAGAGCGCCTTTCTGTATTTTTCCGAACAGATTCATGAAAACGGGCTGTATCTGTTGGACGAGCCTGAGAACAGCCTGGCTCCGGCAAGGCAGCAGGAACTGATGAAATTTCTGGAGGATTCCGCGCGGTTTTTCGGATGCCAGTTTATTATATCTACTCATTCGCCCTTTCTGCTGTCCATGAGGGGCGCCAAAATATATGATATGGATGAGGAAGTGGTGGACGTAAAGAGATGGACGGAACTTCCCGGTATCCGGGCCTATTTTGATTTTTTTAAGAAGCATGAGGGGGAATTCCTGTAAGGAAGGTGTATAGGGGGACGGGCCGTCATAAAAAGGACTGCCTGCACCGGAAAATGCAGGGCGCAGGCAGCTTCTCTTGTTTTTAGTTGTAATTGTCGATGCAGGGCTGGAACATGCTCTTGTTCACG
This sequence comes from uncultured Acetatifactor sp., assembly GCA_910578995.1. GTDB lineage: Bacteria > Bacillota > Clostridia > Lachnospirales > Lachnospiraceae > Acetatifactor. The sequence continues at coordinate 13,255 of CAJTSY010000006.1, forward strand.
CCGCAAACGGGGCAGCACCAGTCATCGGGAAGATCCTCGAATTTGGTCCCGGGAGCGATGCCGTGCTCGGGATCACCTTTCTCAGGATCATAAGTATATCCGCAGGGATTGCAAAAATATTTCTGCATGGTAGTAAATCTCCTTTCTGAAATTTATGCCTTTAGCTAAAGAGGGGTATTTGCCCTTAGCTGAAGTACCTCTTTAACAGACCCTCAAATGCCTTGCCGTGCCTAGCCTCATCCCTTGCCATCTCGTGTACGGTGTCATGGATTGCATCCAGGTTGGCAGCCTTAGCTCTCTTGGCCAGGTCAAACTTGCCTGCTGTAGCGCCGTTCTCGGCATCAACCCTCATCTCCAGGTTTTTCTTGGTGGAATCGGTAACAACCTCTCCCAGCAGCTCGGCAAACTTTGCAGCGTGCTCAGCCTCCTCATAGGCGGCCTTCTCCCAGTACAGGCCGATTTCGGGATAACCTTCCCTGTGGGCAACCCTTGCCATAGCCAGGTACATGCCTACCTCAGAGCACTCGCCCTCGAAGTTGGCGCGCAGGTCTTTGATGATGTCCTCGGGAACACCCTGCGCAACGCCTACAACATGCTCGGCAGCCCAGGTCTTCTCACCGGCCTGAACAGTGAACTTCTCGGCGGGAGCATGGCAGATGGGGCATTCAGCCGGCGCTGCGTCTCCTTCGTGCACATAGCCGCATACTTGACATACATACTTCATAATAGTATCTCCTTTTTATTATAAATTTTGAACTGCCGTAATTAAGTAATCACCGGGAGCAGATACAGTTCCGGCAGGTTCCATAGAAATAAGTCATATGTCCTGCCACATGCCCTTCAAAACCTGCCGCCGCCAGGGCGTTCAGGGAGTCGATCTGATCCGGATCCGCATCCAGGTCAGTGACGCCGCCGCATACCCGGCAGACAAAATGGTAATGGAGAGAGGTATCCCCGTCGAAATGATCCACGCCGTCCCCCACATTCAGGCGGTTGATTTCACCATTGTCGGCAAGAAGCGTCAGATTTCGGTATACAGTGCCCAGGCTGATGTTCGGATTCTGTCTGCGGACATTTTTGTAGACAATATCCGCCGTGGGGTGATCCTTTCTGGTCATCAGGAACTCTTTTATCAGCTGGCGCTGTCTGCTGAACTTTTGGGCAGCCATCCTTCACTCCTTTGAAATTAGTAATGATTACTGTTTTATTATAATGCTTTTTCCTGGTTTGTCAACAGAAAATGGACACATAAGGAAAATTTTATACTTTTATATTTTGCTTTATAGTTTGTTCCGGGGGCCCTCCACCCTTCCCAGCCGTGCCGCCAGTCCGGTCAGTATCTCATGGGTGATTGTACCGCACTGCTCCGCGATCTGGGCGGCCGTGATCTCTTCTTTTCCGGAACGCCCTATGACGACGGCATCATCGCCGCTGCGGATTTTGGGAATTCCGGTGACATCCACAATGGACTGGTCCATGCAGATCCTGCCGATAAAGGGGGCCCTGCGGCCATTAATCAGCACATATCCCCTGCCGTTGGACAGCTCCCTGGGCAGTCCGTCCGCATAACCGATTGCGACGGCGGCAATCTGCATATCCTGTTCGGCGGTGTAGGTGATGCCGTATCCCACGGATTCCCCTGCATGCAGGGTGCGGAGGGAGGTAACCTTTGCTTTCAGGGACAGAACAGGCATCAGGGAATCTTTCCAGATATTCTGGTCTGTCTGGGTGCTGAGAACGCCGTAAAGGGCGATGCCGGGACGGACATAGTCCGCCGCGAGGCATTTCGGATCCAGGCCTGCACGGACCGGGGAAGCCTGGATAGCCTGTTCCCGGGCAGCTCTGTCCGGCAGCAGGTTCAGGATACCGTAACTTGCCAGCAGGTGCAGGCCGGGGCAGGGACAGCCCTCCTCCTTCAGGATATCGATGACCTGGTAGAAGGCCTGAATCTGACTGTAGGTGAAGGCCCTGTGGTCCGGGTGGGGGGAGTCGCTGGCGCACAGATGGGTAAACACACCGTCCACTTTCAGGTTTTCCATCTGGTAAACAGCAGTAATCTCCTCCATATTTTCACACCGTATGCCAATGCGGTGCATTCCCGTGTCGATTCCGATATGTACATGGAGCCGTTCCCCGAACTGGTTCATCCTGCGGGCATAGGCGTAGTCCACAACGGTCTGTGTCAGCCGGTATTTCCGAAGCAGGGGGAAGTCCTTCGGGGCTGTGTAGCCCAGGATCAGAATCTTCCCCGGTATTCCGGCCTTTCTCAGCACGATGCCTTCTGAGATACAGGCAACGCAGAAAGCGCTTACCCCCAGACGGCTGAGCATCCGGGAGATCTGGATGATGCCGTGCCCGTATGCATCCGCTTTCACTGCAGGCATCAGCCGGCAGCCGTGGGGAAGCCGGGAGAGGAAAAATGCCACATTCTGTTCCAGGGCATCCGGGCTGAGCTCGATCCATGCCCGGGAACATGCGGATTCGTCCTGTTGTGTTTCCGCATCCGAACCAACGGTGGATTCTGCCATGGTGTTCCTCATGGAAGAATCTATGGGGCCTGCAGGTATGCTTTTCCGCGGCTCCTGTTTTTGCCGGCCTGCCAGGCGGACACGGCGGGGGGCTTTCTGCTGCATGACAGATATGTCTTCTTCCGGTTCATCAACGGAGAAATCCGGTTCCCTGTCATCCGTATCACCCGTATCAGCTATATCACCCATGTCGCCTATATCATCCATGTCACCTATATCATCCATTTCCTCCATATTTTCCAGGTCTTCCAATTCTTCCAACGACTCCTCATCGAATCCGGGGACTTCCTCCGGAAACGGCATGTCTGCCTCGTCTGCCGTACCGGGAAGTTCATCCGCATCCCAGTCTTCATAGTCACTGTACAATTGCTGCTCCTGTGTATCTTCCTCCTGGAACCGTGTTTTCCGCCTGACAGATCCGGTTCCGCTTTTGGAGGCAGTTCTGCTCTTTCCGCCCGCCCTGTTTCCTGCCGGCGGGGACAGAAGCCGGGAGAGATTTACTTTTCCCTGCAGGAAGGTTACGAAAAATGCCGCGGCCGTGGACAGAACGGCCACTGCAAAATAATGAACCAGATTGTTTTCCACCAAAAGCTCCGTCAGGTGCAGCGGCCTGGCGAGTCCCCTGACCACCACGATAAAGGCCGGATGCAGGATATAGATCCACATGGCGGCGGTGCGGAAGCCTTTTTTTGATTCCACCCGGAACCACAAAAGCAGCTGGTACAGGAAATACATAACAGGTATCAGCGACAGGTACATGCTGTCATGCCGCTGCAGCTGAAAATGCCGCAGCAGGAACCCTTCCACTGTCATCATCAGGAAGGAGAGCGCCAGACCCGTACAGCAGGTAGGCAGGGAAATGTCCCCCTGTTCCTCCTCTTCATGCGCCCGTGCAGCCCACATGCCCATTACCAGGAAAAGGGGGGCAAGAAACAGGCCGTTGCGGGTATAGGAAAAAATGGTAAAGCCAAAGTCGTAGATGCCCTCCAGCATGGGGACTTTCTGAACCAGGCCGTAATAGCTGTCTCCCAGAAGCCCGATCACGTACAGCAGGGCGGAGACAGCGGTCATGCCTTTGAGATCCAGGAAAAGGCTCATGAGGCGCACCAGTCCGATGCCCAGGATACAGGCCGGGAAGTACCAGAGATGATAAAAGGTTCCGTCAAATATAAGCATCCGCAGGGCTGAACCGAAGGTAATGTCCTGATAATGTTCCGCATAGATGCCGATGGGGAGATAGAGCAGAATGCAGAAGAGATAAAGCAGCCCGGTTTTTAACAGAAATTTATGGAACCTGGCCGTGCTTTTCACCGAACGGGTCAGCAGCCCTGCCGCCACAAACTGGCCGGTAACCATAAAGAAAAACGGAACGGCAATCCTGGCAAGAATTCTTGTCAGAAAAAAATCAGCCCCCTCGCTTAAGGCGGCGAGGGGCGACGTGTGAATTGCAACTACAAGCAGGGCGGCAATGATCCGGAACCGGTCCAGTCCGCCGTAGTTTTTTTGGGTGCGCATCTGCATTCCTCCATTGCTGTGAAAGTCTTAAAATCTGGCAAAAGGTGTCTTGAAGTGCAGCCTCATTCCAGGGCCAGTTCCAGAATCCTCGTGAGAACCTGGCTGAAGGAATATCCGGCCGCCTTCATCATGCCGGGATAACGGCTGTGGTCCGTGAAGCCGGGAATGGTATTGACTTCGTTGAAGACCACATCTCCTTCGGGAGTGAGGAACATGTCTACCCTTGCGAAACCGCGGCATCCCAGGGCTCTGTAAATGCACTTCGCGGTCTTCTTGATTTCCGCGGCTTTGGAGTCGTCTATCCTGGCGGGTACATGGATGGCGGAAGTTTTCAGGGTATATTTTTCCGTAAAGTCAAAGAAGCCGCCGGACAGCTCGATCTCATCCACCTCTCCGGTTATAAGTTCTCCGTTGCCCAGAACCGCGCATCCCACTTCGAAGCCCAGGATGTTTTCTTCCAGGAGTACCTGGGTATCGTACCGGAAGGCAAGGGAGAGGGCGGCGGAGAGCTGATCCCTGTCCGTGATTCTGGTAATGCCGTAGGAAGAGCCGGCCTTCACCGGCTTCACATAAAGGGGATAACCGATCTCTTCCGCAAAGGTTTCCGCCTGGCTCAGGGCGGTATCCTTCTCCAGGACGGCATGCCGGGGAACGCGCACCCCGTTCAGGCTCGCCAGCCTGTGGGCCCTGTCCTTATCCATGCCCAGGGCGGAGGCAAGGGTGCCGCAGCCTGCAATGGGCAGACCTGCCAGCTCCAACAGCCCCTGGATGGTGCCGTCTTCACCGTTGCAGCCGTGAAGCACGGGGAAGGCAATGTCCAGCGGAAGGCTCTCAATCCCGCTTTCCTTCAGCAGGAGCAGCCGCTTTTCTCCCCGGTTGGGAGAGAGCGCCGCGGGGGTGCAGTCCTCCGGATTGTGCCAGGTGTCATTGAGCATTTTCTCAACCGGGCCGACATAATGGTACCAGGAACCCTCCTGCGTAATACCGATAAGAACCGGATTGTATTTTGTATGGTCCAGATTCAGGACGACACCGGACGCAGAGGAGAGAGAGACACTATATTCGGGAGAGCAGCCTCCAAAAAATATGGCAACATTCATTTTTTCCATGATAAAATCCTTTCCTGTGTAATGTGGCGGGTCACCCGCGCCTTTTTATCCTACATCTAAAGAGAGGAAAAGTAAATAGTCGGAAGGTTAATTTTTCCTTAAATTGAGGGAGCTCAAATTGACGAATGCCCTTCCGTTACTTTTAAGAGTTTTTTAATGATATTTTTTCCTTATTTAACACATTCAGGGTTTGAATATGGTATAATGACCTTATTCCTGGCATGAGAGGGCCGGATGGCCATCCTGTCATGTGCGTTGCTGTGCACATGACATAATGACCTTATTCCTGGCATGAGACGGCCGGAGGAAGGGAAAAGGGTTATGAAATTCAGAACAAGGCTGCGTGTCACATTTGTGACCATCATAGCCCTGCCGTTGGTGCTGACGGCGTTGGCATTCTGCGGAATCGGGCTTTACCTGATGAACGTTCAGAAGGGATTTCCCATAGAAGAGCTTGATTACACGGCAATGACGGAGAACATGCGGGAAGTGGTGGATGCCACGGACAGGGTGTTCCTGACGCTGAAGAAGCAGGCGGCAGAGGACCCGTCCAGGCTTGCGGACCGGGAATACCTGGAGACTGTGAGTTCCCAGATCGCCCGCAAGACGACCTATATTATCGTGAGAAAGGGCGAGGAGCTTTATTTTGCGGGGAACGAAGAGGCGGCGGAGGCGATCTTTCCCATGCTGCCGCTCTATGGACAGGAGGGAACGGCTGAGGAGTCCGGTATTTATTTTGACGAGATGGACAAGTTTGTGAAGGCGGTGGATTTTCCGTTTCCGGATGGGGACAGGGGGAGCGCGTTTGTGGTTACGAAGGTGAATTCCCTGATCTCAAGAAAGCTTCTCGTGGACATGTTTGTGGCGATCTTTCTGATTCTGATCTTTACGGGACTGATGCTTACCAGATGGATCCACAAAGGGGTTTTTAATCCTATCAATGAACTGAATGTGGCCATGCGTAAGATCAAGGAAGGCAATTTCGATTACATTCTTGAGACGGATGCCAGAGGGGAGATCGGGGACCTGTACCGGAATTATGAGGATATGCGGCTGCGGCTGAAGGAAAATGCCCAGGAGAGCCGTGAGAGTGAGAGGCAGAACCGGGAACTGGTGAGCAATATATCCCACGACCTGAAAACCCCCATCACGGCCATCAAAGGATATGTGGAAGGCATCCTTGACGGCGTGGCTGTGACTCCCGAGAAGATGGATAAATATATCAAGACCATTTACAACAAGGCCAACGACATGGAGAGGCTGATCAATGAGCTGACTTATTATTCCGGCATCGACAACAACAGGATACCGTACAATTTTCACCGGATTAACGTGGCGGACTATTTTGGGGACTGTGTGGAAGAGGTTGGGCTGGATCTGGAACAGAAAAATATCCAGCTGAACTATTCCAATCTGGCCCCGCCGGATACGGTAGTTATTGCGGATCCGGAGCAGATGAAGAAAGTCATCAACAATATTATCAGCAACAGCGTAAAATATATGGAAAAGGAGCCGGGCGCCATCGATATCCGGATTCTGGACGGGGCGGATTCCATTCAGATTGAAATCGAGGACAACGGCAAGGGAATTGCCCAGAAAGACCTGCCCAAAATCTTCGAGCGGTTTTACCGCACGGATGCGTCGAGGAATTCCGCCCAGGGAGGCAGCGGTATCGGGCTGTCCATTGTGAAGAAGATTATCGAGGACCACGGCGGGTATATATGGGCCACCAGCAGAGAGGGTGAGGGAACATGTATGCACTTTGTGCTGAGAAAATATATAGAGCTGCAGCAGGACGAATAACAAGACAATGACAGGGAGAAAGGCAGGACTTAGGAGATGAGCAGGATTCTGATTATCGAGGACGAGGTGGCAATCGCGGATCTGGAGAAAGATTATCTGGAGCTGAGCGATTTCCAGGTGGACATCTGTAATACGGGGGATGAAGGGCTTAACATGGCTTTGAACGGCGAGTATAACCTGGTGATTCTGGATCTGATGCTGCCGGGGATGGACGGCTTTGAGGTATGCCGGAAAATCAGGGAGGAGAAGAACATCCCGATCCTGATGGTTTCGGCCAAGAAGGACGATATCGACAAGATCAGGGGGCTTGGCCTGGGGGCGGACGACTACATGACCAAACCTTTCAGCCCCAGTGAGCTGGTGGCCAGGGTGAAGGCCCATATGGCCAGGTATGAGCGCCTGGTGGGCACCAACCAGAAGCCCCAGAACGACATAGTGGAGATCAGGGGAATCCGCATTGACAAGACGGCGCGCCGTGTATATATAGGCGGCGAGGAGAAGACCTTCACCACCAAGGAGTTTGACCTGCTGACTTTTCTGGCGGAGAATCCCAACCATGTATATACCAAGGAAGAGCTCTTCCGGGAGATCTGGGACATGGATTCCATCGGGGATATCGCCACGGTGACGGTGCATATAAAGAAGATCCGGGAGAAGATAGAGAAGGATACCGCGAAACCTCAGTATATCGAGACCATCTGGGGGGTGGGATACCGCTTCAAGGTGTGACCGGACGAAGCTGTTTCTTCTGCCCGGGGCTTGCGGTAATCATGGTGCGGCGGCTGTTCACGCGGAGGAGATGCGAAGAATTGGCCGGGCTGTGGTTTTAGGGCTGAGGGCGCCGGGAGCGCGGAGTAAAAAGGGGTGTATTTCCGTAAAAGGAAATGTGCCCCTTTTGCTGTCCGCACCAGTGCCGCGCTGTCGCCGACAGGCGTGTCCGCCGCATTGCTTCCCTCCTCGCTTTGTCCTGGGGCAGATATCAGATGCTGATTACCCGGGAATGAATGCAGCGGTGTACTAGTATGACCCTCACCAATTAACCACATGTTTCACTTGTCTAAATTTCCGTCTGCGTCGTTGTCGTCGGTCAACGATGCCACCGCATCGCCTCCCTCCTCCGCCTAGCAGGCCGAAAATTTATCCTTCGTGAAACATAGTGGTAATTGGTGTGGGTCATACTAGGATCTCGGCGGCAGGAAGGAAAGGCAGCTCCTCTGCGGCCTTCCCGGAATCAGGCGCACCCCGTCCGTGTACCCTTCCTCCCTTCCGGCAAGCTCTTTTATGAGAATTCCGCGCAGATATTCGATCCGCTCCCGGCACTCCGGATCCCCTATGGCATCGTGGAGCTCCTGGGGGTCGGAGTCCAGGCGGAAATACTGCTCCCTTCCGGATTCCATGAACCAGCAGTATTTATCATGCTCCGTGACGATATACTGGTTTCCCAGATCCCCGCCGCTGTGTTCCCCGTGCAGGTATTCCCTGCTGTTGTCATGAAGCAGGGACATGCCGTCTATGGATTCCGGAATTTCTCCTCCGGCCAGTTCTGTCAGGGTGGGAAGAATGTCCCGCAGCTCCGCAAGTCTGCTGCACCGGGAGCCGCGCTCCATGCCCGGAACCCCGGAGAGGATCAGCGGGATATGAATGCTTCCCTGGTAAGGCCGGGTCTTGCGGAAGGTATAATGGTCGCCCAGAAGCTCGCCGTGGTCTGAAGTAAATAATATAACGGTATCCTGATAACGGCCGTCGTCTTTCAGGGCGTCAAGCAGCCGGCCGATCTGATTGTCCAGGTGGCTGATGCAGGCATAATAGCCGATCCGGGCCTGCCGCATCAGTTCCGGATCCACGGAACCCGTGTCCGCGTCCGTGAGCCTGCCCAGGCGCTGCAGCCGTTCCCGGTCAGCCCAGTCCCCTATTGCGGGCGGTGTAAGCTCCCGGTGGCGGTAAAGGTCAAAGAAGGCTTCCGGGGCGTCAAAGGGCGGGTGGGGACGGAGATAGGATGCCATGAGGAAGAAAGGCATGGAACGGTCCCGGCGGCGCAGGAAGTCGATGGAACGGTCCGTCACCCAGTTGGTGGGATGGAGCCTTTCCTCATACATCCAGGGGCGGGCGGTAAAAGAATTGCATTCAAGCCCGCAGTCCGTCACATCCCGGTCAATGCCAAGCTGTGTCTTCAGCCAGTAAAAATAATCGTCAGCAATTTTCTGGTTTTCCGCATAGGGGACGTTTCCGTTCCGGTAGGCATGCAGGTACCCGTCATGAAGCTCTATATTGTGGAAGCCCATCAGATTGCGCAGGGGATGCACATGCATTTTCCCCACACACTGGGTGTAATAACCGTTTTTGGACAGTTCGCCCGCCATGGTGACGGGGTAATCCCAGGCAACCCGATCCTGGTATCCCACCCTGCCGTGGTTTTCCTGCTTCAGGCCCGTGTGCAGCGCGCAGCGGGCGGGAATGCAGCTCGGGCAGGCGGTGTAGGCGTTGGTGTAAAGTACGCCGGTGGACGCCAGATGGTCCAGGTAAGGGGTCTTCACGTTGGGATGGCCGGCGATTCCCATGCAGTCGCCGCGCATCTGGTCCGTCATGATCAGAAGAATGTTTGGTTTTCGGGGGATGGATTGTTTTTGCATTTGAGTTCCTCCTGTGCATTTATGGCAGTTTTTTTATTGGTGGTGGAGCTTTTCCGGATCATTCCGCCAGTTTCTGGAAAAATGCCGTGCCGCCCTTGTAATTCATTGTATTGTTTCCCGCGCGCCGTGTCAATGTCATGCATCAAAAAGTTTCTTGAAAACCTGCGTTCCTTTTGGTAGAATAAGAAAGGAATGTGTCAAAGGAGGAAACGGGGATATGGACAGCATAAAGAGGGGGAATTTTGAATTTGTCAGGGAGATTTTTCCCGAATTATATGAGAATCTGACAAAGGCGGAAAGCCAGAGCCGGATGGATTACAAAGAGACGGGACGTCAGTTGCGGGATGTTTTTGAGGCGTACTGCGATCATCTGATAGAGGAAAACGGAATGACGGTTCTGGAGGAGGGAGACGCATTGGCGGCAAAGATCAGGGAGCTGCGGAGTGCGGGGAAAATGCCGTCCTTTCCCAGATATGGGTATCTGTCCATGGAGGGCAGGAGAGAGTCGGGATTCTGGGATGCGATATGGCGGCAGTTCGGCAATGCCTGTTCTCACAGGAGATTGTTAAACCAGAAAGCGCCTGCCGTGACCTACGAGAATCTTTTGACGGTTTTTAAGATTATATTTAACGTTTTTAAGTGGGAATATACAAGAAGGCGCGGGGGAAAGGCCGCCGGGGAGATCGGGGATTTCCAGGAGGATCTGATGCCCATCGGCAGGAGCTATGTGGTAAGCGGGAAGGCTCCTGTAGACAAGGCCATGACAAACTGCATCAGGGAGTATGAGACCTGTCTCTACAACGATTCCGGGAAGCTGCAGAAGTACGGAATCGTCCGGGTCTTTGACAAGAAAAGCATGGATGAAAAGCTTCTGGCGGTCCGGGATGCGGAGGCGTTCAACGAAGCGGCAGGTGAGGCCGGAATACAGTTCGACGGAAATGTCCAGGTGGAGGTGATCTCTTCCATTCAGTCTTCCGGCAGTGATTTTTACATTATTATATATAACTTCTCCAGAAAACCGGTACATTTAAATGAGAGTGTGACAGCAGAACTTACCATGTCCGGGCGCATGAAACTGTGCAGGGATATCGCCGCCATACTGGGGAAGTTTCACGGCCTGGACACCCCTATTTACCACCGTAATTTGTCTTACGACAGCATTTATGTGTGTACCGGAAAGCAGGGGGAGCTGGAGCCCAGTATCATCAAACTGGACTGCGCCAAGATCGTGTCGGAGGAGTACGGCACAGTGATCCAGACCCTGGAGAACAGGGAGAAGATGATGCAGCAGCGGAAGCTCCTGAAATATGTGGCGCCGGAAGTCAGGCGCATGACTAATGGGCAGAATATAAGCATCGACTGGGAGAAGGCGGACATCTATTCCCTGGGCATTCTGTTCGGGGATATTCTGCGGGCTTCCTTTGCGGCGGATCCGGCATCCATGGCGAAACTGCAGAAGCAGGGAGCCGATGTGCGGCTGCTGCAGCTGACGGAACAGATGATAAACGGAAACCCTGCCATGCGTCCCTCCGCGGATGCGGTCTTAAAAAAGTTGGAGGAGATTCTGTGACAGAATTAAAATTTCAGCAGGAACAGCGCTTTCGGTATAACGAGGCGGCCCATGTGACGCCCAACAGCGAGCTGTACAAGGCACAGGATCTGGTACTGAACCGGAATGTGGCCCTGAAAAAAGTGAAGATAACGGGAAATGACAGACGGGAAATCCAGAAAAATTATCAGCGGGCCATGCTGGAAGTGGGCGCCATGGTTCAGATCGCCGAGATGACTACAAAGATACCGAATATCTTCGGCACTTATTATGATGAAAAGAAGGCGGAACTATATATCATAATGCAGTGGATCGGCGGGGAGACCCTGGCCCGGAAAATGGAGAGGAAGGTTCCGCCCTTTCAGGCGGTCCGGTGGATGGAGGAGTTGTGCCGGATTCTGGACATTATGGGAAGGAAACGTTTCGTCCATAAGGATATCAAGCCCGAGAATATTATGTTTGACGAAAACGGGGAGCTGTACCTGATAGATTTTAACATCACGGTCTCCGCGCCCAACCAGGAGGAGGGAACCCTGCATTACAGGGCGCCGGAGATGGAATATGGCTCCATGACTGCCTCCAGGGAGAAGGCGGACCAGTTTGCCGTGGGGGTGATACTGTACCAGCAGTTTACAGGAAGGGTTCCCCAGAGAATGATAGATTATGACATTTATGACACGGCGGGCCTGAAGTGGGATTTTTACACGGAACCGGTTCAGGCGGCGCCGGAGACCGACCGGGGGATGAACCGGATCATCACAAAGCTTATGGCCTACAACCCGGGAGACAGATACCGCTCATATTCGGAGCTGATCCGGGACTTGAGGGATGTGGAAAAGAGGTTAAGAAATGCAGGAAGATCTCAGGGAAGAAATTGACGGGCTGTTTGAGGATATGTTAAAGGATGTGCTTCGCAGGGAAGGCATAGGGGAACTGCCGGAACATCTGGAGGCAGGGACGGAAGAGTGACAGGCATACCGTTAAGATGGAGACGGCTTTTGTGTCTGCGGGCAGGGGGAGAAAATGCAGGTAATCAAATTTGACAGGGATGCGGTGAAGATCTGCGGCGTGATCAGGCTGGGGTTTACCAACAGGGCTTATCAGGAAATGAATAAGCTGCTGGAGGATCCGGAGCCTTATATCTGCGCCCTGTCAAAGCTGGGCAGGATCATCCTCACCCCTGGGAGGGAAGCGGACAGGTTTATGCTGCACACGGTTTTCGGAAATATCCTGTGCGGGGTAGACCAGAAGTCCGGGAACGGTTTTTCGGCTATTACCTTTCGGGAGAACAATCTGGATGCCCAGAACCGGGCCCTGAAATGGGGGATCATATGCAGCGTGGAGGATGGAATCGACGCGGGGGTGCTTTTGCCCAATTCCGGAATCTCCTACCGCTATTTTTCCGGGGAAAAATACGATTACAACAACCTGGAGCAGGATGAGGAGGGGATGAAGAGGGCACTGGGGACCATCGTGGAGCTCCTTGGCGAGAGCCGGGGGCCCAGGGGGATTCTGGAGAAAACGACTTTCGCCAGGGAGGAAGAGCCGGAGGAAGAGGAAGCACCGGAATTCGACTTTGCGGAACAGTGCCTGAAGGAGACTTTGAAGGAGGCGGAGCAGTATGCCGTTCTGGCCAGTGAACTGGAGGAGAAAAAGGCCCAGGAACAGGGGCAGCTTTCCTACAGCGCCTTTTACGCGTCGGATTATGACAGGACGGACCGGATTGCCTATGTATTTGAAGTGGACTCCATAGACAAGAATGTGTTCAAGGCGGGGGTGCAGGTAGAGATCACCGGCAGCGGCGAGGAGAAAGTAAACGGCGAGATTGTGGAGACGGAGACCGGGGGCCCGGAGAAGCCGAAGGTCACCATCCTGTTCAACAAGCAGGTAAATGTGGATGTGTTTCCGGAGATGGGCTGGATCTCCCTGTCCTTTTCCACGGTAAATAAGGACGTGCAGCTGGAGGCCAATGAAAAAATCGCAAACGGCACGGCCAGGGCAAAGTATTTCAAAGATGTCCTGGGGGCAAACGCTCCCTCCGGATTTGAGGAAAAGGATCTGTCACAGGTGGAGGAACGGCTGTCCCACGAAAAATATCCTCCCAATGAAAGCCAGATGACGGCCATCAAAAAGGGAATCAACTCCAAAGACATTTTCCTGGTGATGGGGCCTCCGGGCACCGGCAAGACCACGGTTATCCTGGAATGGGTGAGATATTTCGTGGGGGTGGAGCGGAAACGGGTTCTGGTGTCCTCCCAGAATAATAAGGCTGTGGACAATGTACTGGCCAGGCTTATCGAGGATAAAGACATTGATGTAATAAGAATCGGTTCAGAGGCCAAGCTCCAGTCGGAAGTCATTCCATATATGTTTGAGAACAAGCTGAAGACGCTGAACGGGAAAATCGACCAGGCCACAGGGGAGACCATCGGGAAACTGGAGACGGCAGTTGAGAGGTGGCGGGCTTACGCAGATTCCTTTTTTCCCTTTCAGAGGCAGCTGCGGGAAATCGAGGAGCTGAAATCCCAGCTGGAGAGGGAGATCCGGGAGGGTCTGCTCCCCATATGCCGGAAACAGAATGGGGCTTACGGCACATACCTTCAGCTCGTGCAGGAAAAAGACAGAATCCAGGAAAAGCTCACAAGGTGCAATGCGCTGATCGCGGAATATGAGGGCAAGAATGCTCTCCAGAAGTTTCTGCTGCGGGAGAAGAATGAGGGAAACCTGAAAGCCAGGGGGGAACTGCTGCTCCTTTTGGGGGAACAGAACTGGAAAATCCGTCAGCTGGTATCAAAATATAATCAGTACCGGGAGTTTTATAATACGCAGAAGCAGGTGATGAAGGACAGTTTCCGGACCAGAATGATGAAGGCGCGCAGGCGCAGCATCCGGGATGCGGAAGGCTACAGGGATGAGGCGGTCAGGCCGGAAGTCCCGGGAATCGGGGGATGTTTTGAGGGACTCCGGTTTTCCGGGGATTTCCTCCGCTCCCCGGAGAAACTGGAAAAATACATAGAGGCCATCCACTGGGAGATCCGCCGGGCAGAAAAGCTTCTGGCCGTGGAGAGAAGGTGGCGGGAAAGCATTGTGGAAAAGCAGAATTACGCGCTGAATGAAGTGGTGCTGGAGACAGTGGATCTGGTGGGGGCTACCTGCATCGGAATCAATTCCCAGAAACGCTTTTCCAGCCTGCACTTTGACGTGACCATTATCGACGAGGCGGGACAGATTCAGATACACAATGCCCTGGTGCCCATGTCCGTGTCCAACAAGGTGATCATGCTGGGAGACCACAAGCAGATTCCTCCCTCCGCGGACCAGGAACTGGTGGAACTGTGCGAGATGAATCAGGTGAACCCGGAACTGCTGAAGATGAGCCTGTTTGAGAAGCTGTATAAGGAACTGCCGGAGACCAACAGCATGATGCTGGATACCCAGTACCGTATGCCCGGCGAGATCGCGGATATTCTGTCGGAATGGTTCTATGAGGGGGAATATAAATCGCCTCCCTTCAAGCGGGAACTGGAGAGCCTGTTCCCCGGGCTGTCCCCGAAACCCTTCCTGATCGTGGATACTTCAAAGGAATCCGGAAGGCGTGAGAAGAGAACGGAGAGCAGGGGTACCTACAATGACCTGGAGGCGGCGGTCTGTGACCGTATACTGGGGTATATCGTAAGGGAAGTACCGGAATTTGACCTGAAAAATGTGGGGATCATTTCAGCCTATAAGGACCAGGTGAACCGGATCCGGAAGGAAATAAAGCACACCGTGGGCGAGGAGTACGTAGGCGAGATGGTGGCCACCCTGGACAGTTACCAGGGGCAGGAGAGGGATCTGATTTTTTACAGTTTTACGAAGAGTTCGGACAAGGCTCCTTCCATGAACAGGATCGGATTTTTGAATGAACTGAGACGGTTAAACGTGGCAATGAGCCGCTGCAAGAAGATGCTTGTGATGATCGGGGACATGGAATTTCTGGCCGGATGCATGCACCAGAACCAGGACGAGGACGGCAACCCCGTCTACGCCCAGAGCGAGAGGGAGTTTTCCGATTTTATCAAGAAGATGCTGAAAGATGTGGGAGACGGAAGAGGAGAGATCATTTCCTGCGGGGAATGTATGGAAAGGGTAGGGTAAGCGGGTATGCCGGAATCTGCTCAGAAGAAGAGAAATTACGAGATCAACAATGTCCTGGAGCGGATCCTGGACCAGAATCCCCAGATCGTGATCAGCAGGATAGAACTGTTTACAGAGGTGTACTATCCCATTGCCATACTGGAGATAGAGATGAACGAGACCACCTTTGAAGACTTCGACCTGATTCCCCTGTCCATTCTCCGGTTTGTGGACGCGGGGGTGACAACGGCGGGGGAGATTGCCGGGCTCATGGGCCTGAGTCCCGGTTATGTGCAGAAGCTGTTGGATCTGCTGATGGGCTACGGCTACCTGGGCGGGAATGGCCTAACCCCCCTGGGAGCCAAATCCCTGGAAATGGAGAAGAAGATCAGCCGGAACAAGGTGAGGCAGAAATTTCAGGCGGACGCGCTTACGGGCGACCTTCTGCACATAGGGCAGCAGCCCATGGACATAGACCTGATCAGAAAGGACAGAACCATCCGGAATATTGCCCACATGCCCCATATAGAGGGGATTTCCATGGAGTACCTGAACAGGCAGTTCAGGGAGGGAAAGCTGACGGATTACAAGAAGTACAGGGGGGATATCCTCAACGCCAATGTGGAGCAGATTCTCCGGGTGGAATGTGTTGACCTTCAGTATGTGAAGGCTTATCTGATTAAGATGCAGGGGGTGCAGGTGCCCTTTATCATTACCAACCAGTACGACTCCTCCAAGAAGGATTTTAAAGAGCGCTTTGCCTGGCAGCCCATCCGCATGCCGGATCCCAGGGCTTACAGCGAATACGGCTTTGACAGGCGCATCCAGTGCTATTCGGAGGAATCCGTGAAGGCGGTGGAAAATCTTTACAGCCTGGTGTGCAGGAGGATTGTGGATATTGACGAAAAGGCGATAAGAGATATACTGGAAAAAATATACCCCTTCCGCTTTGATACCATGGACATCTCCACGGGCCGGCTTCTGAACGGCATCCCGGAACAGATCGCCGTATATGTGAATGATACTTCCTTTCCGGTGTGGGATTCTTTTGTTTTCCAGTTTCTGTCAAAATATGACCCGGTGCGGGGGTATTTCTGCACCCACAGCAGGCTCATGGGATTGTTTGTGCGCTTTGAATCTCAGAACGCGGCAGTCAGGAAGGCGGCAAAGGCGGTTCAGAGGGCGGTAAAGAAGTACGGGAGAAAGGAACTGACGGCTTATTTGAGGGAACAGTGCGGCAGGGAGGAACTGGATCTGAAGAAAATACCGGAGCTGACGGAAGCGTTTGCGCAGACCAGGGCGGAGATGTGAGGGCCGTGAGCACGGCAGGGAAAGACGGAAACAGATTTGGAGCGGAGGTTAGAAAATGATACTTGGAATCGATTTGGGAACCACATTTTCGGTGGCGGCTTTTGTGGATTCTGACGGGCATGCCAGGGTGATCGACAACCGGGACGGGGAGAGGATGACGCCTTCCGTGGTGATGTTTGAAAACGGTGAGATTGTGGTGGGAGCCCAGGCGAAAGAAAACAGTGTGTTGGATCCTTATAATGTATGCCAGTTTGTGAAGCGCCAGATGGGCAGGAAGGCCTTTTCCTTTGACATTTCTCCCACGGAAAGGTATACGGCCGAGGAGATTTCCGCCATGATCCTGAAGCGCCTGAAAGAAGACGCGGAGACGGCTGTGGGGGAGAAGGTGGAAGGGGCGGTCATCACGGTTCCGGCCTATTTCGACGACGCACAGAGGAAGGCCACACAGGATGCGGGACAGATTGCCGGGCTGAAGGTGCTGGGAATCCTCAACGAGCCCACGGCTGCCGCCATTGCCTACTGCCACCAGAACGAGGACGTGGACGGCAATATCATGGTGTTTGACCTGGGGGGCGGCACTTTTGACATTACCATTATGCGGATGTCGGGAGATCTGAAGAAAGCGGATGTCCTGGCTACGGAGGGAAACCGGAATCTGGGCGGCTTTGACTTTGACAACTGCATCATGATGAAGGCCATCCAGGAGTTTGAGGAGAAATACGGAATCGATCTGGACGATGACGACGAGGCCATGCAGGAACTGCGGATGGCGGCGGAGAGGGCCAAGAAAGCCCTGTCCAACAGAAAGGAATGCAGTATCAGCGTTGCATCGGAAGGAAAAAAGCTGAAGGTGGACATCACCAGGGAGGAATTCGAGAACAGGATACACGGGCTGATCGAGTCCATGCAGGGCAGCATGGAGATTGCGCTGGAGGAAGCGGGGCTGTCCTGGGGCGATATTTCCAGGGTGCTGTTGGTGGGAGGTTCCACCAGGGTTCCGGCTGTCTGGGAGATGATCTGCAGGGTCAGCGGCAGAGAACCGCGTGTGTTTGACCCTGACATGGCAGTGGCGCTTGGGGCGGCCTATTACGCAGATTCCCTGCACGGAGAGAGTATGGGAACCCGGGGCAGGGCAGGGAAGAAAATCAGCGTTGCGGATGTGAACGCCCATTCCCTGGGAGTTATCGCCTTCGATGAAGAGGGCGTGGAGCGGATGAGCATTGTCCTGCCGAAAAATACGCCCCTTCATCAGGTGAGGGAGAGGACGTTTACAACCTGTGAGGACGGACAGACACAGCTTTTGGTGCGGGTTATGGAAGGGGAGGATGAGGAAGAGCTGGAGTTCGACAGGCTCGTGGGCACCGGTACGATCGAGCTCACACCCAGGCCGCAGAATTCTCCCATCGAAGTGGCCATGCGATATGACGACAACGGGATCATCCATATCAGGGTTAAGGACCTGGTGGACGGACAGGAACTGGGAGAAATGCGGATTGAGCGGGCTTCCAATCTGACGGATAGCGAAGTGGAGGCCAGGAAGAACCGCATGGAAGGTAAGACGGTGGAGTAGAGACGGCTCCTGCCCGTTCACCGCCGCGGTGGACGGAGCGGGCAGGAATTAGAGAAGAGCAGCTTTGGACGGAGTGGGCAGCGAGAAACACAATTTGCGTTCTAAGGGAGAATGAACATGGCGATTATGGAGAAAATGGGCCTGGACGGGGGCATGACAAGAGAACAGATACAACAGCAGCTTTTTCAGACCCGGAAAAAGCTGATTTCCAGGCAGAATGCCGCCGATGTGAAAAAGCGGACGGAGGCCGAACTGCTGAATGCCCAGGTCAGCGAACTGGAGGAAGTCATAAACCAGACCCCGGAGGATTTTCCGGATATTCAGCTTGTGGTGCAGACCTTTGCCTACGCGGCGGACGCCGGTGTGTGGGACGGAGGATTTAAGGAGAATTTGACGGAAGCCATTCACCAGAACTGGCTGGCCTGGGAAGTGTTGGCAGATTCCCTTTACAGGGCCGGCCAGCAGATGGGGCTGTGGACCGGATGGGTCTTCATGGCGGCGCAGTGCGGATATTCCGGGGCATTTGAAAACTGCGGATATTGCCTTGGGATGCAGGGGCGGTGGGAGGAGGCGTTTACGTGGTATGAAAAAGCGGAAGCCTGTGGTCGGCTATCCCCCGTGGGAATGTTTAACTGGGGGACCTTCTGCATAGCCGTGAAGGGGAATGAAGCTGCCCTGGAAAAATACCAGGCCGCGGTGGACAGGGGAATGGTGCTGCAAAAAGGGCATCTGCACAACTGGGGCCAGTGCAGCCGGGCGGTGGGAGATTACGGGACCGCTCTTGCCATGTTCCGGAAATCCCTGGAAGGGGGAGAGTGCTTTATGGCCCTGATGCCCCTGGGAGAGATGTATGAGAACGGGGAAGGGGTAGCCCGGGATCTGCAGGAAGCCCTGCGTCTGTTTGAGGAGGCGGAAAAGCACGGAGAAGGGGAAGCCCGGCAGGCGGCCGACAGGGTCAGGAACAAAATCGAGGAGATGAGGAAAGCGTCGCCTTCCGCTGCCGGGATGCAGTCTCAGCCGAAGCCGAAGGCAAGCGGAAATGCTGCCGGAACCCGGCAGAAAACCCCTGTCACCCGGCTTCCCCAGGGCGGGGTGCCTGCCGGGCAGGGAGGAAATCCGGTGCCCCAGGGAGGACCACCCGGCGGGAAGGATGGAAATTCGGTGCCCCAGGGAGGAGCGTCCAACGGGAAGAATGGGAATCCTGTGTCCCGTGGAGGAGCGTCCGCCGGGCAGAACGGGAACCCGGTGTTCCAGGGAAGCGCTCCTGACCCCGCGCCGAAGAAACCCACGGTTTCCGGTGTGGACGATGTAAAGCTGAACGAACTGGGACCGAAGAAGCCGGGCGGCGCCGGAAAAGGAGCCGCACAGGGTCTGGAGGCTCTGCTGAAGGACAGAAAGAAGCTTCTGATCATTGCTGCGGCCGTTGTTATATTGGTGGTATATGTTCTGCCCGGCATATTTGCCCGCCTTTACCTGAACAGGGAAGAGGACAAGGAGAAAATCCTGGAGGAAAGCCTGGAGGAGAGCCTGGTAGAGAGCGCAGAAGAGAGCGGCACAGACACCGACCTTTCCGGGGAATCGGAGGGCATCCTGGCGGAGGACACGGATGCCACACCCGCAGGCAGCTTTACGTATGAAATCTATGGGGATGAAGTGCACATCAAGGCGTTTACCGGAAGTGAGACAGAGATCGTGGTTCCCTCCGTCATAGAGGGGAAACCGGTGGTCAGGATCTGTGCCAATGCCTTTCGGGAACAGAAAAAGATCACGTCGGTGACCCTGAAGCCGGGGATTATTGCTGTGGAGAGCAGCGCCTTTGCGGACTGTGACGCTCTGGGAACTCTGGTGATCCGGGGAACGGATCTGGTGATAGAGGACGTGGCGTTCCGGAATTGTAAATCCCTCCAGACAGTGGAATTAAGCGGTGTCACCGGCATCGGGACAGGCGCTTTTGCCGAATGCATTTCTCTGCAACAGATCATTATTCCGGAAGGCACTATTTATATAGGAAGAGAAGCGTTTAAGGGATGTGGGGCGTTAAAGGAGGCGCAGATTCCTTCCACCGTCACCGTCATTGAGGACGGAGCATTCTATGGGGCGAAAAGTTTGGAAACAGTCACCTTTACCCCGGGGGCGGAGGGCACGTCCATAGGAACGAACTGTTTCAGGGAATGCGGTTCCCTGAAAGAAATATCCGTAAATGCGGAATATGGATACATAGGAGACGGCGCTTTTATGGACTGCACGGCCCTGCAGAGGGTGACGGTGAGCGGGACAGGCATAACTGTGGGGGATAATGCGTTCCTGAACTGCAAATCCCTCCAGACAGTGGAATTAAACGATGCCGCAGGAATCGGAACCGGAGCCTTCCGGGGCTGTATTTCCCTGGCGCAGATCGGGATTCCGGAGGGAGCGGCTTATATCGGAACCGAGGCGTTTGGTTCCTGTGACAGTCTGCAGGAGGTGGTGATTCCTTCCACAATGACTTCCCTTGGCGACAATGCTTTCCGGGAGGATAAAAAACTGACACATGTGACATTTACGCCGGGAGATCAGGATGCTTCCATCGGCTCCGGCTGTTTCAGGGCCTGCAGTTCCCTGGAGGAGGTATCCATTCCCGGAAACTATACTCTTATTGGGGAGAATGCCTTCCTTGAGTGCGTTTCTCTGAAAAGTCTGAACTGGGAAAGGGGCAATGTATCTTATGCGAATCAGGTGATAGGGGGCTGGGCTTTTAACGGGTGCAGTTCGCTGCAGCAGATTACCCTGAGCGATTCCCTGTCGGGGATTCAGGACGGCGCGTTCAGCCAGTGCATTTCCCTTGCCTCGGCGGATATTCCGGAAAATGTCACATATGTGGGAAATAAAGCGTTTGAGGGCTGCACTTCCCTTGCATCCGTGTCGCTTCCCTCCACAATAGAGACGCTGGGAGACAGCGCGTTCAGGGGAGATTATGCCCTGACGGAGGTTTCCTTTGCCGCCGGAACCATGGATGCCTCCATACAGGACTCCTGTTTCCGGGACTGCACTTCCCTGACACAGATGGCTATACCCGAAAATTATGTGTGGATCGGCAGTTCGTCCTTTGAGGGTTGTACTTCCCTCGCTTTCACCGTATGGAATGCCAGTGGGGCGGTTTACGAGAATCAGTCCATGGGAGACGGGGTGTTTGCCGGCTGCAGTAATCTGACGGAAGTACACCTTTCCGGAAATGTGGGGCAGATCGGAGGCAATGCGTTTAAGGAATGTCCGAATCTGACAGTTTATGCGCCGGAAGGTTCCGCGGCAGCGCTCTATGCTTCGGAGAATCAGATTCCGTTCCTGCCGGAATAATTTCACAGTCAGAAAATCCCACGGGAGCCGTGGGATTTTTTGTCTTGATGTGGTAAAAATACATTTGTGAAAACTGATAAAAGCTAGATTGTATGCATTAATACCAAGATACAAAATGCCGTATCCGATGAAAACAAATGATAAAAGTTTTTTGCATTTTATGAAAGATTTCATTGTATCTATTGGAAATATTTGCTATACTGCAAGTGGAGTGTGTCTTCAGAGCAATGCCCGCCGGAAGAAAGTCTGTGAAGGGAGTGGGCTCGTGAAGATTTTGATTGTAAGGAGGTAATCATTATGATTTTACTGCCATTACCGAAACAGGTGGAGGAGAAAGAGGGAACCCTGATGCTGGGCATGAGCACCATGATCGTCATGGACGCGTCCTGTCCCCAGGGAGCAAGGATCTATGCGGGACAGCTGAAGGAGGAGATCGCCCGGTGGGCGGGACTGACCGCGGAGATCGGAAGGGGGACTTTCCGGAAGGGGGATATCCTGTTGAAGGTGGATGCCTCTCTGGGAGAGCAGCATTATACACTGAAGATTGACGATGAGGGAGCCTTCCTGTGCGGCGGCAGTCTGACGGCGCTTGGATGGGCTGTGCAGACTATGAGGCAGATTGTCCGCCAGAGTGCGGGACTGCTGCCATGGGTGGACATCGACGATGAGCCGGACATGAAGAACCGCGGCTTCTACCATGATGCCACCAGGGGCCGCATCCAGACCCTGGACAATATGAAAAAGCTTGTGGATACCCTTTCCTTCTATAAAATGAACCAGCTTCAGCTCTATGTGGAGCATACCTACCTGTGGCGTGACCTGACGGAGCTGTGGAGGGACGAGACTCCCATGACGGCGGAGGAAGTCCTGGAGTTGGATCAGTACTGTTATGACAGGGGTGTGGAACTGGTTCCTTCCATAGCTACTTTCGGTCATCTGTATAACCTGCTGAGAACCAGGAGTTATGAGCATCTCTGCGAGCTGCCGGACAGCGCGGATAAACCTTTTGGTTTCCGTGACAGGATGCAGCATCACACGGTAAATGTATCTAATCCGGATGCCATGGCTCTGGTGAAGGATATGATCGTGGAATACATGCAGCTGTTTCGCACGGACAAGTTTAACATCTGCGCGGATGAGACCTTCGACCTTGGAAAGGGAAGGAGCGCGGAGCTTGCAAAGGAAAAGGGAACCGGCGTCCTGTACATGGAATATATCAGGGAGTTGTTTGACTTCCTGCTTGAGAAGGGGAAGATTCCCATGTTCTGGGGCGATATCATCTGCGGGCACCCGGAGCTTTACGCCCGGCTTCCCAAAGAGGTCATCTGCCTGAACTGGGGATATGGCGACAACCAACCGGAGAGGGAGACGGAGATTCTCCACAGCGTGGGGGCGACCCAATACCTTTGCCCCGGCGTCCGCGGATGGAATACCTGGGTCAATAT
Source organism: uncultured Acetatifactor sp. (assembly GCA_910578995.1). Lineage (GTDB taxonomy): Bacteria > Bacillota > Clostridia > Lachnospirales > Lachnospiraceae > Acetatifactor. Next base: position 36,164 of record CAJTSY010000006.1, read on the forward strand.
GATCAGGGGCGGTTACCGGAATATTACCCTGATGTGCGGCTATGCCAGAAAGCATGAGGCCGTGGGCATGCTGAATACGGATTGGGGCGATTACGGACATATTAACCAGCCGATTTTCTCGATTCCCGGCATTATTTATGGGGCTGTGTGTTCCTGGGGCGAGAAAGTGCCGGAGTTTGAGGAGCTGAACAGACAGATTTCAGTACTGGAATTCGGGGATGCATCAGGTGAACTGGTGGATTGTCTGGACAAGATGAACCAGGCAGCCGTGTTTGGCTGGTACAGCATAGTTACGATTCGGGAATGGGCCATGAGAGGGGTCGAAAAGGAAAAAATCCTTGCGGAATTTGTGAAGGAAGACATGACCAGGGTTCCGGAAAAGAATGCCTGCATCGACGAACTTGAAGCAAAGCTGCGCAAAGTCAGCCGTTCTATGGACAGCGCACAGCGGGGAATCGTGGAGTGCGCCCATGTGGCACTTCAGATCACAAAGGCATGGAACAGGACAGGCGCTTACCTGGCTGAGCTGCAGAAAGGGAACCACCCGGACAACGGCGCGGAGATTGCGGCGGAGCTGGAGAGAAGCCTGCACTACTACCAGAAGCTCTGGAGGGAGAACAGCAGGGAAGGCGATCTGGGAGAGATTACCAAAGTGTTCTGTTGGTATGCAGATGTTTTGAGGAAATAGTGGGGAGCGGCAGTTCTCGGGCGTTTAACAGTAAGAATTTGTACAGTTAGGCATTATTTAGGCGCTGTATTGTCCAGGTGGATGATACGGCGCTGAGAAGCCTGGGTTGGCATATCAGAACCGACATAAAAGAAAGGATTTTACAGATATGAAAAATGAAATCATAGGCTATGTGGGAAGCGGCGAGTTTACGGAAGAAGACGCGAAGAAACTGACAGGCATCAACCTTGCCTTTGGAGAACTCCATAACGACGGCAGCGTCACATGCACCGGCGGATGCAGGGAAAAGATTGATATGATTCCCCAGATCCGCAGATGGAACGACAGGCTGCGCATCGTAATGTCCATGGTGCAGGCGGACAGGGATGCCTTTACTGTGTGCTGTGCCACCGAAGAGATGCGGGAAAAAGCGGCTGCTGCTTTGGCGGAGGCTGCTGTAAAGTTTGACCTTGACGGCATCGACCTGGACTGGGAATACCCCTGCGTGCCCTCCAACAACAGCGCCGTATCCCCTGATGACAAACATAATTTCACACTTTTCTGCGCGGCGATCCGCAGGCGCCTGGATGCCATAGGCGGTGACAGGAAATATTACCTCACCATTGCCGCAGGAGGCGACCTGTACTATGTGAATTGTGTGGAAATTCCGGAACTGATGAAATATCTGGATTACATCAATATCATGACATACGACCTGAAATGCGGTTTCCATGCCCTGGCGGGACACCACACTTCCCTGTTCTCCAAGCCCGGAGATGTGTTCATGAACAGCTGCGCCCAGGCCCTGGAACTGTTTGTAAAATACGGTGCGCCTGCAGACAGGCTCCTTATGGGCGCTGCCTTCTATTCCAGGAGATGGGACGATCTGCACGACAACGAGAACCACGGCCTGCTGGAGCTGTGCCCCAGGGGCGGCGGATACGGTCCTGACTATGACATTCTGGCGGAGGACTATATCAACAAAAACGGTTATACGGAATACTGGGATGACGAGGCCATGGCGCCTTACCTGTTCAACGGCTCCACATTCCTTTCCTATGACAACCCCCGCTCACTGAAGGCAAAGGCCGCTTTCGTCAAGGAGAAAGGCTACGGCGGCGTCTTCTACTGGGAGCATAAGTGTGACAAGACCAGGACTCTGTTGGATGCGCTTTACCAGGAAATGAATTGACCAAAATAGATTAGAATGGAAATGAGTGCCCGCCAAAAGGCGGGCATGGGGGTGTATTATGTTTTCAGCAAAGTATTACGAGGAAATAAAAGCCGCCTGGGACGCGCAGATAGAGCTTTTGGAGGGAAGGATCCGGGAGTTGGAAAAAGCGGCGGAAACCGGCGCAGGGATGGCCGGCCTGTCGGCTTCCCTTCTGGCAGATAAGCTGCAGGAAATCCGTGGGACCCTGGCAGGATGCTCGGAGGACGAGGCCCAGGCGCTTACCTTTCTGTACAGCGCCATGCCCTTAAGCGATCTGCAGGATTACCCGGCCAGTCTTTTCCTGGCTTATGCGAAGCACGGGGTGTTCCTGTGGAACCATGGGCCTTTTGCGGGACGGGTGCCGGAGAAGCTTTTCGCCAATTATGTGCTCCATTACAGAGTGAACAATGAAGATATCGCCGATACCAGAGGATTTTTCTACGACAGAGTGAAGGAGGCTGTGGATCTGGACAAAGCTGCGTCAGGAAGTATGTATGATACAGCCATCGACACGAATTACTGGTGCGCCAGGGAGGCAACCTACCGCTCCACCGACGGAAGAACCCAGAATCCCCGCACTATGTACGGCACGGCGGCGGGGCGCTGCGGGGAGGAGTCCACGTTCGGGGTGACGGCCCTGCGAAGCATCGGGATTCCGGCCAGGCAGATCTATGCGCCCCTGTGGACCCACTGTGACGACAACCACGCCTGGGTGGAGCTGTGGTGTGACGGTGAATGGTATTTTCTGGGGGCCTGCGAGCCTGAGGAGGAGATGAACCGGGGATGGTTTACAGGGCCTGCGTCCCGGGGCGTGATGCTGCATTCCAGATGGTTCGGAAAGGATGCGCCGGAGGAACGGCAGGTGGGTCCCAAAGGGATGGTCAAAGTGCTGAACCATATAGACCGCTATGCCGAAACCGTGGAGCTGACCGTAACGGCGGCGGACGGGAGCGGAAATCCCGTACCCGGTGCGAAGATCGATTTCCAGGTGTTGAACCATGGGCAGTTCGGGTCTGTGGCCCTGGTTTATGCGGGAACGGAAGGAGAAGACTGCGGAAAGGCGCATCTCACCACCGGTTACGGGGATCTACGTATCAGTGCCAACGGAGTCGGTGCGGACGGCGGAAAGCTGTACGGGGAAGGGACGGTTTCCCTGAGAAAAACTCCGGGAGAAATGCAGGGGGCAGCGGCAGGGAAGGCAGAATGCCGGGTTGTGCTGAGAGAAGAACCGGAATGCTGGGAAGGTTTCAGGGACATTGACATTCATGCGCCGGAGCCGGGAGACAAATATGACGGTGCTTTGACGGCGCAGCAGGAGGAGACGGGGGCAGACCGTCTGGCCCAGGCCGCCCGATACCGTCAGAACAAGGCGGAAAGCTTTTATGATGAAAGGGAAGCGGAGCGGGTCCTGGGACGATTATCAGGGGAAAACCGGCAGAAAGCGGAAGAGATTCTGCACATGGCCCACAGCAATATAGGCGAGATTGTCCGCTTTCTGGAGTGGGATGCCCAGTGGCTCCTGCCCGCCGGGGGTACGGCGGCAGAGGCCGGGGCACGGAAGGATGACGGAAAAGCCCGGGGCACGGATTCCGGGAGCTCCCTCCAGGATATCTGGAAGTTGGAAGTCTTAAAGACACTGCGGGAGAAGGACTACTGGGATATCAGGGCGGAAGTTCTGACAGACAGCTGTATCAATGCGTTTGCCCGGGCGGGAAGCGTGCCGGACGACATATTTTGGCCATTCCTGGCGAATCCGCGGGTGTCCCTGGAGAAACTCAGTCCCTGCAGGGAAGCTTTGAGAAAATACTGGGAAAGCCATGCGGACGCGGCTTCCAGGGAGAAATTCCGCCGGAACCCTGGTTGTCTTCCGGAACTGGCGGATCAGTGGATTCTCTCCATGCCGGACCAGGAATATGAAGGCCTCATTACTTCTTCCCTGGGCTGTCTGCGGGGCGGCATCGGCAGCAGGCATTCCAGAGATATCTTCTGTGTGAACCTGTACCGTGCCCTGGGTGTTCCGGCACGGCTGAACCATTTTGACGGAAGGGTCGAGTACTACAGCGGGGAAGGCGGCCCGGAGGGCGGATTTGTCTCATGCGGCGGTGAAGAGGACAGCTGTCTTCTGACCCTGCGGGAGGATGGTTCCCTGAAACTGGGTGACTGGGAGCATTATTCCCTGGAGCGCTTTGAGGGAGACGGCTTCCGCCGCCTTGGCCTGTGGGAGCAGCTGGCCCGTCTGGACGGAGGGGAACTGGAGCTTCGGGTAAGGCCCGGAATCTACCGCCTTGTAACCACAAACCGTAAAAAGGACGGCGACCAGCTGGCAAGGACGGCCTGCTTCCGGCTGAATCCGGGCGAGAGCCGCTCCCTGCCGTTGTCCATGCGCGAGACTCCGGTGGAAGATATGCTGACTCATATCAGAGTGGAAGATTTTTCCTTGAGGGATATGGAGGGAGGAAATGCCGGAACGCTGTCTGCCCTGACAGGGGAAGGCAAAGCGCTGTTCCTGTGGCTCGGCGTGACCAGGGAGCCTACGGATCATATTCTGAACGAGCTGTATGACATGCAGCAGAACTTCAATTCCATGACTACACCGGTGTATGCAATTGTGAAATCACCGGAGGATCTGGAGAACCGCACCCTGTGCCGCACCCTGGAGGCGCTGCCCGGGATCCATACGCTTCTGGACGATTTCGAGGACAATTACCGCCGTCTGGCGGAAACCGTAAGGCAGGAGCCCGGGAAGCTTCCGTTGGCTGTAGTTCTGAACGGGCGCAAGGAATGTATCTACAGCGACGCGGGATACAATGTAGGACTTGCGGATATGCTGTATAAAATTCTGATTTAATCATCCATGGAATCAATTCCCCGCGGTTTTGCCGCGGGGAATTGTCGCCTGTTCCTTTTCAGTTACATGGTTTATAAAGGAAACGCCGCTGTCTTTCCATCCGAGAAGACAGCCAGAACGCCATTCCCATCCGCCGCCGGGCAGGATATCTCGAAGCTGTGGGCCGTAGTTTCCAGCCGGTACCCCAGCTCCTTCACCGTCCGGTTCTCCTCACAGGGACTGATCCTGGCCAGGATCTCCTTCAGCTCTTCCATGCTGCCCGCATAATGCCCCCGCTCGTCCAGGCATGCCTGCTGTGCATAATAAAGCTTGCGCAGCTCCCATTTGCGGTATTCGTCCTCCGGGATGGAGTAAACCTTCTCTTCTTCCCCCCGGCCCGCAAAAAAGACAAATGCCCACAATTCCGGATAGTGGATATTGATCACGCCCGTGGGAGCCCACACCCAGTTATCCTCGGGGAGGGGCCTTCCGGTTTCCTCCGAAAGCCTTTTTTGGAAAGCTCCGTCTACCGTATCCACCTTCCACTGAACCCTGGAGAAATTCACCCGGTAATACTCGCCGGAGACAGGAGGGCGGTTTTCGGCGGCCAGCTCCTTCAGCGCGTCAAAGGGCAGCACCACCTCCACGGACCAGGAGCGGCTGCGGGCCTCCGGATTATTGAGTTCGCCGTCTATGTACACGGCGGTGCGCATTCCCTTGATCTCAAGGCCGTTCACAGGTTTCCCGTTATCCCTGTAAGCCTTGGTTAAGAGTAAATCCCAGGTGGTATTCAGGGCATTCATCTCATATTCAACATAAGCCTGAGTATCGGAATCCGGGTCAATGAAGATTTCAAAATCATTTTCATTGAAGATAACGCAGTCATGCTCTGTCTGATGGGCCCAGATTTCATCGCCCTCCAGGACAGCGCCGATGTAGAGATTTTCCTTATCCCATGCCATCTTGGCCCGGGTGCGGAACCTGGGAACAGGACGGATGGCCCCTTCAATATCCGGGAAATCATCGGTAAAGGGGATGTCCTTCCAGAAATCCTTGTCCAGATTGCCGTTCAGTTGAAAAGGCTTGTCATTGTAGCGGCAGATATAAACGGGCGGCCTGAAGCCTACTGCCGGAACAGGTATACGGTAATTTGTACTCATGCTGTAAAACCTCTCTTTTTACTTGATTTGCCCTGATTATAGCATTTTATATCAGGGAAGTAAACAATTGATTTTAAAGTTGAAACCGCAAATTATCAAATGATAAAAATTGACTTGGGTATAATTAACAATGGATTAAACATTTATTAAAAAAATAGTTGACAAATTGTTCAATTGAATATAAAATTGAAATTAATCTTAATAATTGATTAAGAGAGTTGCATAAAACAAAAAAGGAGGATAAGAAATTGAAAAAGAAAGCACTGACAAAAGTTCTGGCTCTTGCAATGACCATTGCAATGGCAGGCAGCATGATCGGGTGTGGAAATGATGCCGGCACCGGCAGCAGTACACCTGAATCTCCTGCAGAGAGCTCCGGCGAGGAACAAGGGGGGGCAGAAAGCACTCCTGAAGAGAGCGGTGAGGAAGTTCCTGAGGAGTCCGGTGAGGAGAACTCTGAAGAAGCCGGCGGCGAAGAGGCCGGCGGCGAAGAAGCATCAGCTGATCAGCCTCTGCCGGAGTGGGAAGCATATGACTGTAACGGCGCTACCATCAGAATCGCAGCAGAGCAGATCTTTGACTCTACCCTTGAGGCAGACAAAGACGATCCTGCAAAATCTGCCAATTACGAGAAAAAGTGGGAGTATCTCCACGCTTTGGAGGAGAAATACAACTGTAAGTTTGAGATGGTTACGTTGGAGAACAGCCAGGGTGTTGACGAAGGCGAAGCTATCCTGAACGGCTTCACCAACGGACTGGGTTATGCCGACATCTTCATGAAGGGACCCGGAACCATGCTTCAGATCCGTAACTTCCTTGCCACCGTTGAGGACAGGGATAAGCTGAAGATGGGAAGCGCCTTCATTGACGCTGCTTCCTGGAACGGCGTTGACTACGGATTTACCTATGACAATATCGGTGAGTGCTTCGTACTCTGCTACAATCGTGAGTACCTCAAGAGTGTAGGAATGGAGAAGACACCCGGCGACATGTTCAAGGAAGGCAAGTGGAGCTATGAGGATGCCAAGACATACCTTACAGAGCTGCAGAGTAAGCTTCCTGCAGGCTCCTATGCAATCGGCCTTGCACCCAGCCATTATGCATTTATGGCAGGCGGCACCAACGGCGTGATGGGTATTTCCCCTGACGGCGAAATCAATCTGGACGACGAGCGTTACATAGCTGCTCTGAATTTCTACAAGGATCTGCAGGCAGCCCAGGTAGCTCCTCCTATTACCGGATATTCCGAGGGACCTGACAACACTCTGGTAGAGGACGAAGGAAATGTAAGCATGCCTTACAACCTGGATGACATGTGCGGATATGCAGGCGCTAATACTCATGTACTAGCAAACGTACAGAACTGGCAGCATGTAGACCCTGCAGGATCCAAGATGGGTACCACCGTTGACTGGGGTATCGTTCCTTATCCTTGGGGTCCCGAGTGTGAAGTGACAGGATTTGACGAGAACGGCCTGCCTATCCTGAGCAATTATTTTGTAGCACGTGTTGACTTTACAAACGTTCTGGTATCCGGCGCAGAGTACAGAGGTGAAGGTTCCAAGGATATCCCCGACTGGGTTCTGTTCCAGATCGTTCGTGAGTACGAGGATATGAGAAGCGTTTCCAGCACCACACCCGCAGGCATGACACCCGGTTCCGGTTCCGGACAGGCATGGATCAATGCTTATACGGCTGAGAAGAACGGCCAGCCCGCAGGTAATGTAAACTTCTCTCCTGATGATATGAAGCAGTTTACTCAGGAAGAAGACTGGCAGATCTGGAACTGGCTTTCCAGTAACGTGAAGATTGATTACTGTAAGGCTCTGTCCGATGCAGGCTATGTGCCTTTCAGCAGAAACGGTTACTTCGTTATCGCTGTCGGTAAGGATGCAAAGGCTTCCGGCGAAGCGATCAAGGCTATGGGTGAAGCCACGCTGAAGGATCAGGGATTGAAGTAAGAAGGAACGCTTTGGCTGAAAAGGCTTAGAGTATAGTGGTTGTACATTGTGGCTGTGTATTCTATGGTAAATAGGAGCGCAGCCACATTGTTAAGAAAGGGCTGATGGGGTGAAAAAGAAAAAGAATAAAACGCGCATACGTAATATATCCATTCTTGCCGCTCTGGTCATCGTGGTGATTGTTGCTCTGAAGATTGCCTCCGCCGATGATTACGCGGATACCCGAGAGGCGGTTCTGGCGAAGTATCTCAGCTATGAGGACGCATCTGAGGTTACCTATCAGGATTATTTGTCCGGAACAGGCAAGACATATGTGAGTGATGCGGCTGAGACACTTACAGTAAAGGCTTCCGATTATGCAGAGACAGATATGGAAGGCCTGACAGAATCCGACGGCATTCTGTGGACACAGGGAAAGGGTTCCCTTACATATGAGTTTCCGGTAGAAGAGGCCGGTTTGTACCACGTTCAGCTTACCTATTATCCGGATGTGAACGGTACACAGGCTATATTGCGCAATTTATATGTAAACGGGGAGTTACCGTTTGACGGCTGCGAGGATATCGTAATCAACCGCCTGTGGGTGGATGACAACAAGAACTGGCTGATGAATACAAAGGGCAATCAGGCGGCTCCTACACAGGTGCAGAAGGAAGGACCCGGAGTTGCCTATCTCAGTTCCGAGAGTACGGGCGCATCGGGCAGCTATATGTTTTATTTCGACAAAGGAAAGAACACTGTGACGCTTGAATCTGCTCAGGGAAATCTGGGCATCAGTGAGATCGCACTGGTTCCCGCATCCGAGGTGCTTTCCTATCAGAAATATTATCAGCGGTATACAGAGGAACTGGAGACGGAGATTGTCAGCAGTAATAATGTACAGGACGGCGCTGTCATTGTTCAGGCTGAGGATGCCGCAAACAAGACTTCCTCGTCACTGTCTCCGAAGAACGACAGGACTTCCGCCGCTACACAGCCTTACCATCCCAGTTATATCCTGTACAATACCATCGGCGGCGAAAGCTGGGCTTCCGAGGGTCAGGGGATTACCTGGAATGTGGATGTTGACCGGGCCGGGCTGTATAAGATCGGCGTACGTTTTAAACAGTATCTGAATAAGGGCTTCTATTCTGCCCGCAGTTTAACCATCAATGGAGAACTTCCCTTTGAGGAGGCGGCGCAGATTGAATTTGAGTATGGTTCTGACTGGCAGACCGCGTACCTGGGCGGAGATGAGGGGGACTATTATTTCTACCTGAAGGAAGGAACCAACACGATTACCATGACTGCTACATTGGGGGATTTGGCAGGAGCGGTGGATCTGGCTTCCCAGAGCGTGGATAACTTAAACGAGCTGTACCGTGAACTGACAGCCGTTACTGGAACCGATCCGGATCCTTATCGTGATTATAAGATTACCGATTATGTGCCCCATATGAAGGATGTCCTGGAGACGGAGTATACCAGGCTGAATGCCGTTATGGGGATGTTCGGCGAGGACAGTGAGTCCGCCAACAAGACCACCAGTGTTCTGGATATGATGAATTCCATGGTCAAGCTGATTAAGCGGCCTGATGATGTGGCGGAATATCTGGGAGACTTCAATGACAGTCTTTCGGCATTGGGCAGCTGGGTCAATGACGTCAACAGCCTGCCTCTTGAGTTGGATTATCTGATGGTAGCAGGAGACGGCTACAAGCTTCCCAAGGCAAACAGCGGTTTCTTTGCCAATGTGGCTCATACATGGAATGCCTTTATCGGATCCTTTACCAATGACTTCAAGGTACATGCGGAGGGAACAGACAATACGAACAAGAAGGTACTCACAGTCTGGACCACGGCAGATACCAGAAGTCAGTACGATACCATTCAGAAGATGGTTAACGCAGCTTTCACAGATGCCAATTTCGTGGTTGACCTGAACCTGGTAGGAGGCGACACCGTGCTTCCCGCTACAGTAGCCGGGGAAGGACCGGATGTGGTGCTTCAGTCCACCTACAGCCAGCCCACCAACTTTGCGTATCGCGGCGCTGCATATGATTTGACACAGTTTTCCGATTTTGAAGAAGTATTTAAGCGCTTCCCTGCAGACACAAGGGGATTCCTGGAGTTTGAAGGCGGCGTGTACGGTCTGCCTGATCAGCTTTCCTTCCCTGTGATGATTTACAGGACGGATGTTATGGAAGCGAAGGGTCTTGAAGTGCCTGAGACATGGGATGATTTGATTTCCATTATTCCTTATCTGGAAGCGGACAATATGGATGTGTACATGGGCAGTAATGAGTACCTGACCCTGGGCGGCGGCACCAGCTCCACCACAGTGCCTGTAAACAGTATTTTCCTGTCCATGCTGTATCAGCAGGGGTATGAGTTGTATTCCGAAGACCACACCCATACGCTGATGGACCGGACAGAGCAGATGCTTGTGTTTAAGGAGTGGACGGAATATTATACCAACCAGGGACTTCCCTATTCCGTAAACCTTTCCACCCGTTTCCGTACCGGTGAGATTCCGCTTATGATAGTGGATTATACCTATGTAAATACCCTGAATGTGTCCGCGCCTGAGATAGCGGGAAAATGGTCTATTGCAAGGATACCCGGCACTGTACAGGAAGACGGCACCGTGGATCATTCCGCAGCCTGCATCATCGGCACCAGTTTTATCGTGGCTTCTACGGTGGAGAAGGACGGTATGACCCAGGAGGCATGGGAGTTCCTGAAGTGGTGGACCAGTGAAGAAACACAGATATTGTATTCCAACGAGCTGAAGGCAGTGAACGGCGAGGCGGCAGAGCTGCCCGTGTCCAATGTAAACGCCATTGCCAACGGCGGTCTGAGGGATGAATTTAAGCAGGTTGTGCTGTCACTGTTGGATGATCTGCGTTCGGAACCCCAGATTCCCGGCGGTTATATTACAGGCCGTGTCATCAGAAACTCGTTTACCGCAGTTGTTTCCGAGAACCAGGAGCCTATTGATACGCTGTACATCCAGCTGGAAGACATCAATGCCGAGATTGACAACAAGCGTACCGAGTTTGGCTTAGGATTGGCAGAATAGGAGGGGGAGAATGGCGGCTAATAAGATTTCCTTAAAAAGAAGGGCGCAATTGACGCTTAGAGATATGAAGCGAAGCATCCCTCTGTATATTATGATTGCCCCTTTCATGCTGCTTTTTGCAGTATTTGTAGTGTACCCTGTGCTGAAGGCCATATGGTACAGCTTTACGGATTATAATGTTTTGGAGAAGGCTAATTTTGTAGGGCTGCGTAACTACAAAAGGTTGTTTTTGGATGACAGCACCTTTATCACTGCCATTAAAAACACCTTTATCATTGCTGTGATGGTGGGACCCGGCGGCTATATCCTTTCCTATCTGCTGGCCTGGATGATCAATGAGCTTCCCCACAAGGTGGGGACCGTGCTGACGGTAATCTTCTATGCGCCCAGTATGGCCGGTACAGCTGTTATTACCGTGTTTGCCCAGATTTTCTCCAACGACAGCAACGGTTATCTGAATGCGATCCTGCGCAACCTGGGGATTACCCAGGAGGCAATTCTCTGGCTGTCGGATTCGGAATATGTAATTGTAGTAGTTATTCTGGCATCCCTGTGGATGAGCATGGGCGTGGGCTTCCTGTCCTTCGTAGCAGGTATCAAGGGCGTTGACGAGGCTCAGTATGAGGCAGGCGCCATTGACGGCATCCGGAACCGCTGGCAGGAGCTGTGGTATATCACGCTCCCGAATATGAAGCCCCAGCTTTTGTTCGGCGCCGTTATGACGATCACCAGTTCCCTGTCCGTTGGTACCATTGGTGATTCCCTGGTGGGATTCCCCAGCCCCAACTATGCATCCCATACAATCGTCAACCATCTGAACGACTATGGTTCCATTCGTATGGAGATGGGCTATGCATCCGCAATCGCCGTTATCCTGTTCCTGATTATGATCATCTGTAACATGTTGATTCAGAAGCTGCTCCGCAAGGTCGGAACCTGATCAGAGGGAGGAAGGGTGAATATGGAGACAATAAAAAGACTTTATCAGAGACATTTGATTAAAAAGAGATCCAAAAATTTCAAACCCACTGTGAAGAAATCCACGAGAAGCTTCTGGGGTAATGTTATCCTGGGACTGTTTCTTCTGGCGATGGCGCTGCTGTTTTTCTTCCCCGTCATCTACATGATCAGCCAGTCCCTGAAGCCCATGAACGAGATGTTCATATTCCCGCCCAGAATTATCGTGTCCGAACCGACACTGAATAACTATCGGGATTTCGGCAATATTCTTGCCAATACTGTGGTGCCGGTTACCCGGTCCCTGTATAATTCCCTGTTCGTGGTGGCGATCGGTTCCGTGGGACATATCGTGATTGCTTCACTGTGCGCCTATCCGCTGGCAAAATATAAGTTTCCGGGATGTAGGTTTTTTAACCAGATCATTGTGTACTCGCTGATGTTCAACGCAACGGTTACCATGATTCCCAACTTCCTGACCATTGCCAGCCTGGGCATGTTGGACAGTCAGTGGGCCATCATCATTCCCGGTTTTGCATCCACTCTGGGCCTGTACCTGATGAAGAACTTCATGGAACAGATTCCGGACAGCCTCATGGAGGCGGCACAGATTGACGGAGCCGGCTATGTACGCATTCATTTTACCATTGTAATGCCGGTGGTAAAACCGGCGTTGGTAACTGCATTTATCCTGGTATTCCAGGCGTTCTGGACCAATACCGGAGATAAGTTTATCTATACAGAGGCCAGGAAGGGTTTTGCTTATGTAGTGGGACAGCTGGCAAACGGCAAGATCAGCGGCGTGGGCAGCTCCTATGCCGGTATCTCCGCAGCGTCGGCGGTTATTATGTTTGCAGTGCCTCTGGTGGTGTTCCTGATTATGCAGAACAACGTGGTATCGACGATGGCAACATCCGGTATGAAAGAATAAGAGGTGGCGTATGCAAAAATCAAAAAAGATTTGGAGCAGGTGCATTGCAGGACTTGCTTGTTGTTTATGTGTCATCCTTGGATTTAGCACGGTGTCCATGGCGGCGGAGACCTATAACTATGATATTTGGGGAAATGTGGTCGCCGCACCGGCTGCATATGAGCTGGAAAAGAAAGTCTATGCGTCGGAAATGGGACTTGACAGCTTTGCTTCGGCTTCCGGTGTATTCTATCAGAATGAGAAGCTCTATATCACTATGGGCGGATGCATCGTGATAGCTGACAAGGAATTTGAGAACATAAGTTATATTAAGGATTACGTGAGGGAAGACGGCACCCAGAGCACCGTTAATAAGCCCAGTGGTCTTTATGTCACGGATGAGGGACATATTTATATCTGTGAACCGGATCAGGGGGAAATCATCGAGTTCGATGAAAACGGCAAGTGCGTGCGGGTAATCGGAGACCCTAACTGTATCGGACTGACCACTACATATAAGCCCACCAGGCTGGCTGTTGACAGTGTGGGACGTATGTATGTATTGGTACAAAACTGTTACGAAGGTTTGGCAGAGTTGGATCCGGAGGGAAATTTCAACCGGTATGTGGGCGCTACAGAGGTAATTTATTCCATGTGGAGCCTGTTCTGGAGAAACCTGCAGACAGAGGAACAGCGTGCAAGAAGCGCTCTCTGGCTGCCTACCTCCTACAGTGATGTGACAATTGACAAGGACGGTTTCCTGTTTGCCAGTGTTTCCGGCAGCAGCGATGACCAGCCCATCAAGAAATTGAATTCCGCGGGAGAGGATGTACTGACCACAGGGGAATTCAATGTAAGTCCCATGGGCGACTATAAGAACAAAAAATCCATTTCCAACCTGACCCAGGTTGCGGTGGCGGACGACGGCAGATTTGCCGCTCTGGACAGCAACCAGGCGAGGATTTTCGTCTACAGCCCCGACGGCTACCTGATGTATGAACTGGCAGGTATCGGTAATGTGGACGGACTTGTAAGCTCCCCGGCAGCCTTCTGCTTTATGGACGACAAGATTGTAGTGGTGGATCTGGTAATCCAGACAGTGGAAATTTTTGCACCCACCACTTACGGCGCCCTGATCAATTCCGGACTGGAAGCACAGTCCCGCTATGATTATGAGACGGCGGCAGGCTATTGGCAGCAGGTACTGGACATCAACGGAAGCTTTTACTATGCGAACCTGGGGCTTGGCAAATACCAGATGCGTACCGGCGACTATGAGGCGGCTCAGGAGAACTTCTTCAGAGGCGGCGACAGATCCTATTATTCCAGTGCCTATAAGAAGGTATCCGGCGAATGGATGGACAGAAACTTCGGCAAAATCCTGGCTGTGATCATTGTGATTGCGGTTCTGGCTATCGCCTGGAAGATTTATAAGAAGTTCTGGGCAAAGGAACCCAAGGATACCAAGGCGCGCAGAATCTGGCAGAAAATTAAATTCACCATGTTTAAATGGCCCGGTTATGTGCTCTCCAGTCCTTTTAAGGCCTTTGACGATGTGAAGTACTATGACGACGGTTCTCTGGCCTTCAGCGTGATTGTAATTATCGCGTTCGGCTGGATCAGTCTGATTCAGTACAGATATACAGGCTTTTTGGTAAGTTTTGTGGATATTGACAATGTAAACGTACCCATGATCGTAGGCAGCACCATCCTCCCCTATGTGGCATTCATCATCGGCAACTGGGCGGTGGGCGTACTTCTCTCCGGTAAGGGAAAAGTGGTGCATATTACGAAGGTGGTGGGATATTCCCTGTATCCTGCCTGCTGGCTCTATCTGGCAGGGACGATTCTCTCGAATTTTGTTTCGGAAGATGAGGCTCCTCTGGTGAGCGCGCTCTTTGTCTTTGGTATGGTGCTGTTCTTCTTCTACATGTTTATCGGAACCATTATGGTAAACCAGTACACCTTTACCAAGAACGTGGCAACCCTGCTTTTGTCGGTTGTAGCCATATTGATTATCTGCTTTGTGGCTATGCTGTTTGCGACTCTGCTGGCACAGTTTGTGAATGACTGGATAGAGATTATCAGAGAATTCAATATGGTGTTCTAGGAGGGAGGCGAGGAAAATGAAAAAACGATTACTTTTTACATCTGCTGCGATAGCTGCCCTTTGCCTCACGTTCCTGGGGGGCTGTGGTTCCAAGAATGAAGATACGGTTCAGGAGGAAGCCAGCCATTGGGAGAATCAGCAGTATGACACGTTCACTGGCACGGAGTTCGTTGAAATCAGTGAAAGCGGCGGCATGAAGCTTCTGCTGGAGCCGACATCGGGAACCGTGCGTTGGCTGAATACAGCCACAGGAACATACCGTGACAGCAATATGAGCCACGTGGAAAACTTCGTGGCAAACAGTTCCCAGAAGTCCGATGTGGTGGTGCGGTATTTCAGCGGCACGAAAAAAAATGATAAGACCTTTTTCTCCACTTCTGCTTATGATTCCTTTAGCATGAGTGTAAGCAACGGACAGATAAAGTATCAGAAGATCGATAACGGCGTCAGAGTGGTTTTCGAAATGGGAACGACGGAACTCTCTTACAAGAACTTCCCGGCACAGATTTCGGATGAGCGGTATAACGAACTGGTTCTGCAGTATCTGGATACCTCCAAGTACGATCTGGCCACCAAGAAATATTACAACCAGTTAGCTGACGGCAACTGGGTACGCATGTCCAATTCCAGCAGCCCTCTGCAGGGTTTGGCGGCGAAGCAGCTGTACACTATTTTCTATGAGACGGGTAAGTACACCGAAGAGGATCTGATTGCGGATCTGGATGAAATGGGCGCGGATCCGGAGGAATATCCCAGTAACCTGATGATCTATGTACCTGTAGATTACTATCTGGAAGACGGATGCCTGATGGTGAAAGTGGATACCTCTCTGGTTGAGAGCGGAAAGGATAACCCCATTAACCAGCTGACCCTGGTTCCCTATTTCATGACCTCGGATCCTGCCATGGAAGAGGAAGAGGGATATATGTTTGTGCCGGACGGCAGCGGTGCGCTGCTTTATCTGGACAGCAAGAAACAGAGGGAACTGCATTTTGGAGCCAGATATTACGGCGGTGATCCTCAGCTGAACGCGACTACCTACAGCGATACGGATAACGACCTGATGATTCCCGTCTTCGGTATGAAGACCCATGACGCCACGCTGTTCGGTGTCATTGAAGAAGGGGCGGAGGTTGCAACCCTGGATGCCTATATCAGCGGAACAGACTCCTCGGAGACTTTCTCCAAGCTGCGGCTGACCTTTGATATCCGTTCCCAGTTTATATTGAGTTCAGGAGCCAGTAACGCAGGCGGCGCTTTCAGCATGGGCAAGGCTCCCAGTGATGTGTATGACGGGGATATTATAGTCCGCTATTTCTGGCTTGAAGAGGATGCGGATTATGTGGATATGGCGAAATGCTACTCCAAGTATCTGGAAGAAAGAGGTGTGCTGAAGGCGGAAGCCGATGAGGCGGAAGCGCCCTTCTATGTGGAATTGCTAGGCAGCACGGATAAGACAAAGTATTTTGCCGGTATTCCCTACGAAGGAACCCAGGTTCTGACGGATTTCAGTCAGGCGAAAACGATCCTGGAGGAGCTGTCGGGAAGCGGCGTCCGGAATATGAAGGTCATCTATAACGGTATGTTCAACGGCGGCATGAACCAGCGCTCCCTGAATTCCGGGGTTAAGATTGTATCCGGTATGGGCGGAAAGTCCGGTTTAAAGAAACTGGCTTCTTATGCGGATTCCGTGGGCGCACAGATTTTCCCCAATGTAAAGCTGCAGACCGTACATACCAAGGAGAAAGTGAACAATGAGATGGCGGCCTGGAATCTGGTGAACGAGAGGGCGCAGATTTATTCCTTTGACCCTGTACAGCATCAGGCGGTGACAGGCGAGGAGGATGCTTATCCCAAGTACATCGTAAATCCGTATTATCTGGAGAAGTACTGGAAGAAAGTAAAAAAATCCTATACCAGCAAGACCGGCCTTACCACAATGGCTTCCGATGATCTGTATTCCTTTATCGGAACCAACTACCGTTATGACCAGGCTTCTTCCTCAACGGGAGCCGACCTGATGGAAACGGCGGCTGTAAGCCTGGCGGAAGGAATGACGCTGATGCTTTCCAATCCTGCAAGCCCGGCCTATGCATACAGCAGCTATCTGACGGATATTCCTACAGACGACAGCGGCATGCGGGTTCTGGATACATCCATTCCTTTTATGCAGCTTGTGCTGGACGGCTACAAAACGTATTCTTCCCAGTCGCTGAACAGGGAGAGTACGGATGTATATACGCACTTCATGCAGGCTATAGAGGGTAAGAGCATACCGAAATTTACCTTTATGTACGAAGACAGCCATCTTCTGGAGGGTACGGAGCAGGAATGCTTCTTTGCAGTGGACTACAGTTACTGGAAAGACAAGATAGGTGCCTATTACCAGGAATACAGCGCTTTTTATAACAAGGTGAAGGATGCGACCATCGTTGGTCATGAAGTTTATGACCGCAACGAGGCGCTCCGCATAGTAACTTATTCCAACGGCGTTAAGATTTACTTTAACTACAGCGACCATGAGGAAAACATTGACGGCGTGACCGTGTCGGCTTTCAGCTATGTAATTCAGTAAAGGAGGAGTAAGATGGGTAAAGAAAAGAAACCGGCTGTTAATCAGCCGGCAGAGAAAAAGTCGTCTTTATCGTGGTATAAGCGAATGGACTTCTCCAAAAAGACGGCGCTGTGGGGTATGATTTTTCTGCTTCCCTGGCTTATCGGTGTGATATTTTTCTTTCTGCGGCCGTTGATTAACACGTTCTGGTATTCGCTCTGCAGCATGGATATGGTGAACGGTAAGCTTACCGGCAACTTTATCGGTTTAGAGAATTATAAGTGGGTTATAGGCGTCAATGCCAACTTTAACAGGCATTTGGCAACGGTATTTACAACAATGATCCAGGAAGTGCCTTTCCAGATATTCATTGCCCTGTTTATTGCGATTTTGTTAAACGGGGAATACAAGGGCAGGGGATTTTTCAGAGCTATTTTCGTAATTCCCATTATTCTGGCTACAGGCGTTGCCACTTTTGACCTGCGTGAGGTCAACATGGTGGAGCAGGCCGGAGATTCCGTGATGAATATGGCCTGGCTGCAGGATCTGGTAGTCAATTCCGGTCTGCCTGAGAAGTTTACCACCCTGCTGGTGACCTACGTGAAGAACATTTTCACGGTGGTAACCACCTGCGGTGTACAGGTACTGCTGTTCCTGGCAGGTCTGCAGGCAATTTCGCCCAGTCTTTATGAGGTGGCGAAGATGGAAGGCTGTACACAGTTTGAGACCTTCTGTAAGATCACCCTTCCCATGGTATCGCCTACGATTCTGGTGTGCCTGGTGTACAGTATTGCGGAGTCCTTTGCCAATGTGACAGTGGAACAAGATTCCGTCACCATGAAGTTTGCCGAATATATCCAAAAGATTACCTTTAACGGGCAGCCTGCCTATTACGGTTACGGAGCGGCCATGAGCTTTATCTTCTTTGCGACATCGCTTTTGGCCATTGGAATCATATGCGGCATCGTGTCTAAGGGGGTGTTCTATTATGACTAAATTGAGCAGAAAAGAGAGGATGCAGAAGGCGCAGGAAATGGCCGGTATCAGTTTCTGGGTAGACCTTAAAAAGGGCAGGCTTACCAAGTATGCCGTTCAGAAACAGGTAAAGCAGATGGCAGCCATGATATTCCGCTATGTAATTCTGATCTGCCTGGGGTTCGTGGTGGTTACGCCTCTATGGAAGCTGGCCAAGGATGCGTTAACTGCACCCGGTATTTTGGGAGATAAGTCCAGCATATGGATTCCTCAGAGCATCTCCACAGCATTTGTGGAAATAGCGGCGTCCAAGCAGGTATTGAAATACTGGCCCAGTCTTGCGTATACCCTTGGAATCACCGTGGTTCTGACCTTTTTGCAGGTGGTGTCCACAGGTCTGGCGTCCTATTCCTTTGCCAGATTGAAATTTAAGGGCAGCAATATCCTGTTTGTACTGGTTATCCTGACCATCGTGGTACCCAGTGATGCCCTGATGCTGGCTCAGTACGGCGCATTCCGAAATTTTGACGTATTCGGGATCATCGGCCTCCTGAACGGCACGGGAGTGGGAATCAACCTGGTGGGTAAGCCTATCGCACAGTTTGTGTTGGCAGGAACCGGCATGGGTGTCAAGAGCGGTCTGTATATTTACTATATGCGCCAGGCAATCAGAGGACTTCCCATCTCCGTGGAAGAAGCGGCCCATGTGGACGGGGCAGGGTTCCTCAGAACCTTCTTCGGCATTGTGGTTCCCAGTATGTCCGGCACCATCCTGACAGTTTCCGTACTGAGTTTCCTCTGGAACTATACGGATGTGTATTATACCGGTCTGCTGAATCCAAACGTAAGTCATTTGCCCTACCAGTATTCCATCCTGCAGTCCAATGTGCGTTGGAGTATGGAAAGTGCGCTGAAGAAAAACGCAGAGTGGCTTATTGCCATTGACCCCAACAATCCTTTCGCCCAGACGGCGCTGATTTCAGCCTGTGCGTTGCTGATTGTACTGCCGCTGATCATTATGTACGCTTTCGTACAGAAGAGATTCGTACAGGGCGCGGCACGAAGCGGACTTGGCGGAGATTGATGTACGGAATTCGATATTATTCGACGGCTGTCCGATTTGCCGGATAGTTTGGAGGAAATACAATGTAATAAAAATGAAATGGAGCGGTGCCGGCACCCCGGCGCCGCTTTTTTCAAAAGGGACATTACCTTTTAGAGCCGTCGCGCAGCGACTAAAATTTGTCCAGCTAAGAAATGTCAATAAGAAATTTTATAACAGTCTCGGAACGAAGGTGCCCGGAATGAAATTTCAGCTGCGCACTTTGCAGATGAAATTTCATTCCCCTATAAGGGCACCGTAGTGCAGAGACGGTACTGGAATAGGAGGATATTGCTATGAGCAGAATCATTGGAAGTGCATTGCCGGGAATGCCCTGGCAGGACAGGCCGGAAGGCTGTGACAAGCCCATCTGGCGTTATTCGAACAATCCCGTGATAGGGAGACATGATATGGCGATTGCCAACAGTATCTTTAACAGTGCTGTAGTGCCTTTCGGGGACGGCTATGCGGGAGTGTTCCGCTGCGATAGTCTGTCCATAAGCATGGATATCTTTGTGGGATTCAGTAAGGATGCGATTCACTGGGATATCAGTGAACAGCCTATTGCATTTGAGGGAGACGATCCCGAGATTACGAAGAGGGAGTATCGTTACGATCCCCGCGTAGTCAAGATTGAGGACAAGTATTTTGTTACCTGGTGTAACGGGTATCATGGTCCTACCATCGGTATTGCTTATACTTATGATTTCAAGACTTTCCATCAGATGGAGAACGCTTTCCTTCCTTACAACCGGAACGGAGTGTTGTTCCCCAGGAAGATTAACGGCCGTTACATGATGCTGTCCAGGCCCAGTGATACGGGACATACTCCTTTCGGAGATATTTTCTTAAGCCAGAGCCCTGACATGGAGTTCTGGGGACATCACAGGTTTGTGATGGGTACTACACCGGGAGATTTGTCGGCATGGCAGTCCATGAAGATCGGTCCCGGTCCCTGCCCCATTGAGACGGATGAGGGATGGCTTTTGATTTATCATGGTGTACTGCGGACCTGCAGCGGCTATGTCTATCGTATGGGATGCGCATTGTTGGATCTGGAGGAGCCCTGGAAGGTTAAGATGCGTTCCAGGTATTATCTGCTGGCTCCTGAAGAGCTGTATGAGCAGAACGGGGATGTGCCCAATGTAGTATTCCCCTGCGCCGCTTTGACAGATGCGGAGACCGGAAGAATTGCAGTTTACTATGGCTGCGCGGACACCGTAACAGGACTTGCCTTTACCACATTAGACAATCTGATGGACTGGATGAAGAAGTATCCCATGCCCATCCGCTGAAAGATAACTTGCAGTAAAACTGATGCAGGAGCTGCTGTACCAGGCAGTCGTCCGTAAGATAATGTAGTCTTAAGAACGTGTGCTATCATATTTTGCGGTTGATATGCAGGGGACAGCGGCTCCTGTTCCGTCTTTTTTGGAGAGTATATGAGCGGCGCAGACACGGGAAAATTCCATGCCGTATATTTTGAGAAAGCACATGAAAGAGGTATCTGACATGAACACAACAACTTGTCCGCAGTCCGATTCCGACCGTCCCAATGTAGATGAGTCGGTGGCGGCCGACAATACGCTTGCCGGTAAAAAGCCTTCCCGCAATCGTCCGGAAGCACTGGAGTGGCTTCAGGACGCGGGAATGGGGATGTTTATCCATTGGTCCCTGGACGTGCAGCTGGGCTGCGTCATCAGCCATTCTCTGGTGGGGGCCTCGGAGGAGTATATATCCCGGTTTTATGAGGAACTTCCCAAAACATTGAACCCCAGGAGGTGGGATTTCGACCATCTGGCGGAACTTGCAAGACTGGCCGGGTTCCGGTATGCGGTTCTGACTACAAAACATCATAACGGCTTCTGCCTCTGGGATACCGAAACCACTGATTTTTCCATAAGGAACACTCCTTACGGGAAGGATTTGGTCAGGCAGTATACGGAAGCTTTCCGCCGACAGGGAATCAAAGTGGGATTTTACTTTTCTCCGGAGGATTTCCGCTATCTTCACAGCCGGGGGCTGCCTGTCACCCGGACGCCCCGGAGTCCTTACACGGCGGAGGTTATGGATGGTTACAGGGAGCTTTTGACAGCTCAGATGACGGAACTTCTGACCCGGTTCGGTCCCGTGGACGTGCTGTTCTTTGACGGCGGTGAGACAATGATCGGGGCGGACGGGGTCAGTCTGCAGCAGCACTGCATGAATATTGCCTGGGAGCTTCAGCCCCGGGTGTTGATCACCAGGGGAGCAATTCCCACGCCGGAACAGCAGCTTCCCGGTGTGGGGGCGGATTTTGCCTGGGAAGGATGCATGACGCTGGGGACTGCCTGGCAGTACCAGCCCACCAATGAATGCTATAAAACCGGACTGCACCTGATCCGTCTGCTTACCGAGACCAGAGCCAAGGGCGGGAGTATTCTTCTGAATATTGCTCCGGATGCGGACGGTGAGCTCTGCCGGGAACAGGAAGGACTTCTGCGGGAACTGGCTTTATGGCATTTTATCAACGGCCAGGCGATACATGATGTCCGTCCCTGGATCATTACGAACGAAGGAGATACCTGGCTTTTGAAGAAAAAAGACGGAAGTGCCCTCTATGCGGTGCTGTTCGGCATGGGGGAATGGGAACGGGGACAGCGCAGGGAGCTTCTCCTAAAGTCGGTAAAAGCGGGCGCGGACACAGGGGTGGAGGTTCTGGGACAGAGCGGGGAAGAAACGGAGTATCGTCCGGACCTGGATGCCCGGGCTTATTGGGAACAGAGGAGAGAGGGGCTTTTTCTGTCGGTTATGCATGCGCAGCGCATCTACTGCGGCATTTTGTGGCGCAATCCGCTGGTGCTGAAGATCACGGATCCCCAGCCGGCTTTTGTGCCCATGGGAATACAGACGGTACCGGAGACGATGGGGGAAGGCGGCAGGGCTGTCCTTGCCGCCGATGTGGAAACCCTGGGGAGTTTTGAGGAGGCCGAGCTGTGGTTTGAGTGGCGGATATATCCGGGATTTGCCCTGTCATCCTATGAGGAAGGGTGGCAGAGGCTTTCCGTGGGAAAGGTGACAACCCCGGGCCGCTTCAGCGCGGAGCTTTCCGGACTTTCCGAAGGTGTTACATATCAGTTCCGAGCCGCTGTGGGCAATGAATGGAATGTTATGAAGGGTGAATTGCGGCTTATGACCGTGTGACATTTTATGGCAGGAGGAAGCGTTAACAAGCAATCGGAACAGGAGGCTATTATGTTGGAAGCACTGATTGTCAGCTCACTGGAGAAAGTGGGACTGGGAAAAGAGCCTACTCCCTTTCGGGGGAGCATGGAGGCGTTTAGGGGAGAGACAGTTTCTTTTCAGATCGCGTTCCGCGGCGGTGATACAGAAGGGGGACAGAAGGCTGCGGTTAACTGGGAAGTGCGAAAGGAAACAGACCCTGGAACAGGGCGAAGCCCGGAAAGCGGGGAGGACAAGACCGCTCCATACGCAACAGGAGGAGAGAGGAACCCAGAGGGAGTCCGTGTCCCAGGACTGCCGGAAACACCGGAAGTGCGGATTCGCCGGGTCCTGCCCGTGATGTGCCGGCGCAGCTGTAATCCGGAGGAGACAGATGATGATTATCTCTTTAAAGATGCCAGGACAGCTCCGGATCTGCTGAGGGAGCCGGAGGGGGATACGGTGCCCCTGACACAGGAGTGGCAGAGTCTTTGGGTGGATGTCTGTCCCCGGGAGAAACAGGAACCGGGCAGGTACGTAATTGCGTTCTGCCTGGCGGAAGAGGGAGGGAGCGCTGCGGAGTGCCGTGCGGAGGTTCGGGTAATTGGAGGCGAACTTCCGCCCCTGCCCATACTTCACACGGAATGGTTCCACTGTGACGGGATTGTGGATTACTATGGCGTGGAAGCTTTTTCCGGGGAATTCTGGCGGATATTCCGCAATTTTGTCAGAGTCTACGTAAAAAGAGGGGGAAACATGATGTATGTTCCCGTGCTGACGCCGCCTCTGGATACGGAGGTGGGTCTGGAGAGGACTACCATTCAGCTGGTGCGGGTGGAACGGAAAGGGAGGGAATACCGGTTCGACTTTGCGGATCTGGAGCGATTCCTGGAGATTTGCCAGTCGGAAGGGATCGGCCATTTTGAGATCTGCCATCTGTTCACCCAGTGGGGGGCTACGGCGGCGCCCAAGGTGGCGGCATGGGAAAACGGAGAGTGCAGGAGAATCTTCGGATGGGATACCTCCTCGGACGATCCGGAGTACCTTGGGTTTCTCGGAGCCCTGATTCCTGCCGTGAAAGAATTTCTGGACAGGCGAGGGATCCTTAAGGATACGTATTTCCATATTTCGGATGAACCCAACCTGACCTCGGTACAGTATAAGACAGCCCAGGGGGCTGTGCGGGAACTCCTGAAGGGCTGTACCATCATTGAAGCGGTGAGTGATTATGAATATTACGGGAAGGGCCTGGTGGACATCCCCGTATGCGCCACCAACCATATAGAACCTTTTCTGGAGAAACGCCCGCCCGTATTGTGGAGTTATTATTGCTGCGCCCAGGCGGTGGATGTACCCAACCGCTTCATCAGCATGCCGTCCTGGCGCAACAGAATATACGGCGTATTGCTGTACTGGCTGAAGATGGACGGTTTTCTTCACTGGGGTTTCAATTTTTACAACAGTATCCTTTCCCGTAAGAAAATCAATCCTTATGAGTCTGTGGATGCGGACGGCGGTTTTCCGGCGGGGGATCCCTTCCTGGTATATCCGGGCGAGGGCGGCGTTCCGGAGGAGTCCATCCGGATCATGGTGCAGGACGAGGCCGTCAACGATTACCGGGCCCTATATGCCCTGGAAGGCTTTATAGGCAGGGAAAAGGTGATGGAGCTGATCCGGCAGGAGGCGGGCATGGAGCTTTCGTTCCGGCAGTATCCAAAGGGGGAGGAATTCCTTCTGAGGCTGCGCAGCCGGGTTAACGGGCTGCTGAGGGAGAAAATATGATGACAGACGCCTGGAAGATTTTGCCGGAAGATTTTGCGCATAATGATTGTGAAATTCAGTAGACAGATTGGAAAGAATCTATTATAATCTAACTATAAGACTAAAAAGGGTTGACCTGTAAATAGTATGTCATACAATATCCGGAATCTGGCGGCAGGATTGTTGGCTTCAACTGTTTAGAGGGACGCGAAGGAGGAAGAAAATGAAGAATCTCAGAATTGGTAAGAAGTTACTGCTGACATTCATGCTGATCATTCTGTTGTTCATCGCGACGGTGTGTATTGCGATCACGGCACTGAACCGGAATTCGGAGAAGTATTCGGAATTTTACAATGTGGGGTATCAGGTTACCAACAAGGTCATGAACATGCGCCGCGGTCTGCAGATCATCGTGAAGGATCTTGCGTTTGTCACCATCGAGGAGGATGCGGACAAGACCCAGACTTATCTGGATGATATCGACAAAGAACTGGACCTGCTGCAGGAGAATGGTCAGTGGCTTTTTGACAATTTCACGGGCGATGTGGCGTTGTTGGATGCTTTTTCCACGAACATTACAGAGGCCGTGGAGCTGCAGAAGGAAGTCATCGAGCTGTCCCACACGGATATGGAGGCAGCCCGGACGATGCTGTTGGACGATTACCAGGAACTGGTGCAGGAGGCCGTGAATAATCTGATCAACATCAGCGATGTGGTGTCGAAGAGTGCTGAGAATGACTATAACGAGACTGTATCCATGCAGGATATGCTGGTGGCCGCACAGCTGGGCATGGCAGGAGCCGCTTTGGTCATTACCCTGTTCCTGTCCGCCTACCTGACCAGGGCCATCACACGCCCGCTTCGTGAACTGGAGGAGTCCGCAGACAAGATTGTAGGCGGAGAATTCGACATCTCGGTAACTTACCAGTCAAAGGATGAGATGGGCCAGTTGGCCAATGCATTTAAGAATATGACGGTGATTCTGGAGGCTGTGATTGCGGATGCGTCCAGGCTTCTCAGCGAGATGGCCAACGGAAATTTCGATGTGCGCACCAAGGCGGAAGACCGCTATGTGGGTGAATTCCAGAGCCTGTTGCTGTCCATCCGCAAGCTGAACCGCGACCTGAGCAGCACCCTGGGCCAGATCAACCAGAGTGCCGACCAGGTATCCTCCGGGGCGGGACAGGTGTCCAACGGTGCCCAGGCCCTTGCGCAGGGCGCGACGGAGCAGGCCGCTTCCGTGGAAGAGCTTGCTGCTACCATTACCAATATCTCCCACCAGGTGAAAGAGACCGCGGACAATGCCATGGAGGCAAGGCATCAGGCCAATACGGCAGGGGATGAGGTTGGCGAATGTAATACACAGATGCGCGATATGATGAGCGCAATGGAAGAGATTACCCGTACATCCAACGAGATCGGCAAGATCATCAAGACCATCGAGGATATCGCTTTCCAGACCAATATCCTGGCCCTGAATGCAGCCGTGGAGGCGGCAAGGGCAGGCGAGGCAGGCAAGGGCTTTGCAGTGGTTGCGGAGGAAGTGCGCAGCCTGGCCAGCAAGAGCTCTGTGGCCTCCAAGAATACGGCAGAGCTGATCGAAAGCTCCATCGAAGCAGTGGCAAGGGGAACCAAGATTGCCAATTCTACCGCAGAGTCCCTGATGAGGGTAGTGGAGCAGGTGCGTTCCGCTTCCACAAAGGTAGATGCCATTGCCAATGCGGCGGAGGAGCAGTCCGGCGCCATCGAACAGGTGACTCTGGGCGTGGATCAGATCTCCAGTGTGGTACAGACCAACTCGGCTACTGCGGAGCAGAGCGCTGCGGCAAGCCAGGAGCTTTCCGAGCAGGCTGCCACCCTGAAGAATCTGGTGTCCAAGTTCAGCCTTCGGGAGGAATACGCTTCGGGAAATACCAGAACCAGTTACGACAGCTCATGGGCGCCCAGCCAGATCGACCTGGGTTAATACATAGGGTAAGCAGGGGAGTAAATGCCTGGGGAATGTCCTGTGAATCTGGAGTTTACGTATAGTTCTATTGAGAGCCGGACTGTTATGGTCCGGCTTTTTTTGACAAAAAAACATAGTAAAAGAACTGCTGCATCGTTACAAATAGCTGTAAATGTGTAAGCTTTATTGTCAGAATACAGACATATTTACAAAGATAAACGGGAAAATATTGCAATTGAATGTTAAATATGTTAAAATATGAATGCTTTGAAGTTTATGATGGAATCTGCGAAACAGCTGCTGATGCGGGTAATTGCGGGTCAACAAAAGAGAGGAAATCATGAATAAAATAACAATGCAGGATATAGCGAATGAACTGGGCGTCTCACGGGTAACGGTATGGAAGGTATTCAATAATTATGCGAATGTGTCTTCAGCGCTTCGGGAGCGGGTTCTGGAGAAGGCAAAGGAAATGGGATATACCAAGGGACTTGCTGAAGTCGAGCAGAAGGTGTCAGAGAAAAATATTTCACTGATTGTATCCAGGCCCAATTCCTCCACATTCTGGACGAATATTATTCACAGGATGGCCCAGGAATTGTCATTTCATAACAAGAATCTGGTGTATACCTATATGCCTTCGGGTTATTCGAACAAGTTCAGAATGCCTGCCATGCTGACCAACGGTTCGGTGGAGGGAGCGATTGTACTGAATCTGTATGATGAGAATCTGGTCAGGGAAGTGAATCAGCTGGACATCCCGAAGGTATTCCTTGACACAGTGCCGCAGATGAATCTTTATGATCTGAAGGGGGATCTGATTCTGCTGGAGGGACATAATACAACTTATCAGATTACCCGCTCCGTGGCTGAAAAGGGGCTGAAAGATATCGGATTTATCGGGGATATTAGGTATGCCCAGACCAATCAGGACAGGTATGAGGGATTCTGTCACTGTATGAAGGATTATAACATTCCCATCCAGGAAAAATTCTGCCTGACGCATAGGATAGGCATTTTTTCCTATACTAAGGAAATAGTCAGTTTTCTGGACTCTCTGGAGGTACTGCCGGATGCCTTTGTGTGTGTCAGCGATTATATTGCACATATCCTGCAGCTTTATTTTGAGGAACACCAGAGCCGGATTCCCAGGGGGATTGTGGTGACAGGCTATGACGGACGCAATGAATACGATGTGGTGCGAATGATTACCACGGCGGATGTAAACACCGGGTTTATCGGCAAGCGCCTGGCGATGCAGATCATTTACCGTATGGAACATGCGCAGGCGCCCTTTGAGAGGACATATATTGAACCGACAGTACTCTACAGGGATTCCCTGCTGTATGGATAGCGCAGCGCTTCCGGCGCACAAAAACCGTGGAGCGCGGTTGAAAGTTGACTCCTATTTTGGGTAATGATAAAATATAGATATCAAATTAAGAAAGGCACGGGTGTAAGTATGAAAATTTATGCAGCAAAGAATTATGAGGACATGAGCCGCAAGGCGGGGAATCTGATCGCCGCCCAGGTTACCATGAAACCGGACGGGGTTCTGGGGCTTGCCACGGGATCTACTCCTGTAGGCGCATACGGGGAGCTGATCAGGAAGTATGAAGCCGGGGATCTGGATTTTTCCCGGATCCGCAGCGTGAACCTGGACGAGTATAAAGGGCTGTCAGGCGATCATGACCAGAGTTACCGTTATTTCATGAACCACAATCTGTTTGATCATGTGAACATCGACAAGGAGAAGACCAATGTGCCCAACGGTCTGGCGGAAGATCCGGAGGCGGAGTGTGTGCGTTACAACGGGGTGATTGAGGCACAGGGAGGCATCGACCTGCAGCTTCTGGGAATCGGCAACAACGGCCATATCGGTTTCAATGAGCCCTGCGATGTGTTCGAGAGGGGAACCCATGTGGTGACACTGACCGAGGAGACCAGGCAGAGCAACGCCAGGTTTTTCAGCTCCATCGATGAGGTGCCTACCCATGCGCTGACCATGGGTATCGGAAATATCATGTCTGCGAAGAAGATCCTGTTGCTGGCTTCCGGGGAGGGGAAGGCGGAAGCCCTCTATGAGACCTGTTTCGGTCCGGTGACGCCGGGGGTGCCTGCTTCCATCCTGCAGCTGCACGGCGATGTGGTGATCATTGCGGATGAGGCAGCGCTGTCTCTGATCCGCAAGAACACCGGCTGGGAGGGTTCGGTTTATGATAATTAAAAATGGTCTCGTTTACCAGGAAGATAAGACTTTCGCAAAAAGGGATCTTTATATTAAAGACGGGAAAATAGTAGAAGGCCCGGAGCAGGTGACGGACAAGTCCGAAATCGACGCGGAAGGGATGCTGGTGCTTCCCGGTCTCATTGACGTGCACAGTCACGGGGCGGTGGGGCATGATTTCTCTGACGGTGATATGGAGGGCCTGAAGAAGATTCTTGCCTATGAATATGCCCATGGGGTTACTTCCTACTGTCCTACTTCCATGACCATAGACAGGGAGGAATTGCGTAAAATTTTCCGTGCCATGGGAAGCTTTTCGGAAGACGGAAAGGCGGGGGAGGAGCCCATGGCCCATGTGGCCGGTATCAATATGGAGGGACCCTTCCTGGATGCGGACAAGAAGGGGGCCCACAGGGCAGAGTGCATTATGGCGCCGGATGTGGAATTTTTCCGGGAATGCAATGAGGCCTGCGGAAACCTGATCCGTCTGGTGACGCTGGCTCCCAATACGGAGGGAGCCCTGGAATTTACCAGGGAGCTGCATGATGAGGTGTCGATTTCCCTGGGACACAGCGGGGCGGATTACGACACGGCGAAGGCGGCTCTGGAGGCGGGGGCCAATCATGTGACCCACCTGTTCAATGCCATGATGCCTCTGGGACACAGGGCGCCGGGGCTGATCGGCGCTGCGGCTGAGGATGAGAACTGCATGGCGGAGATTATCAGCGACGGCATCCATGTGCATGAGAGCATGGTGCGGGCAGCCTTTAAGCTGTTCCCCGGGCGGATTGTGCTGATCAGTGATTCCATGCGGGCCACGGGAATGGAGAACGGCACCTATGACCTGGGCGGCCAGCAGGTGACCGTGAACGGGAAACTGGCTACGCTAGCGGACGGCACCATCGCCGGTTCCGCGACGAACCTTTACGACTGCATGCGCACAGCGGTTTCCTTCGGTATTCCCATGGAGGAGGCCATTGCCGCCGCTACCATGAATCCGGCCAGGAGTATCGGCATCTATGACCAGGTTGGATCCCTGACGCCGGGCAAGCGGGCGGATGTGGTTCTGGCGGATCGGGAGCTGAACCTGGTGAGGGTAATATGTACTCACGGCTGAAAACATTTTCCGGCGTAAATGTATAACGAGTGGGCGCATCCATACTGTGGGGTAACCAACTGGTAAATGTATGTGCTCACGAGTATGTCAGGGAAATGGATTCCGGGTTTGGAGTATTTGTAAATGCAGACGGATAATGAACGAAATTTCGTCAATGTGGTATGATAAGGACGAATGCATATGTTCATGAGTTTAACGGGGCTGACGCACCGGGGAGGCAGGTGTAGGATATGGTTTGAACGCAGAAATTTTTCCATATCCGGCACTTGGCTTTCGGGGGCGGCAGCTTTTTCTTATATATGCGGCAGTGTTTTCCTTATAGGAAAGTCCGCCGCCGGATGGATATGAAATCAGCAAGGCGCTTTCCCTTTCGCTGCAACGGCAAGATGGATATTCAAGGGTTTTGCGTGGGCCAGGACAGCCGGCAGACAGATATCTGCCTGTCTGTACAGTGAGTCGGGGATATGCGCATGGTATGTGAAACAGGAGAAGATGCGATGAAGAGAGGAATGACAGAACCTTTTCCCAAAGGATGTATGGGGAGCGACCGGTTCAGGATACCGTCCATACTGACCACCCGGGAAGGGACTCTGATTGCCAGCTGTGATGCCCGGTGGAGTCACGGCCTGGACTCCGCGGGGAATCTGGAGACAGTTTCAGCCAGGTCCGAGGACGGGGGATGCACCTGGGAAAGGCAGTATGTGAACCATTTTGACGATGTGGAGGACGGCTCGGACAGGTGTATTTTCAGCGCCGGGTTCATCGATCCCGTGACAGGGGAGGACGGCCAGGGGAATCTCTATCTGCTGACGGATCTCTGTCCTGCCTTTGTGGGATGTTGGGAGGTGGATGGCATTGTATGCGGCCGGCAGAACGGCGGACGGCACGCCAACGGGCGGCTGGCCCTGAAGGAGATGGAGAGCCACACGAAAGCGGAGACGAAGGAACTGAACGAGGATACATACCCCTATTACGCAGGGGAGCCGGGGGAGGACGGGTACTTGCCGGTCTTAGGGATAAAAGACGGGAAACCGTATGGGAATTATTTTCTGGACGATGAAATGTATCTGTATCGGAGAGAGGGAGAAGATATCCGGAAGGTGATGATACACCAGTTGGACGGGAAAGGGCAGTTTACTGACCGGCTGATTCATGCCAATGTCTATTTTGCAGCTTCGCCGCTGAAGGCTTATCCGGCCTTCCACATTATCTGCCGGGTAAGCAGGGACGGGGGGAAAACCTGGGGGAGGATGCAGGATATCGGCGGCCAGATTGGTGTCAGCGGTTTCACGGCTGTGTGTCCCGGAAGGGGGTACGCATACCGGTACCAGGGAAAGGAGAGGATGGTCTTCCCCGTTTATGACAACAATCTGGGGGCGGAATTTGCCAGCGTCATCTATACGGAAGACCGGGGAAAAACCTGGAGACGGGGACAGCGGGCCAGGGATACAGGGTACAGGGAGAACGGGGAGCCTGTGAAATCATCCGAGTCCCAGATCGTGGAACTGCCCGGTGGGAGGCTGCGGATGTATTCCCGGAATATGATCGGGGAGATAACCTATTCGGACAGCCTGGACGGAGGGGAGACATGGAGCGCCTGCCGCAGGGAGCCTCAGCTTCCCTACTGTGGTAACTGCATGGTCTCCGTGATCAATTATTCCCGGCCTGTGGAGGGAAAACCTGCCCTGGTGGCGAGTTATCCCCGGGGAGATGAACAGCCTTACCGCCGGGTGAATGGGATGATAGCCGTGGGCCTGGTGGAGGAGGACGGCGAGGTGGACTGGAAATATCATTATTCCGTTAACCAGGCTCCTTTTTACTACAGCTGCCTGACGGAACTGCCTGACGGGGACATTGCCCTGTGGTATGAGTATGAGGAATATGCCATTCGGATGGAGGCTTATTCCATGGAAGAGCTGACCGGGAAGTGAGATGCCTGCCATGAGAACGGGATGTCCGAAGAAAGATGTCGATGTAGTCAGAAAATAGAGACTGAAAGAATAAAAGAGAAACGAGGAGAAAGGAAATGAACAAAGCAGAGAAGTATCAGGGAATTATTCCGGCATTTTATGCCTGTTATGGGGAGGACGGAAAGGTCAGCAAACAGCGCACCAGGGCACTGGCCAGACATATGGCGGACAAGGGCGTGAAGGGGCTGTATGTATGCGGGTCGTCAGGAGAGTGCATTTACCTGAGCAAGAAGGAGCGGAAGAACATCCTGGAGACAGTGATGGAGGAAGTGGGCGGGAAGCTGACCGTGATTGCCCATGTGGCCTGCAACAACACGGAGGACAGCCGGAAACTGGCGGCCCACGCGGAAGCTCTCGGGGTGGATGCCATTGCCGCCATACCGCCTATTTATTTTCACTTACCCGATCATGCGGTGGCGCAGTATTGGAACGACATTTCTGCCGCGGCGCCCAACACGGATTTCATTATTTACAATATCCCCCAACTGGCGGGAACCAGGCTCACCGTGCCACTGTACCGGAAGATGCTGGAGAACCCGAAAGTGGTGGGTGTCAAGAATTCCTCTGAAGCCACCCAGGACATCCAGATGTTCAAGGATGCGGGCGGGGAGGGGCATGTGGTGTTCAACGGTCCCGACGAGCAGCTTGTGAGCGGGCTTGCTATCGGGGCGGACGGCGGCATAGGCGGTACCTACGGGGTGATGCCGGAGCTGTATCTGGCCATATACGAGGCGGTGAAGCGCGGGGACATGGCCAGGGCCCAGGCGATACAGTACGAGGCATGCCGCATTATCTACGCGATGTGCGCATGCAAGGGCAATATGTACGCGGTGATCAAGAAGATCCTGGAGCTGCGGGAGGGCCTGGCCTTAGGCGGGGTCAGGAGGCCGTTGGCGGATCTGGCCGAGGAGGACATGCCCAGGGTTCAGGAATGCGCGCGGATGATTGGGGAAGCGATTGGGAAATGCCGGTAAAAAGTTCTTTCAGGAATTAGAAGAACGGATCCGGGGATAAGGGTTTGCCGGAACATTGTAAGCTCTACAGATGCGGAAGTAAAAAGCAGATAGCGAAAAATGCTAAACGGCTGTCCGGCTTTGATAAAACAGAGTCGGACAGCCGTTTAGAAAAAGAACCATCAGGAAACCTGGTGTCCGGCGAAAATCCTGTGGGAGGCGAAGAAGCCCAGGGCAGTGAAATCAGGGTAGCAGAAAAAAGTTGCTTTTTGGGGGACGCTGTGTTAAAATACCGACTTAAGTGAATAAGGAACTGTTTGAAAAGTGAACGGTTCCTGGGACATTACAGGTGCCGGAGAGCGGTTTTGTGCCGTTTGGTCCGGTGAAAAGGGAAGCAGGTGAAAGACCTGCACGATCTCGTCGCTGTGAGAGAAGAGTTTCGCTTCATAGAGAGCGGTGTGTGTCACTGGGAGAATTCCCGGGAAGACGAAGCGGAGCGGTGAGGCTCAAGTCAGAAGACCTGCCTGGAATGGGTACCGGGTAGCCACGAGGAATTGGCTGGTACGGAAGAGACGGAAAATATCCTGGGGACAGGGTAGTTTTTCCGTTATTAAAGTACGCCAACTCCTGCCAAGCTGCGGGAGTTTTTTTGTGCAGAAGGGAGAGGTGAGGGGTGCCGGACAGATTCACTGCAGAAAAAATATGTGGTGGCGTACATCACGGAACGGAGGAAGAAATGGAGAACGAAAGTAAAAAGAACAATGGGAAGGTGATACTGGGAGTAGGGATACTGGCGGCGGCCATCGTGCTCCTGGCAGTGCTCTACAGCGTATTCCGGGAGAAGCCGGTGGAGGGCACAAAGTCCATTACCATCCAGGTGGCAGGCCCGGAGGAGGAAAAGACAGAATACGCATTGAAGACAGATGCGGAATATCTGCGCCAGGCCATGGAGGAGGCGGAAGGCCTGACCTTTTCAGGGCAGGAAAGCGAGTACGGCATGATGGTGGATACGGTGAATGGCCTGACGGCGGACTATAATGCTGACGGGGCCTACTGGTCTTTTTATGTGAATGGGGAGTACTGCAATAATGGAATTGACAGTCAGCCGGTTGCTGACGGGGATACCTTTTCCATCGTCTATACTATAGAGTGAGTGGGGAATGATGGGGTGGCTCCGGCGTGAACCGACAGAAGGTGTATGATAAAATGAAGATGTCGACCAAAAAAACAACAAAAACCCCGGAAGAAGGACTTTGGGGAAGGGGCGGGGGGAGGCTGGCCGTCAGGGATCTCGCGCTGATCGGCGTGATGGTGGCGGTGATAGAGGTGAGCAAGGCGGCGCTGGCTTTTCTGCCCAATATAGAGCTGACCAGTTTCTGGATTATTCTGTTCACCCTGTTTTTCGGGTGGCGGATTGTGCTGGTGGTACCGGCTTTTATCCTGATAGAAGGGGCGGTCTATGGATTTGGACTGTGGTGGGTCATGTATCTGTATGCCTGGCCGCTGCTTGCGCTGTTGGCATGGATTTTCAGGAAAAGAGAGTCTGTGTGGTTCTGGAGCATCCTTTCTGGTGCCTTCGGCCTGTCCTTCGGCCTGCTGTGCGCCCTTCCCTATGTGGTAATCGGGACGACGGAGGGCGGTCTGGGAGGAGGGCTGCATGCAGGGTTTACCTGGTGGGTGGCCGGGATTCCCTGGGATATAGCCCATGCGGTGGGAAATTTTGTGCTGATGCGGGTTCTGTACCGGCCTGTCCGGGGTGCGGTGAGACGGGTGGAACATGCAAAAGGAGGGTTATAGGCTCAGTCTTCCTCCTCATCGGACAGGGGCAGGGAGAAGATGAATTCGCTGCCCGCGCCTTCCGTGCTGATCACGTTGATATGCTCGCCATGGCAGTTGATGATTTCTTTTACGATGGAAAGACCCAGCCCGGTGCCCTTCTTGTCCCGGCCCCTGGAGAGGTCCGATTTGTAGAAGCGGTCCCAGATCAGCTTCAGGTCATCCTTGGGAATCCCTATGCCGGTATCCTTGACGGACACGAAGAGTTTATTGCTTTTTACGGAAGTTTCCACCTTGATTACGGAGTCATGGTGGCTGAATTTAATGGCATTGTCCAACAGGTTGTAGAGAACCTGTTGGATTTTTCCCATATCCGCATGCACATACAGCTCATCCCCTGTGAGGATCATTTCGATGACAATGGTTTTCTTGCGGCAGGTGCCTTCAAATGAGATGGCAGTGGCGCGTATAGCGCCGTTGATGTCAAAGTCTGTGCGGTCAAGGAGCATTCCCCTGGTGTTCAGATTGTTCAGGGAGAGCAGACTGTTGGTGAGCTTGGTGAGCCGTTCTGTTTCTGCCAGGACAATATTCAGGTATTTATCGTGCATTTCCGGGGGAATCGTGCCGTCGATCATGGCTTCCAGGTATCCCCGCACAGAGGTCAGGGGGGAACGGAAGTCATGGGACACATTGGCCACGAATTTCTTCTGGTCATCTTCCGCCCCTGCGATCTGGCTGGCCATGTAGTTCAGGCAGGCAGCCAGATAGCCTATCTCGTCGTCGCTTTCCACCTGGAATTCATAATGCATGTTTCCGGCGGCGTACTGTTCCGTGGCGTAGGTGATCTTGCGCAGTGGAATGTACACCATCTCCGTGAAGAAGATGAGTATGATCAGGGAAAGCAGCAGCAGGACTGCCAGGGTGATATAGGAAATATTCAGCAGGCTGTTGCAGGATTCCTGGATTTCAGCCATGCTGCAGTGGATAACCACATATCCCTTTACCATATAACGGGACAATATGGGCGAAAAAACGCTTATCATGTCGCTGTCGAAGTTTCCGAAGAAGTCATTTACCATATAGTAGGATCCGCTGGTGGCCGTGGGATCAAAGTTTTCGATGGTGACCTCTTCCTCCACGTTCAGGGAGACATCCGTGTCCAGCACCAGACGGCCTGAGGGGTTGATGATGCGGATGGTGGAATCCAGGTAAGTGGCAAGGGAGTCCAGTTCATTTTTGACGGTTTCCAGGTCAGTCTCACTGGCATACAGTGCGGCCGCATGGGTATCGGCTATGCGCACGGCTTCCACATAGAGGTGTTCAGCCTTTTCGCGGATCAGGTGTTCCCTGGTCATGTTGGGAACAAAGGTAGTGACGATGATGAAGCTGAACACCCCGAAGATAAAATAGGCCAGTATGAATTTCAGGTAGAGGGTTTTTTTCATGTATTCCGTACCTCAAATTTATAGCCGATGCCCCAGATTGTGCTGATTTTCCAGTTTGCATGGTCTTTGATCTTTTCCCGGAGACGTTTGATGTGCACGTCCACCGTGCGGGTATCGCCGATATACTCATATCCCCAGAGCTGGTTCAGCAGCTGTTCCCGGGTAAACACATGGTTGGGGGAAGAGGCAAGGAAATAGAGCAGCTCCAGTTCCTTGGGGGGCATTTCTATGGTGCGTCCCTTGTAGAGGACGGAATAATTGGTGAGGTTCACGGACAGGTCGGCGTAGTGCACGCATTTTTCGTCGGAACTGGCGGGAATACTGGCCGCGGGCTTGTAGCGGCGCAGCACGGCCTTGGCCCTGGCAACCAGTTCCTTGGAGTCGAAGGGTTTTTCAATATAGTCGTCGGCACCCAGCTCCAGTCCCAGCACCTTGTCAAAGATTTCCCCTTTTGCCGACAGCATGATGATGGGAACCGAGTATTTGGAGCGCACTTCCCGGCAGACCTGGTAGCCGTCGATGCCTGGCAGCATGATGTCCAGGAGTATCAGGTTGGGGGAGAAGGTTTCCATGCAGGGAAGCACGGATTCCCCGTCGTTTACGATCTTGGTTTCATAGCATTCCTTGGTCAGGTAGAGGGCGATGAGTTCGGCGATATTGTTGTCGTCATCCACGATTAAAATTTTCTGTTTTGCTGCCATAGATTATATCCTTTCTGATCCGAGATCCGGGAAACGGTTTTATTTAAAGGTGACGATGGTGACGCCGGAGTCTCCTTCGCCGTATTCGCCCAGGCGGTATTCCTTCACATACTTCAGGCGTTTCAAATGCCCGTGTACGGCGCTGCGCAGGGCGCCTGTTCCTTTGCCGTGAACCACACGGACACTGGGCAGGTGGGCCAGGTAGGCATCGTCCAGGTATTTGTCCAGGAGGGAGAGCGCCTCGTCCACGGTCTTGCCCAGAAGGTTGATCTCCGTGGAGACGGACAGGGTCTTGGACATCTTCATTTTGCCGGAACCGCCGCTGCTGCGCTGGAGCGCGGGGGTGGAGACAGTCTCCTCCTCTGCGTAAACCAGGTCCTTCACATTGGTGTGGGTGCGGATAATGCCGCACTGCACAAAGAGACCGCCTTTTGCATCGGGCAGTGTGCTCACGGTACCTTTCAGGCCCATGGAGACGATTTTCACGGAGTCTCCCTTTTTCAGCTTTTTGGGATCTATGGTTTTCTTTTCCGGGGCTTTTAAGGGCGTGCCTCCCACGGAGAGGCGCTCGTTCTTTTCGCTGATTTTGTCCCGGACTTTCTGGCGTTTCTTTTCAAGTTCCCTGATGTCGGAGCCCATGCCGGCCTTGTTGAAATCCCGTATGGTTTCGTCCGCAATTTCCTTTGCTTCCTGGAGGATTTCCCTTGCTTTCTCGTTGGCTTCCCGGAGGATCTTGTCCTTGGCCTGGTCGATTTTCTCGTTTTTGAGTTTCAGCTGTGCCTCCAGGCTGCGGATATTCTCCTTGTAGCGGGCGATCTCCAGGCGATCCTTCTCGATGGTCACGCGGCTTTCTTCCAGGTCTGAGATGACATCCTCGAAGGTCTTGTCCTCCCTGCCGATCTGTTCCCTGGCAGCATTGATGATTTCCTCCGACAGTCCCAGTTTGGAGGAGATGGCGAAGGCGTTGCTCTTGCCCGGAATGCCGATGAGCAGCCGGTAGGTGGGCTGCAGGGTCTCCACGTTGAATTCGCAGCAGGCATTCTCCACAAAGGAGGTGGACAGGGCGTATATTTTCAGCTCGCTGTAGTGGGTGGTGGCCACGGTCCGGATGCCCCTGTCGTGGAGGTAGCCCAGGATCGCGATGGCCAGGGCCGCGCCCTCCGTGGGATCGGTTCCCGCGCCCAGTTCGTCGAACAGGCAGAGGGAATCCGCATCCGCATGCTCCATGATGTGGACGATCCGCTTCATATGGGAGGAGAAGGTGGACAGGCTCTGTTCTATGCTCTGTTCGTCCCCGATGTCCGCGTATACTTCCGTAAAAATGGATAGTTCCGAACGGTCTAACGCAGGTATATGGAGTCCCGCCTGCCCCATAAGGGTGAAAAGCCCCAGGGTTTTCAGGGAGACGGTCTTGCCGCCGGTATTGGGGCCGGTGATGATCAGCAGGTCGAAATCTTTCCCCAGGTGGATGTCGATGGGCACCACTTTTTTCTTGTCCAAAAGGGGATGGCATCCCTTGCGGATGTTTATATACTTGTCTTCATTAAACAGGGGCTCCGTGGCGTTCAGCTCCATGGCCAGTTCCCCCTTGGCGAAAATGAAATCTAGCAGGGTCATAAGCTTCAGGTTGGCCGCCAGTTCCTCGGTGTGGGCGGAGGCCTGGGAGCTTAAGTCCGCCAGAATCCTGCCGATCTCCTCCTTCTCTTCCAGTTCCAGTTCCCGCAGCTGGTTGTTCAGGTTCACCACTGCGGCGGGCTCGATGAAGTAGGTGGAGCCTGTGGCGGACTGGTCGTGGATCATGCCGCTTACCTGTCCCTTGTACTCCGCCTTGATGGGGATGCAGTAGCGGTTGTTGCGCATGGTGATGACGGCATCCTGGAGGTAGGTGCGGTAAGAGCCGCCCAGCATGGAGGTGAGCTGGCTGTGGATTTTGTCATTGGTCTGCACCATGGAGCGGCGGATGCTTTTCAGCTTCGGGCTTGCGTCGTCCGCGATCTCCTCCTCCGACAGGATGCAGCGGTGGATCTCGTTGGAAAGTCCCGTCAGGGGCGTCAGTTGGTCAAAGTATTCGTCCAGTGTATCCCGGGGGTCGTCCTCCCTGTCCCGCCTGCCGTAATTTTTCACCCGGGAGACATTGTCCAGGAGCCCCGCAATATGCAAAAGCTCAGGAATGGCCAGGGTGCTGCCGATCTCCAGGGAGCGGATGGTGAAGCCCAGATCCTTGTTGTTGCCGAAGGAGGTGCTGCCCAGTTTGAAGAGCCTGCGCAGGGCGTCCGCGGTCTGGCGCTGGTTTTTGCGGATCTCCTCGATGTCGGTGGAGGGCGTAAGCTCACGGCAGAGCTTTTTGCCCGGCTCGGAATTGGCTTTGTTCGCCAGCATTTCCAGGATTTTGGTATATTCTAAGGTTTTTAATACTTTTTCGTTCATTTTT
>CAJTSY010000007.1:0-3615 GCA_910578995.1 uncultured Acetatifactor sp.
AAAGAATTATATATACAACAAAACGGTGAATGCAATTATGAAGGATTGAAACTAGATATCATATTTTCATTTTTAAATGAATTGGCAGATAGGAGAAACCGTATTGCGCACGGTTCTGTTACAGATATTTTATCATATGATTTACAATTACAAATGATAAAGAAAGTAAAGCTTTTTGGACAAGAAATGGATAAAATAGGGTTTGAAAAAATCTTGCCCTATGTAACAAATAAAGCATATAGGATAAATGAAATATATAATCCCAATAAGTTGACAAAGTTGCTTTGCTTTAAAATAGAGGGGATAATGATAAGTATTGGGGATGTTATTATAAAAAAGCATTGCGAGAAATTTACATATTGTAAAATCGAAAGTATAGAAGTTGATCATATTAAATATACTCAATACGAAGCTAAAGATGCAGTAGATATTGGCGTAATGCTTGATAAGCAAAGAAAGAATGATGAAGAATATTGGATATATTCTGTTATAGGTGATTAAAAACTTGGCTCTATTTTGGCTCTAAAAATTTTGACTGGCACAAAAACGAGAGTGATTTTAGAATAATATGGATAATAAATGCTTGAAAAATGAGGAAAAAGCAGTCAGTTCAAGCTATCCGCCGAGGAGTTCGAATAGTACAAGAGTATATTATTTATTTTATATGGCAGGTAGTCTATGAGATTGCCTGCTATATTTACATTATATTATTTTTAGAGAAATTAACGTAGTGAATTGTTGCCAGTGTAACTATGTATTTTTATGGATGATTATAGAAAAGATAATAAAAAATAAGCAAATATATAGCAAAATGCTTTACAAATGCTGTGATGTGTGATATGCTTGTAATATCAAAAAGGAAGAGGTGATATATAATGGCTCAAATTAGTTTGCGCATAGAGGATGATGTAAAGAAAAAGGCAGAGCAAGCTTGTGCCGATATTGGAATGTCTTTGTCTACAGCTATTAATATTTATCTAAAAAAATTGGGGCGAGAGAAACGGATACCATTTGAAGTATCTGTAGATCCATTTTATTCGCAGGAGAATATGACCAGACTTAGAGAATCTGTAGCGCAAATGGAGGCTACAGGTGGTACGGTACATGAGGTGAATTTTGATGATTAAGTCATGGTCAGATGCGGCGTGGGAAGATTTTGAATACTGGACAAAGCAGGATAAAAAGACGTTGAGGCGTATCCTTCAGCTATTGAAGGATATTGACCGAAATGGATACGAGGGAATAGGAAAGCCAGAAAGACTAAGTGGTGACTTGGCATCTTATTGGAGCCGACGAATAGATGATGCAAATCGTATCGTTTATCGGATAGAAGATAATATGATAAAGATTGTTCAATGTGGTTCTCATTATAGAGATAAGTAAAATTGGCAACATTTTGGCAACAGAAAATCAGCAAGCCATAGTAAATGATGTAATTGATATAAAAATAGGTGCGTATTTGTATAAAACTTAAACAAATAGAGTTAAGATCAACAAAGAACACGCCGAGTTCGAGTGATGAAATGGGTTTTAGAAAGCTAGTGTTTACTTGGTAACATCATATGTTTTGTGGTATGAGAACAGCCAGGGTCCATATGACACAAAAAGAACTGCAATCAGTGAGTTTATGCAGAGGAGCAGTGCGGAATATATAGATATTGACAAGACGGACATTATAAAGTCCTTTTGAATGCAGGAATAAATTGCAGAATTGAGGGTAAAAAAGATGGAAGACTATCTTCTGGATTCTTTAAGGGGATAGATAGCAGCATGGGCAGATTGTGAGAAGACAAAAAATGACAGCAGCCAGACAAAAATGACAGCGACAGACAGGGAAGAGGAGGCAGCGGAATATGGGACAGGGCATTTGTTATCTGGTGGGGGCAGGAGAGGATTACGGCCTGGACTTTCAGCCGAAGGCAGAGGATTTTGTTATCGGGGTGGATGCGGGATACAGGCTGCTGCGGCAGAATGACATGCCCGTCCACCTTGCCATCGGTGATTTTGACACTCTGGGCTGCAGGCCGGATTTTCCCAACACGATTGTGCTCAATACGGAAAAGGACGATACCGATATGCAGGCGGCGGTAAGGGAGGGCATTGGGGCAGGATACCGGCAGTTTCGCATTTACTGCGGCACGGGAGGCCGGTTGGACCATACCCTTGCCAATCTGCAGCTGTTGGCGGAATTGTCTGAAAACGGAAGGCAGGGAATTCTCTTTGACAGGGACTGTGCTATAACGGCCATTACCGACAGTATCCTGGTTTTCCCGGAAAAGTGCTCCGGGTATGTGTCGGTGTTTTCCCATTCCGGGCAGGCGGAGGGCGTGTATCTGAGGGGACTAAAATATGAACTGGAGGATGCCCTGCTGCGGAATACCTATCCCCTTGGCATCAGCAATGAATTTACCGGGAAGGAAAGCAGCATTTCAGTGAGGAGAGGGACGCTGTTGGTCTTTTCGCCCAGGGGGTGTCCTGTGCCTGAGCTGCTGGATCGCTGATGCACTTAGGTCGCTTTTGCGCTTGCAGCCGGTTGGAATAGGAAGTTCCGGAAGGGACCGGGCGGCTTCTTGCTGCGCATGTCTGACTGGAATGAGCGCTTGATTGAAAAGGAAGTGTGACTGGAAAGGGAGACTGACGGAAAAAGGAATTTATCCGGAAAGGGAGGATGGAATGGAAGAACAGAAAAAGACAATGGAACAGGAGACGGACGTGGATGCCCTGGTGGCCCTTTTGGATGGATACACGCGGGCCGGGGAAAGCAGGATCAAAATCGACGTGGTGGAGGGCGAGGGGGAAGTGTTGTCACGCCGGTACCATCATGGACGCTGTGATGTGGGCAGTCCATGGGCATGTGGAACAGCCTTTGATGTGATCGAATAAAAAATTTTTTTGTGACGAAATTGAGATCTCACCCTGATACGGATAGTGAGGCGGCAGGCAGGTGCACAGGATGTGGTATTTTTAGGAAGAATTTTCCGCCATATCTTGTGCATGTTTTTTTTATATGAAAAAAACGGAAAAACCGAACCGGAAAGCAGGTGGAAAGGGCCGGAATCAGGCGCCAAAAAGTGGTTTACAGCCGGAATTTTTTTAGGTATAATGAATATCCACTCTGCTTGGGACAAGCCATGAGGCAGAGGGAAGAAAGAATGAAATGGGAGGTTAAGGGTATGAAGCGGAAAATGGCATTTTTGCTGGCAGTCATTTTAACGGTCAGCGTAAGTTTAATGGCATATGCCGTGGAGGCCGACAGTGTTGGTCAGGGACAGCAGAATGGGGCGGTGTCCCAGGACACGGAAGGGGAGCAGGATACCCGGACTGTGTCGGGAGCTGTGGAGCCTGGAACGGCACAGACACCGGGGGAAGCCGGAAATCCGGGGGAAGGATCCGGGCCAAATGGGGGGGCCGGGAATTCCGGAGCGCAGCAGGAAGCGCCCGATGGGAGCAGTGCGCAAAACCCGGAGGGCACAGGTAACATAACAGGGAACCAGACCGGTGGTTCCGGGGAAACGGGAAGCTCCGCAGCAACCCAGGATCCGTCAGATGCCGGAGCAGCACAGGGAACCGGCACGGCCCAGGACCCGTCGGGCAGTGGGACAACCCAGGGAACCG
>CAJTSY010000007.1:3715-5935 GCA_910578995.1 uncultured Acetatifactor sp.
CCCAGGGAACCGGCACGGCCCAGGACCCGTCGGGCAGTGGGACAACCCAGGGAACCGGCACGGCCCAGGACCCGTCGGGCAGTGGAACATCCCAGGGAACCGGAGCGGCGCAGAACCCGTCAGGCACCGGGACATCCCAGGGGACGGATGCAGCGGCCGGTTCAGGTACCGTACAGGGGGTGCAGCAGCCGGATGCCGGTGGAACGGCAGTACGTACAGCGCCTGAACATACAGGACAGGTGGACGTGTGCATCGGCGTGGCACAGGTTCTGAACAAGGCAGCGGAATTTCATGTTGCCCTGAAGGGGGCATCCGTGGACAAGTCGGATGTGATCCGTGTGGGAGGCGACAGTATCGGGAAAGGCACGGTGCATTTTGAGGAGCTTCCCGACGGAGAGTACCGCCTGACGGTATCCGCCAGGGGATATGCTACATACAGCCAGACTGTGAAAGTGGAAGGCGGCGCGTATAAGGTTAACCTGCTGACAGGATTTCAGGAGGGCATGCCTTATGAAGCGGGGAAGGCACATCCGGGAGTGCTGGCCATCGGAGACGTGGCAGGCGGCGACGGTGTGATAAATGAGGCGGACAAAACGGCCATGGTGGATGCCGTCGACCAGGGTGCAGGTTCCGACCTGACAGACCTGAACGGGGACGGGATC
This sequence comes from uncultured Acetatifactor sp., assembly GCA_910578995.1. GTDB lineage: Bacteria > Bacillota > Clostridia > Lachnospirales > Lachnospiraceae > Acetatifactor. The sequence continues at coordinate 4,378 of CAJTSY010000007.1, forward strand.
GTGGACCTGGCAGACCTGGAGTATTTTGCCAGAACCTATAATGACCCCAGGGACATGCAGGCAGGCGTGGAGAAGGCGGTTCCCAGGTCCGTCATCACAGCTGCGGCAGGAAACGGAACCCAGGTGGAAGGGGACATGCAGGCGCTTCTGGGAAATGACGGGAGTGTCATATTAAGACAGGCTGAGGGAAAGGATATTTCGGAGAGCAATCCGGTTATCCTGAATTTTGAGTTCAACGGCTCCCGGGCCAGTACTACAATGGACGGAATCATTATTGGAAATAAAAGCGACAATCCTGTCATAAAGATGGCGGTGAATATTGTCTATCTGGACGAGAACGGCATCGAGCAGCCGCCGGTGGAGAAGGAATTTACCATAGAAGGCGAGAACGGGCTTAGCTTAGTGCTGGAGGAGTCTGTCGTTGAGGCGAAGCGGGACGGACAGGGGAATATACGGCTCTATCTGGGCGGCCAGATTGCGGTAAAGCGGGTGACCCTGATCATCAAGGGAACCAGGCAGAGCAGTAACCTGGCGGAGATATCCAAGGTTGAATTTGTGAACGGCATGGAGGAAAGAATACCTGAGCCCCAGATGGATATACCCAAGAATCTGGCGGCGGTGGCGGGCAGCCAGCAGATCAGTCTCACCTGGGATCCCTGCGTCAACGTTACCGGATATGAAGTTGCCATCCGGCAGGAAGGCAGGGAGACGGATACTATAATGGTGACAGGCAACTCGTTGGTTATTACTTCCTATCTGGATGACGAACTGACCAATTATGAGAAGTATCTGGTGAAAGTACAGGCTGTCAACGGAGCCTGGCGCAGCGGCTATGGAGAAGAAGTTGAGGCCATACCTCAGCCCGGCGGCCGTCCGGATCCTCCTGACAATGTGAAGGCTGTGGGTCAGCTCCGAAGCATTGCCGTGTCCTGGAAAAAGATGGAGGATACACTTTCCTATAATGTGTATTTCAAAGAAAAGGAAAGCGGTGATGACGCTTATCAGAAGATTGCCAGTGAGATTAAGGAGAATTCCTTTACCATTCCGGACCTGAAGGATTTGACGGCGTACAATGTGTATGTAACAGGTGTCAATGAGTTGGGTGAGAGCGGACCTTCCCTGGTTGCGCTCGCCACTACCACGGATTCGGAACCGGCTGTGATGATCAAATACAAGCGGATTAATGTGGGTGAGCCGGGCGAGAAGAGCGCGCATATTATCAGCGCGGTCACAAACCGTATATCCAGTATGAAGGACAGCCCTCTGGATACTGAAGCCAATACGGCATGGGGAACGGTGGATAACGATCCGAAATCCTACTATACTGTTAACAGTTGGGACGATGGTGGATTTAACGCCCTGGGGAATCATGGACTGATATATGAATTTGACGAAGCATACATGATGGACCGTTTCGCGTTCCATGATGTGACTTCACGGGATACCGGATATTCTTATGTAAAGGTCCGTTATTGGGATGAGGACGGAAATGCGACAGACATTCCCCGAATGTGGCTGACGAGAATGGCGGATAAAGACGGAAGAACTTACTATATGG
>CAJTSY010000007.1:6035-72702 GCA_910578995.1 uncultured Acetatifactor sp.
CTGTACCATGTGACGGACGAAGCCGAGAGAATGGCGAAGACAGTGGCATATGTGGAGAAGCTAGGGACTTATGTAAGTCAGATGGAGACGCTGCATCAGACGGAGCACCACGATTCAGATAATGCGTTAATGGCAGGGCGTGAATATAAAAACGAGACCTGTATCCTGGGCGCATCCGACATCCTGTTGGATACCATGATGCTGTCCCTGCCCGCGCAGCAGATTTGGGCCGGTTCCGGAGAGAACGGTGAGGACACCCAGTCCAGGGCAAGGACGATCCTTACGTCCATGGATGCCATGGAAGACATGATGTACCTTTTCTACCAGCATAAGGGCCTGAATGCAAATGCGCCGGATCAGGTGGACAAGATTCCGGCATGCCACCAGAATATCCGTTACCAGAGAATGTTTGCCGACGCCTTCATGTATGCCTCCGGCAACCACATCGGGATTGGATGGGGTTCCACCGGCGGTATGGTAAACTGCGGCTCCCTTGTCTTTGACGAAAAGGGAATATATCAGAGCGGCAATTATTTCGGATGGGGCATTGCCCATGAGATCGGGCACTGCATCAACCAGGGCGCTTATGCCGTGGCAGAGATAACCAATAACTACTTTGCGGTGCTGGCCCAGGCGAAGGAACGCAATGACAGTGTGCGCTTCAAGTATGAGAATGTCTACAAAAAGGTGACTTCCAATACAAGCGGAAGGGCTTCCAATGTGTTTACGCAGCTCGGCATGTACTGGCAGCTGCACCTTGCGTATGACAACGGATATAATTTCAGGACCTATGCGGACTACAATGAGCAGCTGGCAAACCTGTTCTTTGCGAGGGTTGACACTTATTCCAGGACAACCTCCAAGGCGCCTGCGCCGGGAGGTACAGCACTGACCCTGGATGGAGGCACAGACCAGAACCTGATGCGCCTTGGCTGTGCGGCGGCGGAGAAAAATATACTGGCGTTCTTCGAACGCTGGGGAATGACGCCGGATGAGGGAACCAGGAGTTATGCGGCGCAGTTCCCGACGGAGACACGGGCCATCTACTACGTCAATGACGAGGCGAGAGCCTATCGTGTGGAGCATGGGGATACAGGCAGTGTACTCGGAACGGAAGGAACAGTGGATGCCGTGGGTGACAGCGTTGCGGCCAGACATGTGGAGGCGAACAAGGTAGAGATCAGCTTAAGCTCCAAGGGAATACCCGCGGAGGACGTACTTGGGTATGAGATCGTACGCTGCATCTATGAGGGCGGCAAGGTTCAGAAGGAAGTGGTGGGATTTGCGGAAGGTGGGACTGCCACCTATACGGACGTGATAGCTACCATTAACAACAGGACGGTATTTTATGAGGTTACCCTCATTGACAAGTACCTGAACCGCTCTGCGGTGAAGGAACTGGCTCCTGTGAAGATCGAGCATGACGGAAGCCTGGATAAGACCGGATGGACAGTCAGCACAAAGGACCTGGCCGTCGAAGGTGAGACCGGCACGGGAAGCAGCAATAATACACTGTACTGTGATCCGGATAATGAGACGACCTATGCAAAGGATAATCTGATCGACAATAAGTCGGACACGGTATTTACGGCAACCGCAGGACAGGCGCCGGAGATCATGCTGAACTTTAATAAAAACCTTATCGTGGCAGGATTTAAGATTACTGCCGGATCCGGACTTGCCGGGGTTGATTATCAGATTGTGACGTATGGCGGTGAAGTTCCTGTCAGTGTAGCGGAAGGAACATTTGGAGCGGCAGCAGTGCAGACAATCCACTTTGCCAATTCCGCCGGCAAATATATCAGCACGCATGAGGCAAATGCGGTTAAGCTGATTCTGAAGCCGGCGGCCGGCAGCCAGGTGTCCATCGCGGAACTGGATGTACTGGGCGTGACCGGTGACAATGTGGACTTCAGGAGAACCAGTGACGACAACAGTGCGGTGATTGGAATCCTGTCAGAGGATTTCAAGTATGGCGATAACGCGGAGGATGTGATCCCGGCAGGTGCAATCGTCTTTGCGGGAGCCTATAAGGGAAATGCCGCGTACAATTCGGTGCTGCTGTTTGACCAGGACGGCAATAATGTAGGCCGTGTCACAGGGACAGGCGATGAAGTGCAGGTAGAGGCATCGTCCATCATTATGGCGGACGTGCCGGAGGGCGGCGATATTACCGATGTGAGAAACGGCACCTGGATATACTGGGTGGATGCCGGAACGGACCTGTCCGGGGTGAAAAAGGTGCGCGCAGAGCTTTATCGTGTCAACGACGCCCAGACCCAGGCTGGCCAGAGGGTTGTCAGCGACAGCCTGTTTGAGACGATGCCGGAAGTGCTGCCGTCAGTTACGCTGGACCGCGACGCAGGTTTGCAGAAGTAGGGGATAGAATATGAAAAAGAGTATTTTAACTGCATTTTTGGCATTCTTTATGCTTGTATTCCTGCCTTCCCTGCGGACGCAGGCGGAGAGCCAGGATGGATTTATGCTGGATGGGACAGGGGCGGTAACGCTCCAGTCCCAGCATGCCGCGAAGGAGGAAGTGTCGTCCCTTCAGTTCAGCCTGACGGTGGAAACTGAGGGGGAAGCGCAGGTTGAGTTTGTGTTTGAACCCAATCATGCAAGAATTGCGGAATTCCGTTACGATGAGGCTGCAAAAAAACTGAATATTTATATGGCGGGAGTGGATCCGCTTTTTGAGGAGAATACGGACACACTGGCCGTTGGGAAGGTGGTTGTCCGGAATGGCAGCGGAGGGGAGGCTGTGGCCAAGGTCAGTGTGGTGGAGGATTCCCTTCAGTATGTCTATGGATCGGAACTAAAACTGATGGAAGAGGTGGAGATTCCAGAAGCGGTACAGCTGGGCAGTACATCGGGGACACAAGTGCCTTCTGAGACGCCTGAACCTTCTGAGACGCCTGGACCTGCTGAGACGCCTGGACCTTCTGAGACGCCAGTGCCGCCTTCTGAACCCCAGCCGTCTGACCCGGCCCCGGACCAGGGAACCGGCGACGACCCAAATGCGGGTTGGAATCCCGGATGGCAGTCCCCGGAAGAAAGTTCTACGGCAGGCGGAGGAGCCGGGAACGGCCGGAAACCCACAGGTACCAGTAAACCTGTGGGTACAAAGCGGGTGGAGGTAGTCTCTGCTGCATCGCCTTCCCCTACAGTGAATCCTTCCCCGGAGCCGTCAGATATACCCGGGGAGCCGGAGGATATGACCGGGCTGCCTGTCATCGACTTGGAGGAAGGGGAAGAGATGGGATCCGCTCCTGCCATGACCGAACAGGAGGAGACCGAAGAGAATGGTCCGGCCCGTAAGGCAGACTGGGTTTTAATTGTGGTTGTTATAGCAATTGTCATATTTGTTGCTGTGGCCGTCGTTTCCGTCATCGCTCTCAGCGGGAAAAAAACTCCCCGCAGCAACGGGCGAGGATGAGGGGAGACAGGCATATCAGCAGAGACCATGAAGGGGAATCATTTTCCAGGCTAAAAATGTAAATTTTGAATAAAGTGACGTATAAAATATTACATAGAATGGAAAACTTATATAATTGAAAAATTATGAATATCATGGTATCATAAATATGTCAAGGTAGCGATAGGTTGCGCAGTGTCTGGCATTGCTATGAGGAAGATGATATGAGAATAGAACGAGTGGATGAAAAGACAGTAAAATGTTTCCTGTCCAATGAAGAGCTTGAAGAATATGATATTGACTACAAGGACTTTATCCTGCGCAGCGACAAGGCAAGGGAGATAGTACAGGAGATTATTGAACAGGCAGAAGAGGAAGTGGGCTATAAGCCGCCCAAGTTTGCGTTTGATCTGCAGATTATGATGCTGCCGGATCAGGGACTGATCCTGACTTTTTCTGACAGGGATGCGGAGGCGCGGGAAAGCGATCAGTTCATTGAGTGCCTGAAGGAAATGAAACGAATCCTGCAGCGGACAAGAGAGAAGATTGCCGCAGGCACGGATTCCGGGGAAGAGACAGAGCAGAACGGGGAAGCCGGCTCCGGGGAAGAGAAGGGGAATAAGGCTCAGGAACAGCAGGTCAGCCGCCCCGGCTTTGCAGTGTTTGTGTTCTCCGGAATTGGCAGGATTATGGAATATGCCGCCATGCTGCCCTCCAACCTGATGGTGGACAGCAGCCTGTACGAGATGGACGGACTCTATTATCTGTATCTGCTTAAAGGCCGTGCTTCCTACGAGCGGTACAGCAGAGCCTGTGTCCAGGCCATGGAATTTGGCAGCCTTTATGCTGCGGATGAATCTCAGGTTCTCAGGCTGAGGGAGCATGGACAGTGCCTGATCAGTGAGAAGGTCATCCGGAAGCTGCGCGGGTAATGCGACGGGAAATAGCTTTGAGTACAGACAGGATCCATAAAAATGAGCCGATGTCCGCGCAGGTGCGGACATCGGTTTTTTTCTGAAAATGGTATAAACTGCCCTCCGGACAGGGAACCCTATTGTAAAACTGGTAAAAACCAAGGGAATCAGGGGAGGGAAAATGATATCATTTCTGGAGATGGCCTTGGAGTATCCCATCGGGACCAGGGTCAGGGTGCCGGGGAATAACGGAAAGGCGGAAAGGCAGCAGGAAATCATTGGATACGAGTATTACAACGGAACCGGATATCTGGTATTCCGGAACAATGAAAAAATGGACGTGGAGAAGCTGAGCGGAATGGAAGGACAGGATGGGAAACTGAGTTAAGAATGCGGTTTATTCATAAATTCTTAGTAGTTTTACAATATAAAAGTAAAAAATTCCCGCCCTCCAGGAACTATACTCTATAGTGACAGGAGGGATATTTTATGGCGGGAAAACAGGGCAGAATGGCAGAAGCAGGACAAATGGCGCAGGCAAACCGGGCATATTACGGGACCCGGGGCAGAAGACGGAAGAGGCGACGGAGGACCAGGGCGGCCGGATACTTTCTCAGATGCGCCGCTGCTGCGGTCCTGCTCATGGCTGTACTGGGAGCAGTCAGGGATGCGCTTATGAAACGTGTAAACGGAATGGAAGGCCTGACGGCGGATAAGGCATATGCCGGCGCTTCCCTGGAGACAGCAGGCGGAAACGGCGGAACCCAGGAGGAGCTTTTGCAGGAACTTTTGGAAAAGAACCAGGAGACCCTGGACTTTGTGAAGAGCTACCCGGACAGGGAACAGTATAAGAGCCAGGCGGTTGACCTGGCGGAGGATTTTGAGGCCGGGGAAGTGCCCCTGCTGATGCAGTGGGACAGGCGCTGGGGATATGACGCCTATGGGGAGGAACTGATCGGGCTTGCAGGGTGCGGTCCCCTCTGCCTTGACATGGCCTACCTGTATTTTACCGGCGACCTGGAGATGGATCCCCGGAAGATGGCGGAGTATGCCTCTGGCGGGGGCTATTATACCGAATACGGCACCAGCTGGACGCTGTGGACTGAAGGGGCGGCGGGACTGGGAATGACCGGAGAGGAGCTTCCCCTGGACGAAAACCGGATAAAGCAGGTTCTGGATTCCGGGGGACTGGTGGTATGCAGCATGGGGCCGGGAGACTTTACCACCACAGGACATTTCATCCTGATAAGGGGATATGATGAAAACGGGTTTTTCGTCAATGACCCCAACCGCAGAAGCAACAGCCAAAAGATATGGGACTTTGAAAGCCTCCGGCGCCAGATCAAAAACCTGTGGGGGCTTTCAGTATAGGGACGCCTCCGCCAGCTGTTTCTCCCTCCTGGCCAGCATGAAAAGATTTGCCTCATAGGCCTGGGCTGCCCTTGCGCGCTGGCGGTCTTCGCTCCAGGATTTCAGCAGCCGGACATGCTCCAGGTTCTGCCTGGCGATCCGCTGGGTTAAGAGCTTATCCTGGAGCTTTTTGGCCTGGGCTTTCCTTTTCAGGTATTCCTTCAGCAGTTTTTTCCGCCTTGCCTTTTTGGCCTGGGCTTCTCTCATGCGCCTTTTCTCCGCCGCCCGCCTGGCTCTTGCGTCATCCTGCAGGCCGTAGGTAAAACCGTAGCATTTTTCGCAGGTGTCGTCGATGTGGATCAGGGCAAACCTGGGTACATGGCAGCCGTAATTCTGAGATTTGGATTTTCCTATATAGTCGAGAACCCACTGTTCATAGGCAGGATCCTTCTGCATCCTTTCATAGGCGGCATCGGTGATGTCGATAAACCAGTTAAGACGTCTCTGGGAAGGATGGGTGTAGAGGGAGTTTACCTTATCCTGAAAATACAGTTTATATTCCCCCAGGCTCATGTCCCTGGGAGAAACGGCGTATTTTTCGGCCATCATGTCACCAAAGCTCTCGCCGGCTTTTTCATTTCCGCCCACAGAGGGGCTTGGTGCCTGGCTGTAACCTGTTTCTGCTGTATAGCCTGTACTGATCATTTTGTCCATGTATTCTCCTTTCTCCAGGTTTTGTTCCGTTATTCCTGGTGCTGCTTTGTACTGCTACTGCATATACTGGGGAAATGTCCGGCTTTTGCGGCGCCGGCCTGCTCTACAGTAACCCTGCTCCCACAGCTGTTATTACATATATCGGGGAAAAATGGGATTTGATAACAAGGATGGGATAAAATGTTGATATCACGGCATGAAATGTAACATTTCCGGCTTTTCTTTCATATGCTGTAGCTGAGAGCTGAAGGAGAAACCATTGATATGGCAATAGGCTATTTGACCATACGGGCGCGGACTGCCCAGGATGCCGTGCCGTTGGAAGGCGTGGAAGTGAAGGTCATCGGCGGACAGGGAGAGATCCTCTACAGTCTGACAACGGATGAAAGCGGGGAGACACAGAATGTTCCCCTGGAGACCCTGGACAGGGGATTTTCCCAGAACCAGTACTATTCGGGACTCCCGTACAAAAGCTATGATGTACTGGCAGGGAAAGAGGGTTTTGATATGCTGCATATTACCCATATTCCCATTTACGAGGGGGAGACGGCAGTCCAGCCCCTGGCCCTTGTCCCCATGGAAGAAAGGCAGCGCCGCCCCGGACAGACCAGGATTTTCGTCGGGAAACCGGCCGTGGCCATGCAGGAAGACAGGGAGCAGGTGGGCGGGGAGGCAGGCATAAGGGCAGACGCGAGGGCAGACGGGGAGGCAGGCATAAGGGCAGGCGCGGAGGATGACCAGGGCCGTATTCTGCGGCAGGTGGTGATTCCCAACCCTATTACGGTGCACCTGGGGGCTCCGGGCTCCAGTGCGGCCAATGTCCAGGTATCTTTTCCGGAATATGTGAAAAATGCAGCCAGCAGCGAGATCTATCCCACCTGGCCCGACGCGTCACTGAGGGCAAATATTTATGCCATTATAACCTTTGCGTTAAATCGTATATACACAGAGTGGTACCGGAGCCGGGGGTATGATTACGACATCACAAACAGCACGGCTTATGACCAGAATTTCGTATACGGGCGGCCTGTCTATGAGTCCATCAGCAGGGTGGTGGATGAAATCTTTAATGAGTATGTGAGGAGACAGGGACAGAATGCGCCCTACTTTACATCCTTCTGCAACGGAACAACTGTCACCTGCAGGGGCCTCTCCCAGTGGGGGACGGTTACCCTGGCGGAGAGGGGGCTTGCGCCCATTGAGATCCTGCGCAGTTATTATCCGGATGATGTGGAGATTGTGGAGACAAATGTGATAGCGAATGTGCCCGCCTCCTATCCGGGAACGGCGCTGCGTGTGGGCAGCAGCGGGCTGGATGTTGAGACTATACAGACATATCTGAACAGGATACGGAGGAATTATCCGGCCATTCCGGAGATCACGGACGAGGCGGGGATCTTCGGGGACAGTACCAAAAGGGCTGTGACCAGGTTCCAGGGCATTTTCGGCTTAACAGCGGACGGGATAGTGGGCAAGTCCACCTGGTACACGATTTCCAGGCTGTACGCGGCTGTGGCCAGGCTTGCGGAACTGGACAGCGAGGGTACCGGCCTTGGGATTGGTTCCGTACCGCCGGGCGCCGTGCTGCGCCAGGGCTCCAGGGGGCAGGATGTGATTACCCTTCAGTACTTGTTGGACGTCATTTCAGAATATTATCCCACTGTTCCCGCGCCGGCCCAGGACGGAATCTTCGGGCCGGGGACACGGCAGGCTGTGGTTGCCTTTCAGCGGGCCATGCAGCTGTCACAGGACGGCATAGTGGGGGCAGCCACCTGGAAGAAGCTGTATGAGGTTTACCGTGGGATTGTGCAGAATGTGCCCGGTTCAGGAGGCGGCACACCTCCGGGAACAGGCGGACAGCCCGGAAGCGGCCCCTCAGGGGAGGGGACCCGGGAGTATGTGGTCCGGTCAGGGGACAGTCTCTGGCTCATAGCACAGCGCTACAACACCACGGTGGATGCCATCAAAAAGGCAAACGGACTGACCAGCAATTTGATCCAGGTAGGACAGGTGCTGAAAATCCCGGTTTCCCAGTCATCCCCTTATATTGAATATACCGTCCGCCCGGGGGATACGCTCTGGCTGCTTTCCAGGAGATATGATACCACAGTGGATGCCATTAAGCAGCTGAACGGGCTTGCCGGCGACAACCTGAGTATCGGGCAGGTGCTCCTGATTCCTGTCCGGTGAGCGATTCAAAAAGGAGCATCACAAAGACCGCAAACCTTTGATTTGCGGTCTTTACTGAAAATGGAGCATATGGGATTCGAACCCACGGCCTCAACAATGCGAATGTTGCGCGCTCCCAACTGCGCTAATGCCCCATTGCATTAAGTATAACACAAATCAGGGGAAAATCAATAGAAAAGATGGATTTTTTGCGATTTTTGCATTTCCAGTATCTGTCGGTTTTGTGTGGAATGACAGGCAAGACAGAAATTTTGCGGTAATCAATATAAAATATTAGAAAAAAGACGTATTAATCAAAAATTAAATAATAATTTTGAAAAAAGTTTCGGAATAGTGTTGACAAATCCGCGGAGGCAATATATAATAAAAATCACCAAAGACATACCGGTATCTTCCATTTTAAAAGACAATTGAATAGGAAAGCCATTTCAGGCAGGCAGAAAGTGCAGTACACAGACAGGATAACGAATTGCTGAAGGAAATGAATTCAAATCGTTACAGTACACCGGGTACAGAATATAATGTGGAAAAGCGCGGGGGTAAAGTGGAAGAGAGGGAAAACTGAATAAGGAGGTATGGTCCATTGGATGGAGAATTTTGAGGGAGCGTATTGATTGACAGATAATCAATACGCTCTCTCACTGTACATGTTCAGTGAGGATGGGAAGTTCCGTGCTGACGCTTTCGGGCTGCGGTTTTTCCGGCAAGCCTGACGATGAACCGGACCAGCAGCGCTGCCAGCAGGAGAAGCAGGAGCACGATGGCCAGTATGAGGAAGGCAAACCTGTTGGGATTTTTTATCAGATCCCCTATGGCTTTGCTGTTTTCCACGAGTTTCCGTCCCTGGACGCCTTCGTAGGACTGGGGGACATCGGGAATGCCGTCCTCGTCCGTGTCTTCCATGGAATCCAGATATTCTGCCACGGCGGCCCAGGCCTTCAATTCCTGCCCCCCTGAAAGAATGATGGCATCCTCAATATTCTCGATGGGTGTGCCATCCGCGAATTTCGGCTCCACGGACAGTATGCCGTAGGATATATCTGTTACGGCGCCGAGCATCTGGCCGCTGTAAAGGTCGCATACAACCCGGTACAGCCGGTCATCCTCGATTTCCGTCCTCCCTCCCTGCCCGTCCGTCATATAACAGTCCGTGACCTTGTTCAGTATCAGCCGGTTCGGATTGAAGGAGAAATTGAGGCCGCTGATGTACAGCCGGGCAGAGGGCATGAAATCTGATACGGAGGCGTCAATTTCCGCCCCTGTTTTCAGCTCCGCCCCTGTGAGATACATGCTGATCAGCGGATATCCGGGGATGCCGTCCGGGCCGATGCCAAGGGAATAGGCGTTGAATACGTCCTCTACAGTGATGTCTCCCGTTCCGAAGGTGTCACGGACACAGCCAGAGGGAACGATGGCCACGTCCACGGGGTGGGAATCGGGGGTGTCTGCCCGGGAAACCCCGCAGGCGAAGGCATCTGCAAGGAGATTTCCCAGGTTGTGTTCGGTATGGGTATAGTACAGGTCGTCAGAGGTGGAAAATTTGACAGTGTTCCGGGCCAGAACTTCATCCCGGGTGTATCCGAACCGGGCCAGGTAGGAGGTATCCACTTTTTCCATCAGATGGTTGATTTTCTCCTGGATGGCGCTGTCGGGGGCAATCTCCTCCGTGATGGGAAGCAGGTCATAACGATCCATCTGCCAGCGTCCTTCCGGGGTTCGGGACATGGTCAGCGATCCCAGGTTCCTGCCGTAGAAACCGCAGGAGACCACGTGGGTACTGCCGTACAGAATGGGCTCATCCAGGGTGGTGTGGCTGTGTCCGCTGATGATCAGGTCTATTTCCGGCACATTTTTTGCCAGGATTTCGTCCTCCGATTTGCTTTTGTCGGGACTGGTTCCGCCGTGGGAGACACAGATGATCATATCCACGTCTTCCTTTTCCTGGATTACCCTCACTGTGGAGGCGGCGGCTTCCGAACTGTCCCTGAACTTCAGCACGCAGGTGGGCGCACAGGCCAGGGAATCTTCCCCGAAGACGCCCAACACGGCGATTTTCAGGTTTCCTTTTGTAAGAACCACATAATCCCTTATTCCATAGAGGGCAAAGGCATCCTTCAGCAACTGTTGGTCGGCGCTGAGTCCTTCCTTCTCCATGGCTTCCCAGTCGATATTGCACAGAACCATGGCAGGAACCGGCTCACCGCAGGAAACGGCGGCCTCCAGAGCTCCGGCCAGGCCTGAGGAACGATAGTCGAATTCGTGGTTTCCGAGGGTGGTAACATCGCAGCCAAGCGCACCCAGTATGCGGAGTTCGGCGGCGTCCGTATGAAAAATGGTCTGCACCAGGGTTCCCATGGAAAAATCGCCTGCATCCAGAAGCAGGGTATCGGGATTCTTCTCTTTTGCCTTGTCGATAAGGGTTTTGATTCTGGCAAATCCGCCAAGTGTGACATCCCGGCCGTTTTCCACGGTGGAAAAGCTGTTCAGATGGGAATGGGTGTCATGGAGGAACAGGATGTCCACCTGCTCCCCGGCATTCCGGGAAGCCGCCCCCAGATGTAGGCAGGGATACAGGAGGAGGGCGGTGATGCAGCAGAGAATGAATCTGGATAAGCGTTTTTTCATGGAAATGCATTCCTTTCTGTTTGAGTTCTCTTCTTATATTCTATAATGAATGAGCCGGGGAAGTCAAGTTTCAAACTTATTCTGGCAGGATGTTTTAAGGCTTCTGTACAAGTTTAAAAAAATTTAATGTTTCTTTTCGTGACGAGTGCTATAATATATGGTAGAGTGCAGGAGAGTATATTGTGCGGCTGCGGTGTCCCACTGTGCCCTTCTCATTCGGATCATTTTTAACACGTTCTAGGGCAGCGAAAGGATTACATATTTCATGGATAAGAAAAACGGCAACGAGATGGAACAGATTCAGCGGGGGCTGGAGGAATTCCTGGAAAAGGAACTGGGGCGGACCGGAAAAGCGGAAGCCCCGCGCCAGGAAACGGGAGAAACCTCCTGGAACCTGGATGCGGAGGAAGCGGACGGGGAACTGGAATTCGGGTGGGAGGAGCCGTCCACCAGGCGGGGCAGGTACGGGGATGAAGAGTTGCCTTCCCGGCGTGACGGATATGGGGACGAAGAGAGAGTCTCCCGGCGTGACGGATACGGGGACGAAGAGAGAGTCTCCCGACGTAGCAGGTACGTGGAAGAGGAAGCGCCTCCCCGCCGGAGAAGGTATGACGATGAGGAGCTAAACTTCCGGGAAGAGCAGTATGACCCGGAGGCAGACGCGCAGGAACCGGAGGAGCTGTATGACTGGGACAGCAGACCTTCCGGCAGGCGGACACCCGGACAGGGACAGGAGCGCCCCCGGAGGCGGAAGGAAAGACGGGAGCGGGAGACTGTTCCGAGGCAGGGAGGAAGCAGGGCACGGCCGGGGGACGGAAATGCCTCCCGGGGATCCAGAAGGGTTCAGGAGGAGCCGGAAATGGCGAAAAAGGCGACGAAATCTCAAAAGAATCAGAAGAAAAAGCGGAAAAAGAAGCACCGCCTGCTGAAGTTTCTCATTGTTGTCGCGGTTGTCTTCGCCGTGCTTGGAGTGGGACTGTATCAGTTGGTGGGTGTGGTCTATGGAAAAATGACTTACCATGAAGTGGCCTCTGTCACCGGAGCTTCCATGCAGGAGGACGGTGTGGTGAACATACTGCTTATCGGAAACGATTCCCGGGAAAACGGGGAGGACGGCAGATCCGATGCCATGATCCTTCTGTCCGTCAGCAGCAGGACCAAGACAATCTATATGACGTCTCTGCTGCGGGATATGTATGTGGACATTCCGGGGCACGACGGGAACCGCCTGAATGCGGCTTATTCCTTCGGGGGCGCCGAGCTGCTGATGGAGACCATAGAGAAGAACCTTGATATTTCCGTGAACCGTTATGTGCTGGTAAATTTTGAGGCCTTTGCGGGCCTGGTGGATGCAGTGGACGGAATAGAACTGGAACTGACCAGCGAGGAGATAGAATATGTCAACGGATATCTGGTGGAGTACAACATGCTGACCAACAGGCCCCAGGGCACGGACAATATGGATACCTCTGTCAGCGGTCTGGTGCACCTGAACGGTCCGCAGGCCCTTGCCTACAGCAGAAACCGTTATCTGGGTACGGACTTTGGCAGGACGGACCGCCAGAGGAAGGTGCTGACGGCCGTGATCAAAAAGCTGCCCTCGGCCCTGCTTACAAACGCGGGCGGACTGATGGACGGACTGCTGCCCAACCTGACCACGAACCTGACACAGGGGGAGTGTTTCCGGCTGAGCCTGATGGCGGGAAAGATGCTCACCTATGACATTGTATCGGACAGCATTCCCCAGCCGGGAACATACCGGGATGTGACTATTCGCAAAATGGCCGTGTTGGAGGTGGATTTTGAAACAAATATCAGATACCTGAAGGAGAAACTGTACGGGGAACAGAGCGGGAACTGAAAAACAGGGAGGAAGACAATGGATTTTATAATTTTCTTATTTGTGGCTTTGATGTGTTTTAATGTAGCAGTGAAGATTTTTAACAGCGAAGAAAGGAACAAGGTATTCAACAAACGTCCCATCGAGGTGGAGGATGTAAAAAAGTATAACAGATTCTGCGGAACTTTGGTTATCGTCTTCTGTGTAGCTGTCGAGCTCACTTTATACATCGGAGTGCTTTTCGGCGGATGGGTCACCCTGGCCACCACGGTTGCGCTGATCGGGGAAGCCTTTCTGGTTATGGTGGTCTACAATAAGGCAGAACGTAAAATGCTCAAAAAAAGGTAACAGGGAATGGAATCATGAAAGAGAGAATAAAAAGTCTGCTGCTGATATGCCCGCTGCTGCTTTGTGCCTGTGGAAACATGGGGGAGATACCCGCTTCCCTGGCGGAGGTTACGGCGGTGGAGGTGAGGGAGGAAAGTCTCCGGGAGAATGGTGTGGAGCCGGATATTGGGCAGGAAAGCTTTCCGGCAGATGGGGATGCGAAAACGGACTCGGCGGACTTGGGGCAGAATTCCGCCGGACAGGGAGAAGCAGGGCAGAATCCCATGGGACAGGAAACAGCGGGACAGAATCCCACGGGACAGGGAGCAGCAGGACAGAATCCCGCGGGACAGGGAGCAGCAGGACAGAATTCTGCGGGACAGGGAGCAGCAGGACAGAACCCTCCAGGGCAGGAAGATGGCGCAGATGGTTCTCCTGAGTCCCAGGCCGGCACAAGTCAGTCCAAGGAGGAAACCGGGCCGGAGGAGATCCGCATTACAGTTTCCGCAGCAGGAGATGTAACCCTTGGAAACTATATCGGGCAGGGGTATGAGATCTCCTTCCGCCAGACTTATGACAAGGGCGTGGGTGACAGTTACTTTTTTGAAAATGTAGCCGACATCTTTTCGGAGGACGACCTGACCCTGGTGAATCTGGAGGGCCCCCTGACCAGATCCGGGGATTTCCGGGAGGGCCAGACCTACTGCATTTCCGGTGAT
Organism: uncultured Acetatifactor sp.; assembly: GCA_910578995.1. Taxonomy (GTDB): domain Bacteria; phylum Bacillota; class Clostridia; order Lachnospirales; family Lachnospiraceae; genus Acetatifactor. Next base: position 20,130 of record CAJTSY010000007.1, read on the forward strand.
CCGGAATACGTCAATATTTTGACGGCAGGAAGTGTGGAGGCGGTGAGCATGGCGAATAACCACAGGCTCGACTATAAGGAACAGGGTACTTCCGACACGGTGGAGGCTTTGGAGGGGGCGGGGATCCTGTATGCCTATGACAACAACTACTGCATGTATGAGACGGAGGGTATCCGGATCGGCATTGTGTCCGTCAATGAGGTAGGCCAGGGCGCAGGCGTGGAGACTTACCTGCAGGAGGGCGTGGAGAAGCTGAGGGAGGAAGGCGCGGACCTGGTGTTTGCATGCTGCCACTGGGGAATCGAGAGGGAGTATTATCCGGAGGATTACCAGAAGAGCCTGGGCAGGAAATGCATCGACTGGGGATACGACCTGGTAATCGGACATCATCCCCATGTGCTGCAGGGCATTGAGGAGTACCAGGGGAAATTCATCGTTTACAGCCTGGGGAACTTCTGCTTCGGCGCAAACCGGAATCCACCGGACAAGGACTGCATGATTTTTCAGCAGACATTCACTTTCCGGGAGGGGGAGAAGCAGGAGGACAGGGCAGTCCGCGTGATCCCCTGTTCCGTAAGCTCCGTGTCCGGCCGCAATGATTACAAGCCCACACCTGCCGAGGGGGAGGAGTTCCGCAGGATCCTGGATAAGATCAATGACTGCTGCAGCGTTTTCGAAGTGGAGTTTGACGACGAAGGATACCTGGCCGGACAGGAATGAAAAAACGTTTGCGGAATCTGAGTCAGGAACAATCCGGGGATATCGGGAATGGGCACAAACGGCTGAGATTAAAATAATTTAAATCTGAAATAATAGGAGGAAGGCAGAAATGGAAAAGAGAAAAATGGAGAACCTGGGGATTGAGACATCGCTGTTGGGATTCGGCTGTATGCGTTTCCCCGTGACAGCAGAAGGAAAGATCGACGAGCCGGAGGCGGAGCGGATGCTTGACAAAGCCATTGCTGCGGGGGTAAATTATATCGACACCGCCTATCCCTATCACAATGGCGACAGCGAGCCCTTTGTGGGAAGGGTTCTGAAGAAATACGACAGGAATTCCTTTTACCTGGCCACAAAGCTGCCCTGTTGGAAGGTGGAGGAACCCGGGGATACGGAGAAGATTTTTGAAGAACAGTTGGCAAGACTGCAGACGAATCATATAGATTTCTATCTTATGCACGCTCTGAGCGGGGACAGCTTCCGCAAAATGGTACAGATGGGTGTGGTGGAAAGACTGGAGAGGCTGAAGGCGGAGGGAAAGATTAAGTACCTGGGATTTTCCTTCCATGACGGCTATGAAGCCTTTGAGGAAATACTGAACTACAGGGACTGGGATTTCTGCCAGCTCCAGCTAAACTACATGGATACGGAAAGCCAGGCGGGACTGAAGGGATACCGGCTTACCCAGGAGAAAAATGTGCCCCTGGTGGTCATGGAACCTGTGAAGGGCGGTTCCCTTGCGGCTTTTGCCGACGACATTACGGGAAAATTCCGTGAGCTGGATCCGGAGGCTTCCACAGCATCCTTTGCCCTGCGTTGGGTGGGCAGCCTGTCCAACGTGAAAGTGGTCTTAAGCGGGATGAGTACCATGGGGCAGTTGGAGGATAACCTGCGCACCTTCGCCTCCTTCCGTCCCCTTTCCCAGGCGGAGGCGGATACCATAGACGGCATTGTGGCCCTGATCAACAGCCGGGTGCAGAACGGCTGCACGGCCTGCAGATACTGCATGCCCTGCCCCGCAGGGGTGGATATCCCGGGGAATTTCCGGGTCTGGAATACATATCACATGTACCAGAATTACAATATGGTGAAAAACAGCTGGGAGAACGGTCTGGGAGAGGAAAAACAGGCTAAAAACTGTGTGAAATGCGGCAAATGTGAAAAGGCCTGCCCCCAGAAGCTGCACATCAGGGAGGACTTGGAGAAGGTGCAGGCAGATATGGACAGGAAGGAATTCGTATTTTGATAAATATTCTCATGCCGCCTGCTTTTAAGGTTTTGCGGCACGCATGAGGAATGGGAATCAGGGGGACTGGTATGGAGAAAGCGTTTAAACTGGATTTTGAAAATGACAAGGCCGGAAGCCTGTATGTAAACTGCTGCGGCTGTTCCCGGACCGAGAGTCTTCACAGCTTCGGTCCGGCCTCCAAACCCCATTATCTCATCCACTATGTGCTGGACGGCAGGGGGCTGTTCCGGTTTCACGACAAGGAATACCGCCTGGAGGCGGGATACGGTTTCCTGATACAGCCCAATGAGCTGGCATTTTACCAGGCGGACGAGAAGGAACCATGGAGCTATCTTTGGGTGGGATTCGGGGGAAGCCGGGCAGGGGAGTACCTGAACGCAATGGGGCTCAGCGCCCGGCACCCTGTTTTCGCCTGTGACAGGGATCAGGAATTATACGATATTGTCAGGGACATGATGGAGCACAATACCTTCGGGATGGCGGACGACCTGCGGCGGAACGGACAGTTGGGCGTGTTCCTGTCGATTCTGGCACAGAGCGCCGGGGTGGTGGAGAAGAATGAGGAGGATAAGGGAAACCAGTATGTGAGGAAGGCGGTACTGTTTATCCAGAGCAATTACTGCAATCCCATCAAAGTGACGGATGTAGCTGACTACGTATGTATCAACAGAAGTTATCTTTACACGCTGTTTCAGAAACTTCTGGGCATGTCTCCCCAAAGATTTCTCACCACCTTCCGCATAACAAAGGCGAGAGAACTTCTGGATTCCACATCTTATCCCATAGAGAGCATTGCATTGTCCTGCGGCTACAGCGATGCACTGGTATTTACCAAGGCCTTTCACGCCATGGAGGGGATGTCGCCCTCCCAGTACCGGAAGCAGAGCCACAGGGAAAATACCAGGGAGCAGCTCCATGAGGTGGAACATCTGATTACGCAGCTGCTGAAAACACAGGAGAAATAGGAACCGACGGGAGCAGAATAAAAAGGAACAGCGGCTATTTTTCAAGCCACTGTTCCTTTTTTCCGTCGGACCACACCACTCTGTTCCGTCCAAGATCCTTGGCATTGTAGAGCATGGTGTCCGCAATCTTCAGGTAGGAATCGTAGGAATCCCCGGCCTGGGGAACCACGGTGACCCCGCCGATGCTGATGGTGACACAGGGGGAGGCCGCAGGGTTGTGGGGGATCTGAAGCCGTTCCACAGCCTGCCGGATGAGCTGGAAGAATTCAAAGGCGGACTTCGCGTCCAGTCCGATCACGATGGCCACAAATTCCTCCCCTCCATAGCGGGCCAGAAAATCCGTGGCGCGCTGCAGATAAGACGATGCTGTCTTCGCAACGGCGGCTATTACCTTGTCCCCGGCCGGATGGCCGAAGGTATCGTTGTACACCTTAAACTTATCGATGTCGAAAATTGCCACCGTGAAGGGCAGGTTCAGGCGGCCTGCCTCCCTCCATTTCATAATGCTGTCTTCCTCATAGCGCCTCCGGTTGGCGATTCCCGTCAGCTGGTCCACCATGGCCTGCTTCATGAACTCCATCTGAAAATGGAACAGCTTAATGTGGGTATTTACCCTGGCCCTGATGGTTATGGGGCTGAAAGGCTTGGTGATGTAATCCACCGCGCCCAGGGTGAGCCCCTTTTCCTCATGCTGCACGTCGGAGAGGCCGCTGATCAGAATTACAGGAATGTATCTGGTGGGAAAATTCTCCTGCAGGGTCCGCAGAAGGGTAAAGCCGTCCATGTCCGGCATGATAATGTCCAGAAGTATCAGGGAAAAACGCCCTGACTGGGCCATGCTTAATCCCTCCCTGCCCGTCTGGCAGGTGCTTACCTCATAGTCGCTTTTCAAAATGGATTTTAAGTATTCGGCCTGGGTGCGGCTGTCGTCAATAACCAGAATATGATCCATATTTCATCAAGTCCCTTTATTTTCTATTATCTTTGCCCTGCTTTCCGTTATGTCCTGGGCAACATATACCACGGTTTTCGGCATGTCGTCCTCCCCGCACTGGCCGAGGATGGCCGTGGCCAGTATCCAACGACAGTTTTCCGAACCGGTGTCAGGAGCCGCGGGCAGCTGGCGGTAGGTGAAGGTGACATTTCGGTTCCACTGGCGCAGGGTCTGATACCAGTTTTCTATATTCATTACGCGCAGGTATTCCTCCCGGTCCTCGGGATGGATGAAGTTCTCCGCATAGATCCGCAGGGCCGCGGTGCAGTTTACCTCGCTGCCCAGGGGATCTCCCATGCTGTTTAACTGTGTCACGGCGCGAAAGGTATTGTGTGCCAGGTCCACGTAGTAGGCTGAGAAGAACAGGCTGTTCATGCAGCTGATAATGTAATTGCGTTCCTGCTGCTCCCGGAGCTTTTTTTCCTCCTGGCGTTTCTCGGCTGTGATGTCCTGGCCCAGGAGGCTGACTTTCACGCCGTCTTCCTTCCTGCTGTAGATAATGTGCTGTTCGATCCAGTGGACGGGCTCTCCTTTCAGGCGGTACTGGCAGATTTCCTCGGAATAGCTTTCCGTCTCGGCAGCTTTTTCTCTGAGATGGTCCAGGGACATGAGTGTATAATATTTTACCGCGTCATCCGGATGGACATGATTGTACAGGGCCTGCTGCATGTGGTATTCATAAATGCCCACAAGGGGACTGGGCTGGTCATTCTCGTCATCGAGGCTGATCCGCTCGCACTGTCCGCTGTCCAGGTGCACCGTGTCCATTTTAGTGTAACGGGATTTGAAGATATCCGCCATCTGCATATCCCACTGACTGTGGACCAGTTCCCGCCGCACGCGCTCATCCACATCCTGAAAAGCCACGATTCCATGAAAATTGCCGTTCTCCTTCCGCTCGCAGTAGGCGGTCACGGAAATGTAGCGGTATGTCTTGCCCGCCTGCCACTGGCAGAGAAGGTCATTCTTCCGCACTCCCGTGGAGTTGGCCTGCCTCAGGCCCTCCAGGGAAAACTTGTGTTCAAAGGCCCGCTGGTAGGCGGTGTGGAGCAGGGGGTGAATCTGTGAATGAACCAGATCATCCCAGTTGGGAAGCGGGGAGGATGATCCGCTCTGGAAGCTGCCGTCCACCAGGACGGGCACCACCGTGCCGTGTCCAAGGTCCACGTCGTAGATGCGGAAGCACTGTTCCCCCACAGTGCGCAGGATATCCTGGTTGTGGGCAACGATCTCCTGGCGCTCCAGACCTTCGTGCATGGCATCGTGGATATCCAGGACACAAAAGATTACCATGCGGTTGTCTTCACTGTAGTCAAAACACTTTACCACTTCCATCAGCTTCCAACGGAAATCACCCATCCACCTGCGCCGGTAGATGCATGTAACCTTCCGCTTGTCAGACTGCAGGACTCTCTTCAGGCGCTCCGGCCGGATAAAGGAGATGAAGCGTTCCGCATCGTCCGGATGAATAGCGCCGCTTTCGGCGAAAAGCTCGAGCTGAAGAGAAAAATTTTCCGTATTTTTGCCGTCCAGCAGGGAATCAGGTTCTATTTTCAGAACCTCGTAGCAGTCCAAGTCAAGGTTCACACGCAGAATTTTGCGGTAAGTATAGCCGGCGTTTTCCAGGCGGGGCGTGACTGACACTACAAAGGCAGGCGTGTCGCCCTTCCAGAGGATTCTGGTGGCAACCATGTCTACCACGCCCCCGAAAGTAGGGTTGTAGCAGATGGACCTGCCTTCCTGGCGGTTGGTTATGGTGAGAAGGGGACAGTTCACACAGGAACCCGTCCAGACCTCATGGCATGTCATCCCGATGCGGACCTGGGGAGAAACCATATGTACCCGTCTGTTGTAATACAGTATGTGATGATTATCCTCCCGAATGACATAGACGGCAGTTTCCGGCATGGCATTCAGGATCTGTTCGCAATCTTTACTTTCCAAATCCTTTTCCTCCGAAATTCATATGGAAATAATTATTATGAAAATAAAATCTATATGGATATAAATTTATGTGGACACAAATTGGAATTCTGTGCTGCCCCAATTTGGTTGTAGTAAAAAAACCGTCCTGAACTTGCAGAAAACGGTTTTCACTCAGTCTGTATTCATAGATAATGGGAAAGCAAACCATGGAAACTGTTAGCCTTCGCGAAAAATCCTCCCACTGGTAAGCTGACAGGAAAATACTCGGCGCGACAGGATTCGAACCTGCGACCTCGGCGTCCCGAACGCCGCGCTCTACCAAGCTGAGCCACGCGCCGCTGATCATACAAAGAAGGTATGATAACCGCTAGACATTATAGTATCATAAAAAAAGTCGGACTGTCAAGTATTAAAAGAAGATTTTCTGCCAATTTTCTGCCAATTGATTCTCTTGTAATTGAAAAAGGACAGGGGGTGTGATAGGATACAGGGAAAGGAATGTAGCAGGAACGGAACAGGAACGGAGCAGGAATGAAACAGGAAAAAGGAGAGACAGAATGAGTCTGGCAGAAGTGACATTGAAAAAAGGGGAGGGACGCACCCTGAAGGCAGGCGGCGCGTGGGTATATGACAACGAAATAGCGTCCATAGAGGGAGAATTTGAGGAGGGGGACATTGTGGCCGTCCATGATTTTGACGGTTATTGTATGGGACAGGGATATCTCAACACCAGGTCCAGGATCGCGGTGCGGCTTCTCTCCCGCAGGAAGGACGTGGTGATAGACGCGGCCTTTATGGAACAGCGCGTCCGGGATGCCTGGGCGTACCGCAGACAGGCTGTTGACACTTCCTGCTGCCGGGTGATTTTCGGGGAGGCGGATTTTCTGCCGGGTATCGTGGTGGACAAATTTTCCGACGTACTGGTGGTGGAGTCCCTGGCTCTGGGAATCGACCGGTGGAAGGGCGTCATCGTGGAAGCCCTGAAGAAAATCCTGGCGGAGGACGGCATTTTTATCCGGGGGGTCTATGAGCGGAGCGACGCCAAAGTACGCCAACAGGAGGGCATGGAGCGGGTAAAGGGCTTCATAGGGGAGCCCTTCGACACGAAGGTGGAAATCCTGGAAAACGGCGTGCGCTATCTGGTGGATGTGGAGGAGGGGCAGAAGACGGGATTTTTCCTGGACCAGAAGAACAACCGGGCGGCCATCCGGCGGTTCTGCAGGGATGCCAGGGTACTGGACTGTTTTACCCACACGGGATCCTTTGCGCTGAATGCGGGAATGGCCGGGGCGGCGGAGGTCCTGGGGGTGGACGCTTCCCAGACGGCGGTGGATCAGGCCAGGGAGAACGCGGCGCTGAATCATCTGGAGGACAGGGTGCGGTTCCAGTGCGCGGATGTATTTGAGCTGCTTCCGGAACTGGAGAGGGCAGGGGAAAAGTACGACGTGGTGATCCTGGATCCCCCGGCATTCACAAAGTCACGTAATTCCGTCAAAAATGCGGTGAAGGGTTACAGGGAGATCAATCTGCGGGGGATGAAGTTGGTTCGGGACGGAGGATACCTGGCTACCTGTTCCTGCTCGCACTTTATGGAGCCGGAGCTGTTTGCGAAGACCATCAGGGAGGCAGCGGCGGGGGCCAGAAAGCGGCTGCGCCAGGTGGAATTCAGGACCCAGGGGCCGGACCATCCCATTCTCTGGGCGGCGGACCAGACATATTACCTCAAATTCTACATTTTCCAGGTTTGTGAGGAGAGGTGATATTTTGAGTATCATTTGGTTTGAGGAATATGAGAAAGCGGCTGAAAAGCTGATAGAGGAAATACGGCTTTGCGAGAAGCCCGGAATATAAGAAGATTGGAACATAATCCGCAGTTCTGTGACAATTTTTACTTTGGACAATAAAAAGGGGGTATCTGGGATGGCTTCATTCATTCAAAAGAAAGGAAAGAAATTTGTAGTATTAATAGTCGTTGCTGCCATTGTAGTCATTGCTCTGGGAATATTTTATAAAGGCTATTCAAGTGCCAAAGAGAAATATGAAGCGACGATCAAGCAGTTGGAAGAGGAGGTCAATAGGCTTTCAGAACCGGTGGCCGTTTATGAGGAGGCCGCCCAGGAGATAGACATCGCCGTGATAAATGCGGAAATTCGTGATATCGGCGAGCTTGCCACAATAGAATATCTATACACGGATGCCGGAAAATTTGAGGATCCCGCAGAGCTGTTCGGAAAAGAAATCCCGTTTTCTTTTACCACGAAGTCCTTTATCGCAAAATGGGACGGCTCCATCAAGGCAGGGGTGGACATCAGCAGGGTCACGGCGGAAGTAAATGAGACGGAAAAGGAGATAGTGGTACATATTCCCAAAGCAGAAATCCTCTCTCATGTGGTAGATGACGAGAGCATTGAAACCCTTGACGAGAAAGACGGCCTGTTCAATAAGCTAAAGATTGAAGATATCAGAGCATTTGATGCCAATAGTAAGGACGCTATGGAGAGGCGGGCGATTGAAAACGGACTTTTAGAAAAGGCTCTGGAAAACGCAAAGGCAATTATCTACAAATTGATAGATAACGATATAGTGAAAGAATTGGGATATAATATTACGTTTGAGGTGATTGAGGAATAAACAAAAGAGGCTGCAAAATAACAGAAACTTTAACCTATGTTGAGTAGAGCAGCAGGGCTATCGTGGTGGGGGAATAGATATTTCTTAATGAAATAAAAAGGAATGACTCGATTTTCCTTGACAAACCCTTATGGCCTGTTCTATAATCCCTACATAGAAAAGTGGCTGTGAAGAGGATTAGTACAGATTCGGATGCATTTCAGAGAGAGAACGGGGGAGCTGCCGATATGGAAGGCAGGGGCGGCTGCGGCTGAAAGGTTCTTATGCGGAAGATCTGGAACCTGCCTTGGAGCTATCATGCGAGGGAACCGTCCGGGGCTGCAGACGCAGGCGGCGACGAAAGTGTGGCGCAGGCCTGCGTTACGGGCACAGGAGACGGACGCATGGCGTCAATTTGGGTGGTACCGCCGGATTTCCGGTCCCTTTGGGGATGGAAATCCGGCTTTTTCGTATTACGAAAAGGCTGGATGGGAATGCTGCGGAACTTTTAATAGGGAGGAAAGAAAATGGCAGACAAGAAAATGGTAGAAGAAATCACTTCCATGGAGGTGGATTTCGCGCAATGGTACACGGACGTAGTAAAGAAGGCAGAACTGATTGATTATACTTCCGTAAAGGGATGCATGGTAATCAAGCCTGCGGGTTATGCGATCTGGGAATTGATCCAGAAGCAGCTGGACGCCCGTTTCAAGGAGACAGGGGTGGAGAACGTATACCTGCCCATGTTCATCCCTGAGTCCCTGCTCCAGAAGGAGAAGGACCATGTGGAAGGATTCGCGCCGGAGGTGGCATGGGTGACCCACGGCGGTCTTGCGCCCCTGCAGGAAAGGCTCTGTGTGAGGCCTACATCAGAAACACTTTTCTGTGATTTTTATAAAAATGACATACATTCCTACAGGGACCTGCCCAGGGTGTACAACCAGTGGTGCTCGGTGGTGCGTTGGGAGAAGGAGACCAGGCCCTTCCTGCGCTCCCGGGAATTCCTCTGGCAGGAGGGCCACACCGCCCACGCCACGGAGGAGGAGGCCCAGGAGAGGACCATTCAGATGCTGAACGTGTATGCGGACTTCTGCGAGGAAGTACTCGCCATACCGGTGATAAAAGGACGCAAGACCGACAAGGAGAAATTTGCCGGAGCCATAGCCACTTACACCATCGAGGCGCTGATGCACGACGGCAAGGCTCTGCAGTCCGGCACCAGTCACAATTTCGGGGACGGCTTCGCCAAAGCCTTCGGCATCCAGTTCGCCGATAAGGACAACACCCTGAAATACGTGCACCAGACCTCCTGGGGAATGACCACCCGGCTCATCGGGGCCATCATTATGGTGCATGGCGACAATGAGGGCCTGGTGCTTCCGCCCAGGGTTGCGCCTGTCCAGATCTGTATCGTGCCCATCCAGCAGAAGAAGGAGGGGGTATTGGAGAAAGCTTACGAGCTCCGTGACAGGCTGAAAGGCGGTTTCCGGGTGAAGGTGGACGACACGGACAAGAGTCCGGGATGGAAGTTTGCGGAGGCGGAGATGCGCGGGTATCCCATCCGCGTGGAGATCGGACCCAAGGATCTGGCGGCGGGAAAATGCGTGCTCTGCCGCAGGGACACCAGGGAAAAGATAGAAGTAAACCTGGAGGAGCTGGAGGCAAAGGCAGGCGAACTGCTGGAAACCATCCAGAGGGAAATGCTGGAGCGGGCCAGAGCTCACAGGGACGCCCATACCTACACGGCCGCCGGCATGGAAGAGTTTGAGAAGATATTTAACGAAAAAGCGGGGTTCGTGAAAGCCATGTGGTGCGGGGACGAGAACTGTGAGGTACAGATCAAGGAGCGCTTAAGCGTCACCAGCCGCTGCATGCCCTTTGCCCAGGAGCATATTTCGGATACCTGCGTGTGCTGCGGAAAGCCTGCGAAGAAAATGGTGTACTGGGGACGGGCATATTAAGACGACGGAAAGGATTTGCGGAGTTGGATTATATTGTATTTGACCTGGAATGGAATCAGGGGGGCGCCGGTGAGGAGGAAGGGCCTGCCGGCCTGCCTTTTGAGATCATTGAGATAGGCGCCGTAAAATTGAATGACCAGGGTACCAGAACCGGTGAGTTCAGCCAGCTGGTAAAGCCGGCAGTTTACCGCCAGATGAACCAGGTTACCGGCAGGCTGCTGCACCTGCAGATGCAGGAACTGGAGAATGGGATTCCCTTTGTCCAGGCGGCGGGACAGTTTCTGGAATGGTGTGGGGAGGAGCGCAGATTCTGCACCTGGGGAAGTGCGGACCTGACGGAGCTGCAGCGCAACATGAAATACTATGGCATGGAGCCTCTTGCCGGGGGGCCCATTGTCTATCTGGACGTGCAGAAACTTTTCAGCATTGCCTTTGAGGACGGAAAATCCAGAAAGGCCCTGGAACATGCCGTGGATTTCCTTCAGATGGACAAGGATATTCCCTTTCACAGGGCTTTCAGCGATGCGCATTATACCGCAAAGGTTCTGGCATGTGTTATGAGGGAGAAGCCTCAGACCCTGGAAAAAGTGTCCTTTGATGTATTCCACCCTCCGATAGACAGGAAGTCGGAGATAAAAATACGCTTTGACACTTATGAAAAATATATTTCCAGGGAATTTTCCGGCAAGACGCAGGCTTTTGCGGACAGGGAGGTGGCCGCAAGCAAATGTTATCTCTGCTGCCGCAATCTCCGTAAAAAGATCAGATGGTTTTCACACAACGGGAAAAATTATTATTGTCTGGCCTACTGTGAGAAACACGGATACCTGAAAGGGAAGATCAGAGTCCGCAAATCCGCGGAGGACAAGGTATACATTGTCAAAACTACCAAACTGATTTCCCCGGAAGAGGCAGCCATGCTGAAAAAGCGCAGTGAGCATGCGCGGAAGGAGTTCCGGTTTGGCGGAGGGAAGGATGAGAGGCATAAGGAAGCGCCGGGAAATTAGAACTCAAGATCCCGGTACCCGCCGGATTTCCTGTTCTTTCCGCGCCTCCTGTTTCTCCGCCGTCTCCGCTCCTTTTTACTGTCCCTGTTTTTCCGGCCCCCAAACTGGTAATTCTTCAGGATGGAGCGGATCAGCAGCCAGATCAGTATGATTCCGGCCAGGATGCCGGCTCCTGTCAGCAGAAATGTTATGTTTACAAAGATCACAGGCCTGCCGTCAACCCCCTGAACCGGGGTGGGGATGTCTTCCGGGGTGGTGTCGAAGAGGCTGTCCCCTTCCGGCTGCGCGGAAAAATGAACCCTTGCGGAGCCGATTGGAATCCCCTGATAGGTATAGGATATGACCGCAGCCTGGTTTTCGTCCCCTGTGTCATAGGAAATGGAGGATTCAACATCCTCGAAGGAAGCCGTCCTGGGGAGAAGGACAAAATCGTCCCTGTCCAGGGACAGGAAGGGACGGGAGCTGCCGAACAGGTCGTTTCCGCTGTAGAACAGGCCCGTGTCGTCGATATTATACCTGGTTTCGGACTTGGATACGTTCCTTTTCTCAAAATTGGAGAATCCGTACTCAAACAGGGAGATGGTGTCCTGATACTGGTAGGGAGATTCGTCGTGCATTACCACGCAGATAAGCTTCATGCCGTCCTTTTCCGCACAGGATACCAGACAGCTTCTGGCGATATCCGTGTAACCGGTCTTGCAGCCCACCAGATATTCATAGGCGTATTCCCCGCCGGGGATGATCTTCATATTATTGTTTTCCAGTTTGCCCAGGGGGAGCTTTTCCGTGGGGGGAAAGTCAATTCTCCGGGACAGGGTGATCTTGCAGAGCATCTCGTTGGCGAAGAAAGCCCTGCCGATCATGGCCAGGTCGTATGCGGTGGTGTAATGATTCTCATCCGGCAGGCCGTTGGGGTTGACGAAATGGGAATTCAGGGCGCCCAGTTCCGCGGCTCTTTCGTTCATGATGCCGGCAAATACCTGCCAGTCCGTGGTCTGTGTGATATGTTCCGCCACGGCATAGCAGACTTCGTTGGCGGAGCGGATCAGAATGGCGTTCAGGCTCTGCTCCATGGTCAGTTCCTCCCCGGGGTTCATGGCGATATGGCTGCTGTCATAAGGCGTGTCAAAGACGGCGTCATGGGAAAAGGTGACAATCTCGTCCATTTCGCACCGCTCCGAGGCGATCAGCGCCGTGAGGATTTTGGTGGTGCTGGCCGGGTACTGGCGCTGGTGGATATTTTTGGAGTAGAGGATGGCGCCGGTCTCGATTTCCATCAGGATGGCGGACTCGGCCCCGACCACCGGGCCGTTGGGCCAGCCGGGAATTTCGTTGGACTGGATCTCCATGGCCCGGTGGGTTTCAAGCAGCAGCTCGGCCTGGGAGGAGGCGCCTGCCGGTGCACAGGGCAGCAGAAGGCCGCAGCAGAGGGCGGCAGCGAGTCTGTATATCAATCCTTTTTTCGTCTTTTTCATCATAGGATAACCTCACACTGATAGATTATGGGAATGATCCCGCTCCTATTATACACCATTTGGGAAAAAAACCATAGCAGCTTTTATTCTTGGATTGACAAGTCTGCGAAATTAAAGTACAGTTAATACAGAATCCGCAGACATGCGGCAGAACCCCAGACTGTCAGAAAGCAAGTGGAGAAGATGAGATTACGCAACATTACAGGTTCGAGGGAGGTGATTTCACTAAGCCCTTATGTAATAAAAGAGGAGATGCAGCCGGAGTGTCCGGGCAGGTGGAAGGAGATTTTCGGAAACGGGAATCCTGTCCACATTGAAGTGGGTATGGGAAAGGGAAAATTTGTCCATACTATGGCCAGGATGCATCCGGAAATCAATTACGTGGGCATAGAAAAATATTCCAGCGTTCTGCTGAGGGCTGTCCGGAAGATGGAACGGGAGGAGCTTCCCAATCTGAAATTCCTGCGGATGGACGCGGAGAAGATCACGGAAGTGTTCGGCCGGGGGGAAGTGGAGAGGATCTACCTGAATTTCTCGGATCCCTGGCCCAAGGACAGGCATGCCAAACGCAGGCTGCCCTCCAGGGAATTTCTGGCGCGCTTTGCCCGGATCCTGAAAGCGGGCGGCAGACTGGAATTCAAGACGGACAACATGGATCTGTTCAGCTTTGCGCTGGGGGAACTGGAACCGGCAGGTTGGACATGTCTGGCATCCACCCGGGATCTCCACAGCGATCCGGAGATGATGCAGGGAAATGTCATGACGGAATATGAGGAGAAGTTTTCTTCCATGGGTAATCCCATCTGTAAATATGTCATAGAAAAGGCTGGGACAGCCCGCGAAGAAACCGCATATGCGGATTAATGGAGCTTTCTGCGGTATGTTGACGCGGAGAACACGGGAGAAGGCAGGTCCGGGGCGCCGGGGACTGCCGCCAATTTAAAAAGAAACGGCGCAGAAAAGAGGTAAAATATGGAATATAAATTCACGGCGGACAATTTTGAGACGGAGGTACTGAACTCCTCCATTCCCGTACTGGTGGACTTTTATGCGGACTGGTGCAATCCCTGCAGGATGATGGGGCCGGTGGTGGCCAGGGTCGCCCAGGAGTACGAGGGTAAGATGAAGGTGGGAAAATGCAACATCGACGAGAATATGGAAGTGGCAAAGAAGTATCATGTTTCCAGCATCCCCGCATTTGTGATCTTCAGGGACGGAAAACCTGCGGCGGATTTTGTGGGCTCCATGCCCGCGGCGGAGCTGAAGGAAAAGGTGGAGCAGGCACTTGGATAAGATGAAAAGAGAACATTTTTTATATGAAGTGAAAAGGACGCTGATCTGTGTGGCGGCGGCATTTGTGTATGCCACTGGTGTCAATCTGTTTATCGTGCCGGCAGGGCTGTACTCGGGCGGCGTAATGGGTTTTTCCCAGGTGATCCGTACCCTGCTGACACGTTTCGGGGGGTTGGACTTTGGCGGTTTTGACGTGGCAGGTCTGATTTATTACATGATCAACATTCCCCTCTTCATTATTGCCTTTACCCGGCTGGGGAAGACTTTCTTCTTCAAAACCCTGGTCACTGTCACCGCCATGACCACCTTCCTGTCGGTTGTTCCGGTAACGATGATCGTGGAGGACAGAATGGCGGCCTGTGTGGTGGGCGGCATCATTTCAGGCAGCGGCATCGGCGTCATGCTGCGGATGGCGTCCTGCAGCGGAGGCATGGATGTGGTAGGTCTCATTCTGGCCAAGTGGAAGAAGGATTTCAGCGTGGGAAAGGCCGGCCTTATGCTCAACCTGGTGCTGTACGGGATATGCTTTTTCCTGTTCGATGTGGAGATCGTGGTTTACTGTATCATATATGCGGCGGTGTATTCCACGGCCATGGACCGGGTGCATACCCAGAATATCAATGTGGAGGCCAATATCATTACCAAGGCGGATACGGCTGAACTGGAGAAAGCTGTGTTCGACGAGATTTACAGGGGCATGACAAAGTGGTCCACCCAGGGGGCATATACCCACCAGCAGTCCCACATGCTTTATGTCACTCTGTCAAAATATGAGGTGGGCCGTCTGAAGGCGGTGGTACATAAGTATGATCCCCACGCGTTTATCGTGATCAATGAGGGGGTCAGTGTGGACGGTAATTTCCTGAAGAAACTGTAGAAAATAGTACGGGCCTGCGCAGCAGGCCCGTACTATTTTCAATATTTTTTCCGATTGGTCTGAATGGGTTCGCAGGTCAGGTCCACCCCCAGCCGCTTGAATATCTTGGTATCCACCTCGGAGAGCATTACGGAGGTGTGAACCTGGCAGCCTTTCAGTTTGGGCAGCTGTTCCAGGGACTGCCTGGCATTGCTGTCACTGCAGGCCGCCAGGGTGAGGGCGATGAGCACCTCGTCGGTGTGGAGGCGGGGATTGCGCCCTCCCAGGTAACGGACCTTCAGATCCTGGATGGGCTCGATGGCTTCCGGTTTGATCAGTTTAATGTTGTGGTCTACGCCGGCCAGGTATTTCAGGGCGTTCAGCAGCAGCGCCGCGGAGGCCCCCAGAAAGTCCGAGGTCTTGGAGGTGATGATATGGCCGTCCGGCAGCTCGATGGCGGCTGTGGGAACCCCCAGTTCCTCCGCCAGGCTTCTGGCCACGGAGGTGACCTTCCTGTCGGCGGTGGTGATCTTGGCCTGCTTCATCAGCAGTTCGATCTTCAGCAGTTCGTTTTCGGAGGCATCGTCCCGGACCATTCTGCCCAGCGTGGTGTAATAGCGGCGGATGATCTCCATCTTGGAGGCCTCGCAGCAGGCCTCATCGTCTATGATACAGTTTCCGGCCATGTTGACACCCATGTCAGTAGGGGATTTATAGGGATTATCCCCGTAAATACTCTCAAAGATGGCGTTCAGCACCGGGAAGATCTCGATATCCCGGTTGTAATTTACCGTGGTTTCACCGTAGGCTTCCAAATGGAAGGGATCGATCATATTGATGTCATTCAGATCCGCGGTGGCCGCCTCGTAAGCCAGGTTGATGGGGTGCTTCAGGGGGATGTTCCATATGGGAAAGGTCTCAAATTTGGCATACCCGGCTTTCACCCCCCTCTGGCGATGGTGGTAGAGCTGTGAGAGGCAGGTTGCCATCTTGCCGCTTCCGGGCCCGGGAGCAGTGACAACGATGAGGGGACGGGTGGTCTCTATATAGTCGTTTTTGCCGTAGCCATTATCGCTGACGATGAGGGGGACGTTGGCGGGATAGCCTTCAATGGTATAGTGCAGATAGACTTTTATGTTTTTCTTCTCCAACTTGGCCTTGAACTGTTCTGCGCTGTGCTGTCCCTGGTAGTGGGTGATGACCACGCTTCCCACGTACAGGCCGCGGTTCTGGAATTCGTCCCTCAGGCGGAGCACATCCACATCGTAAGTGATGCCCAGGTCTCCGTGGATCTTGTTTTTTTCGATATCCACCGCACTGATGACAATGACGATCTCTGCGTAGTCGGAAAGCTGCATCAGCATCTGCAGTTTGGCATCAGGGGTAAAACCGGGAAGCACCCGGGAGGCGTGGTAATCGTCAAAAAGCTTTCCGCCGAATTCCAGATACAGCTTGTCCCCGAACTGCACAATTCTCTCCTTGATATGTTCCGACTGCATTTTCAGATACTTGTTGTTGTCAAACCCGATTTTCATGTGCGGCCCCCATCCTTTTCGTTTGATTCATTTTTTATTTTACCATAGAATCCTCCGGATTGGAATGGTAAAAAGTTTAGAAATCTTTAAGAGTTAAATTGATTTTTTCACAATTCTGCTATTGATTTATCAATTAGTAATCTCTATAATGACATTGGGATTGAGACAAAAAGGGAAGCGATGGAAACGGAGTTACTATGGATAATCAGATGAATCAATATGATAACGGCGGCGGTTATAACAACGGTTCCGGCGGCAGTCCGGGAAATAACGGCGGCGGGGGCGGAAACCAGCCGCCCAGGCGGCCCAATATAATGATGGTGCTGCTGGCGGCGCTGAGCACGCTGCTGCTTGTCTTCATGCTCTGGAACCTGCTGTTCGGGGGCAGCGGCAATACGCAGGAGGTAAGCTATACAAAATTTCTGGAGTATGTCAATGAGGACCAGGTCGAGGCGGTGGAAGTCCAGAGCACGGGACAGGTTCTGTTCACCCTGAAAAACGAGGAGAAGGAGACGGACAGCGTCCCCACCCCCCTGCCGGGATATCCTTTTTACGGAAACACGAAGGTCACTTATTCCACTATCATCATGGAGGACCTGGACACCCTTACGGCCCGGATGGAGGAGCATGGAATAGACGGAAGCCGGGTTCTCAGCGACAATTCGGGGCGGATCCTGGATATTCTGCTGTATGTGGTGCTGCCCGTGCTGCTGATGTGGATCCTTCTGGGAGTAATTTTTAAGAAAATGGGCGGCTCAGGCGGCCCCCTGGGCGTGGGAAAGAGCAATGCCAAGGTGTATGTGCAGAAGGAGACAGGCGTTACTTTTAAGGATGTGGCCGGGGAGGACGAGGCCAAGGAATCCCTGGTGGAAGTGGTGGATTTCCTGCACAACCCCGGAAAGTATTCAAAGATCGGGGCCAGGCTGCCCAAGGGCGCGCTGCTTGTGGGCCCGCCCGGTACCGGCAAGACCCTGCTGGCCAAGGCTGTGGCAGGGGAGGCCCATGTTCCTTTTTTCTCCCTGACAGGTTCCGATTTTATAGAACTGTATGTGGGTGTGGGCGCCAGCCGTGTGCGCGACCTGTTTAAGGAAGCCACCAAGAACGCCCCCTGCATCATTTTCATCGATGAGATCGATGCCATCGGGCGGAGCCGTGATTCCAAGTACGGCGGAGGAAATGAGGAGCGGGAACAGACGCTGAACCAGCTGCTGTCGGAGATGGACGGTTTTGACAGTTCCAAGGGAATTCTGATCCTGGGCGCAACGAACCGGCCGGAGATCCTGGACAAGGCCCTACTGCGGCCCGGGCGTTTTGACAGGCGGATCATTGTGGATAAGCCTGACCTGAAGGGGCGCGTGGAGATTCTGAAAGTGCATGCCAAGGACGTGAAGATGGATGAGACGGTGGACCTGGATGCCATTGCCCTGGCTACTAGCGGCGCGGTGGGTTCGGACCTGGCCAACATGATTAACGAGGCTGCCATCAATGCGGTAAAGGAAGGCAGGAACTATGTCTGCCAGAAGGATTTGTTTGACGCGGTGGAAGTGGTGTTGGTGGGCAAGGAGAAAAAGGACCGCATCATGAGTAAGGAGGAGCGCAAGATCGTCTCCTACCACGAAGTGGGGCATGCCCTTATCAGCGCCCTGCAGAAGAATTCGGAGCCGGTGCAGAAGATTACCATAGTGCCCCGCACCATGGGGGCCCTGGGCTATGTCATGCATGTGCCGGAGGAGGAAAAGTACCTGAATACAGAGGCCGAGCTGCGGGATATGCTGGTGGGCCTGGTGGGCGGCCGGGCGGCGGAGGAAGTGGTATTTGACACCGTCACCACGGGAGCGGCCAATGATATAGAAAAAGCAACCGACATTGCGCGGAACATGGTGACGCGGTACGGCATGAGCAAGCGGTTTGGCCTGGTGGGGCTTGCCACTGTGGAGAGCCAGTACCTGGAGGGGCGTACGGCCCTGAACTGCAGCGATGCCACGGCGGCGGAGATCGACGCGGAAGTGGTGGAGATTCTGAAGGAAAGCTATGACAAGGCTCTGGGGATGCTCCGGGAGAACCGGGAGATTATGGATAAACTGGCGGAGTTCCTGATCGAGAAGGAGACCATTACAGGCAAGGAATTCATGGCCATTTTCCGTAAGGAAAAGGGGATTCCCGAGCCGGAGGAGTCCGAAAAGACGGCGGAAGGGGAGACGGCTCCCTCCGGGGAAAAGTCCGCGGATCATGGAACGAAGGAATCGGCATCTTTCGGGGAAGCAGCTTCGGATCAGAAAGAACCGGCATCTTCCGGAGAAACAGCTTCGGATTGGAAGGAACCGGAGTCTCCCGGGGAAGCTTCGGACCGGAAGGAACCGGAAACCGGCACCGGGGAGCCTGCCCGTGAGCCGGAGGCAGGAATGGTGCCGGAGGATCCGTCCGCAGACCGGGCGGAGGAGCCTGGCGGTTCGGCCGGTGAATCCGGGGCAGTGGCCGCACAGGAACCGGAAGAAGGGGATCCGGAGCAGAACCCGGGCGGTGAACCGGAACATCCGGAGCCTGAGGGAGAGCATGCCCGTAAAGCGGGGAGATTTTCCAACGGCACTATAGAGTAAAAAGATAGCATCAAGCCTTTTCCTTTTGACTGGGAGAGGCTTGTTTGTATTCCATGAAGCGTGGCAGACGGGAGGATGAAGGGATGAGGGTCAGGAAATGTATACTGGCAGGCATCGTGACGGCGCTGGTATTGTGCGGATGCGGCCAGGAGGCAGAGGAGGATACAGAGGCAGGGAATCTGGAGGGGATGGAAGTCGCCCTGTCCTCCGTGTCAGGTGAGGACGAAACAAATATGACGAATGTGTCGGAAACGAAAAACCGCGGAGAGGCGGGAGAAGGAGATGGCATTTCGGAGGAGCAGGGACTGGAGGACAGCGGTGAATCCGGGGAGACAGGAACCGGAGGGAACCCGGGGGCGGAGGGTTCTGCGGGAGCCATAGCTAAGCCTGGGACAGAAGGAAGTGCCGGAGCAGAGAAGGAATCCGGAACAGAAGGCTCTGCGGGAACCGGGGCTGATCCCGAGACAGAAGGCTCTGCCGGGGGATCCGGCGGCACAGGGAGCCAGGACACGGAACAGAATCCCTCCGACTGTCCGGTCTGTGAGACCACGCCCGAACCTCCGGAGGCTTCCACAGGACAGAACGGATATGTGGTAGTCATCGACGCGGGACACCAGAAGAAGGGAAACAGTGCTAAGGAGCCCATAGGGCCGGGCGCCAGCGAGACGAAGGCCAAGGTGGCGGGAGGAACTTCCGGGGTTACAAGCGGACTGAAGGAATACGAACTGACCCTGATGGTGGCAGAGAAACTTGAGGAGGAACTGTCCGGCAGGGGATATGAGGTCATCATGGTGCGGACCACCCACGATGTGGACATGAGCAACAGCGAGCGGGCCCAGGTGGCCAATGACGCGGGGGCGGATGCCTTTATCCGGGTGCATGCCAACGGTTCGGAAAACACCTCGGTGCACGGGGCCATGACCATCTGCCAGACATCTTCCAATCCCTACAATGCGGATTACTACCAGCTCAGCAGGGATCTGTCGGATTATGTTCTGGATGAACTGGTGGCGGCCACGGGCTGCAAAAAGCAGTATGTCTGGGAGACGGATACCATGAGCGGCATCAACTGGTGCCAGGTTCCCGTCACTATAGTGGAGATGGGGTACATGACCAATCCGGAAGAAGATACCCTGATGGCCACTGAGGAGTATCAGGGGAAAATAGCGGACGGAATTGCCAACGGAATCGATAAATTCCTGGGAAACCAGTGAGCGGAGGAATTTCACGGACTGACGCCCCCGGCTTATGCCCCGGAGAGGCGAAAATGACAGACAAGGAGCAGCGCCATGTTCAATTTTGAAGAGGAATTAAAAAAGCTTCCCAAAAACCCGGGAGTGTATATCATGAGGGATGACAAGGATGTCATTTTATACGTGGGCAAGGCGATTAACCTGCACAACCGTGTCAGATCCTATTTCCGGGAAAACATCGGACGGGGACCCATGATCGATAAGATGGTGTCCCTTATTGCCCGCTTCGAATACATCGTCACGGACTCAGAACTGGAAGCGCTGGTGCTGGAGAACAACCTGATCAAGGAACATTCCCCCAAGTACAACACGCTGCTGAAGGACGACAAGACATATCCCTACATCAAGGTAACGGTGGGGGAGGAATACCCCCGGATTCTCTTTTCAAGGGTGATGAAAAAGGATAAATCCAGGTATTTCGGTCCCTATACCAGCGCTGCGGCAGTGAAGGACACCATCGAGCTGCTGAACAAGCTTTACCGCCTGCGCACATGCAGCCGCAGCCTGCCCCGGGACATCGGCCTGGAGCGCCCCTGCCTGAACTACCATATCAAGCAGTGCGACGCACCCTGCCAGGGATATATTGACAGGGAGAAGTACCGGGAACAGGTGTCCCGTGCCCTGGAGTTTCTGGGAGGCAGTTACAATAAGATTCTGGACGAACTGGAGTCAAAGATGAAGGAGGCTGCGCAGAACCTGGATTTTGAGGCCGCGGCGGGTTACCGGGACCTGTACAACAGTGTCAGGCAGGTGGCCCAGAAGCAGAAGATCACGGACAGCGCAGGCGAGGACAAGGACATCATTGCCCTGTACAGGGATGACAGGGAGGCTGTGGTACAGGTATTCTTTGTCCGTGACGGCAAGCTCATCGGCAGGGAACATTATTATATGACACACGTGTCGGATGAAGACAAGGGCCAGATCCTGGAAAATTTTATAAAGCAGTTTTATGCGGGAACGCCTTTTATTCCCAGGGAACTGATGATCCAGTATGAGATCGGGGACAGGGAGCTGATTGAGAAATGGCTTTCCGGCCGCAAAGGAGCCAGGGTTTACATAAGGGTGCCCAAGATCGGCGCAAAGGAGAAACTGGTGGAGCTGGCGGCGCAGAATGCGAAGCACATCCTGGAACAGGACAGGGAGCGGCTGAAACGGGAGGAGGGGCGGACCATCGGCGCGGTGAAGGAGATCGCAGGGCTTCTGGGACTGGAGCGCATCGAGCGGATGGAAGCCTTCGATATCTCCAATATCAACGGGTTTGAGAACGTGGGGTCCATGATTGTATTCGAAAAAGGGAAGCCCAAGCCCAGCGACTACCGCAAGTTCCGCATCAGGACAGTGTCAGGCCCCGACGATTATGCCTGCATGAAGGAGGTGCTCACCAGGCGTTTCCGTCACGGGTTGGAGGAGGGAAGGGAGCTGGAGGAAAAGGCGCTTGACAAAACATATGGAAGCTTTACGAAATTTCCGGATCTGCTTATGATGGACGGCGGAAGGGGGCAGGTCAACATTGCCCTGTCCGTCCTCAGGGAGCTGCAGATTCACATCCCGGTGTGCGGTATGGTGAAAGACGACAGCCACAGAACACGGGGACTGTATTACAATAATGTAGAACTGCCCATAGACACCCGGTCGGAAGGATTTAAGCTGATTACCAGGGTGCAGGACGAGGCCCACCGTTTTGCCATCGAATACCACCGCTCCCTGCGCGGCAAAGCCCAGGTAAAGTCCGTTCTGGACGAGATCCCGGGGGTGGGTCCTGCCAGGCGGAAGGCGCTGATGCGGCATTTTAAATCCATTGAGGAGATAAAGACAGCGGAAGTGGAGGAACTGGCGGCGCTTCCGGAGATAAACCGCAGGGCCGCGGAAGAGATATATGGTTTCTTTCACGGGAAACAGGCATCTTCCGCCGGGGATTCCCAGGGGTGAAAATCTTAATTTCCTTTGCACTTATTGCTTCACAATGTGAGGTTATTATGTTACAATAACATAAAAACAGGAGATAAGGCAAGCATGGAAAGCGTGAAATTAACCCGTCTGATCGACAAGATGAAGCTGGAAAACCTGACGCCCGAGATCGATGTGAAGGATATACGCATTACGCAGCCGGATGTAAACCGTCCCGCGCTGCCGTTGGCGGGGTATTTCGAGCACTTTGATTCCACCCGGCTGCAGATCATTGGTTTTGTGGAGTACAGCTATATGGAAAACATGCCAGATGAACGCAGGCGGGAGATCTACGACGAGTTTATGAGCTATGACGTGTCTGCGGTGGTGTTCTGCCGGGAGCTGAAACCGGATCCCATTTTCAAGCAGGCTGCCCTGACCCACAGGGTTCCCCTGCTCTCCACGAAAAAGTCCACGTCGGCTTTTATGGCGGAGGCCATCAGATGGCTTAACGTAAAGCTTGCCCCCTGCATTTCCGTCCACGGTGTGCTGGTGGATGTCTACGGGGAGGGCGTGCTGATCACCGGTGAGAGCGGGATCGGCAAGTCCGAGGCGGCACTGGAACTGATACGCCGGGGACACCGCCTGGTCACCGACGACGTGGTGGAGATCAGAAAGGTCAGCGATGACTCCCTTGTGGGTTCCGCGCCGGATATGCTGAAGCACCTGATCGAGCTGCGGGGAATCGGAGTGGTGGATGTGAAGGCCCTGTTCGGGGCGTCTGCGGTTATGGACACCCAGAACATTGACCTGGTGATCCGCCTGGAGGACTGGGACCGGGACAAGGAATACGACAGGCTGGGCCTGGAGGAGAACTATACGGAGTATATGGGGAACAAGGTCGTCTGCTATAATATTCCCATCCGTCCGGGCAGGAATGTGGCGGTTATCTGCGAATGCGCCGCCGTCAACCACCGCCAGAAGAAGATGGGGTATAACGCGGCCCAGGAGCTTTATTCCAGGGTGCAGAATTCCTTCGGCAGGAAGCGGGAAGAGGAAGATCCGTTTTAGAAAAAAATGTTTTCACAGAGAAGAGAAAGGGTTGGTGGCATTATGAGCAAGTACGCATTTGGGGTTGACATCGGTGGAACAAGCGTCAAAATGGGGCTTTTTGACGTGAACGGCAATGTTCTGGACAAATGGGAGATTCCCACGGTGAAGGACAACAGGGGAGCTTCCATTCTGCCTGATGTGGCGAGGAGCCTTCAGGCCAGGCAGAAGGAAAAAGGCATCCTGGAAGAGGAGCTTACCGGCGTGGGCGTGGGCGTACCCGGACCCATGAATGAGGAGGGTACCCTTCTGGGGGGAGCCGTGAACCTCGGATGGGGATCCTTTAACATACCCGAAGCCCTGGGCGCATATATTAAGGTACCGGTAAAAGCGGTGAACGATGCCAATGCGGCTGCCTTTGGCGAGATGTGGCAGGGAGGCGGCAAGGGATATGACAGCATGGTGGCTGTGACACTTGGCACCGGGGTAGGCGGCGGCATCGTGGTCAAGGGCAGGATCCTGGTGGGGGCCTGCGGCGCAGGGGGCGAGATCGGCCATATCCATATAGAAGACAGGGAAGAAGAAGCCTGCAACTGCGGCAATAAGGGCTGTCTGGAGCAGTACACCTCGGCTACCGGGATCGTCCGGCTGGCCAGGCGTTATCTTGCGTCCCACGATACAGCCACCGTGCTTCAGACGGAGAGGCTGTCTGCCAAGATCGTGTTCGACGCAGTGAAGGCAGGGGACAGGGCTGCCATGGAGATTGCCGGGCAGTTCGGCGATTACCTGGGCAAGGGCCTGGCTATGGTGTCTTCCGTGGTAAATCCGGAGATCTTCGTGATCGGGGGTGGCGTGTCTAAGGCAGGTGAAGTCCTGCTCTCCTACATAGAGCCCAGGTTCCGGGAATATGCTTTTGGCAACTGTAAGGACACAAAGTTTGCCCTGGCAAAACTTGGAAATGATGCCGGCATCTATGGGGCGGCCGCTCTGGTGCTGCTTTGAGGGCTGAAAGAAGAAAAAAGGGAAGTCGTTTAAATGATCGGTGGAGCAGTAGTTGAGGCATTACAAAAATTTGTACCGCGGGAAAATATTCGCCTACAGGAGCCTATGGCAGGTCATACTACTTTTCGGATAGGGGGACCTGCCGATTGCTTTGTGGAACTGGAGAACGAGGAACAGCTGAAAAAACTGCGGCGGTACCTGCAAATGACGGGAGTGTCGTTTTTCGTACTGGGGAACGGCAGCAACCTGCTTGTAAGCGACTCGGGATATAAGGGAATCGTACTGCAGATCGGGCCAAAGATGAGCAGTGTGACAGTGGAGGGAAACCGGATTGTGGCGCAGGCAGGGGCTACCCTGGTGCAGGTGGCCAGGACTGCCATGGAGCACGGACTGTCGGGACTGGAATTCGCCTCCGGCATCCCGGGCACCGTGGGGGGCGGCGTGGTTATGAACGCCGGCGCCTATGGCGGGGAGATGCGTCAGGTGGTGACCCAGGTAAATGTGGTGAGCAGGGACGGGGAACTGATGGAACTGGACAATGAAACCATGGAATTTGGCTACCGCACCAGCGTCATCCGAGAGAGTTCCTTTATTGTGACAGAGGTTACTTTTCGGCTGGAACCAGGTGACAGAGATGTCATAAAGGCGAAGATGGAGGAACTGTCTGCCGGGCGGCGGGAGAAACAGCCCCTGGAATACCCCAGTGCGGGAAGCACCTTTAAGCGCCCGGAGGGACATTTTGCCGGACAGCTGATCATGGAAGCAGGATTCAGGGGATTTCAGATAGGAGGAGCCAGGGTGTCCGAAAAGCATTGCGGCTTTGTAGTCAATGCGGGAAATGCCACTGCCCGGGATGTGCAGGAAGTAATCGCCCGGATACAGCTGCGCGTGGAGGAGCAGTTTGGCGTGAAACTGGAGCCGGAGATCATATTTTTGGGCTGATGCAGTGCGCAGACCGGAGGACATATGAGATTTGTAGTTGTTACGGGAATGAGCGGCGGCGGCAAAAGCACCGCCCTGAAAATGCTGGAGGATGCCGGATTCTACTGTGTGGACAACCTTCCGGTCTCCCTGGTTGAGAAGTTTGCGGAGTTGGTCTCCATGCCGGGCGGGGAAGTGAACAAGGTGGCCCTGGGCCTGGATGTGCGTTCGGACCAGTCTTTTACGGATGCCACACGGATCCTGGAAAAACTGAAAAGTACAGGCTATAAAATAGAGATCCTGTTCATGGATGCCGACGAGAATGTCCTGATTAAGCGCTATAAGGAGACCAGGCGCGTCCATCCCCTGGCAGCTGACGGAAGGATAGGGGATGGCATCAGGGCAGAACGGCGCGTACTGGACAGGATCCGGCGCCACTCGGATTATGTGATCGATACCTCCCATCTGCTCACAAGGGAGCTGAAGGAGGAGATCGACCGTATTTTTGTGGAGAATGCGGAGTATAATAGCTTAATGGTGACAGTTATGTCATTTGGATTTAAGCACGGAATACCGGCAGATTCGGATCTGGTTCTGGATGTACGTTTTCTGCCGAATCCATTTTATATAGAAGAACTGAAGCATAAGACCGGAAACGACAGGGAAGTACAGGAATATGTAATGGGCTTTCCGGAGGCGGAGGAATTTATGACAAAGCTGACCGACATGCTCCGGTTCCTGATTCCCAATTATGTCAGAGAAGGAAAATACCGCCTGGTGGTCTCCATCGGCTGTACCGGCGGAAAACACAGAAGCGTCACCCTTGCCAACGAGCTTTACAGGCGCATGAAGGATAAGGGAAAATATGGAATAAAATTGTATCACCGGGATGTGAACCAACAGGGGAAATAGCCTGCAGGGCAGACATTCCGGCCGGGGAGGACATATGTCATTCTCAAGTGAGGTTAAGGCGGAACTGGCCGGAAGGGTCAGTCCGGCCAGACATTGCCAGATTGCGGAGCTGGCGGCCCTCATGAATCTGTGCGGTCAATACGGCCGGGATGAGAAGGGGGGATTTACCGTTGGATTTCAGACTGAAAATGAAACCGTTGCCAGAAAAGGCTTTACATTATTGAAAAAAACATATAATATAGATACGGACAGGGTGTTGGACGGGGAGGAAATGCAGGGGCTGCTTGCCAAAGTGGGAGATCTGGACAAGCCTGTGAGTCCCCTTCTGATCAAGAATTCCTGCTGTCAGAGGGCCTTTCTCAGAGGAGCGTTTCTCAGTGTGGGTTCCATGAGCGATCCGGCCAAAGGATACCATCTGGAATTTGACTGCGTGGACGGAGCAAAGGCGGCACAGCTGCGGGAACTGATGAAGGTCTTCGGCATAGAATCCAGGATTATCCGCCGGAAGAAATACCATGTGGTATACCTGAAGGAGGGGGAGGGGATTGTGGATCTGCTGAATGTCTGCGAGGCCACCGTATCCCTGATGAACATGGAGAATCTGCGTATTTTGAAGGAGATGCGGAACTCCGTGAACAGGCGGGTGAATTGTGAGACTGCCAACATTGCGAAGACGGTAAACGCTGCCGCCAGGCAGGTGGAGGATATCGAGTATATCAGGATACATTACGGTTTTCAGAACCTGCCGGACAATCTGCGGGAGATGGCGGAGATCAGATTGGAATATCCGGATGTGCCGTTGAAGGAGCTGGGGGAATACTTTGAACCGGTTCTGGGCAAGTCCGGGGTAAACCATAGATTACGCAGGCTCAGTGAGCTTGCGGAAAAAATAAGGCTGTAAAGCATGAAAAGAACGGATGGCAAGGAGGAAAGAAATGAAAAAGAAAAGTATCGGCATCAGTCTGGAAGATGAGCAGATGGCCAGACACATCGCATTGCTGGTCCAGAAAGCCAGTAAATACGAAAGCGCCATTTATATCCAGTCCGGTGAGAAAAGGGTAAATGCCAAAAGCATCATGGGTATGATGACGCTGGGACTGGATATCAGCGAAAACCTGGAAATCATGGCTGAAGGTCCTGATGAGGATGCTGCCGTAGACGGCATTATTGATTTTGTGAGAGGGATAGAAGCCGGATTGAAAGTATGAACAAAAAACTGTTATTTGTATACAATCCGAAAGCCGGGAAAGCGCTTATCAAAAATAAGCTGGCGGATATATTGGACGTCTTTGCAGGGGCCGGATATGAGATTACAGTGGCGCCCACCCGCAGGCAGGGAGATGCCGTGGAGGCAGTGGCAGGGCGGCGCAGGGAATACGACCTGGTGGTATGCAGCGGAGGCGACGGTACCCTGGATGAAGTGGTAACGGGGATGATCCGGAGCGGGTTCCGCACTCCCATCGGCTACATTCCGGCAGGCAGTACCAATGATTTCGGCGGAAGCCTTTCCCTGCCGAAGAACATGGTGCAGGCGGCGGAGGTGATCGTGGAAGGCAGGGATTTTCCCTGCGACATCGGTTCTTTTTCCGACAGTGACGGAGAGGATGTATTTGTGTACATTGCCGCCTTCGGTATTTTTACGGATGTATCCTATGAAACTGCACAGGACATGAAAAACGTGCTGGGACATATGGCGTATCTGCTGGAAGGAATGAAGAGGCTGTCTTCCATCCGCTCCTACCATGTAAAGGTCAGCTGGGAGGAAAACGAAGTGGAGGACGATTTCGTCTTCGGCATGGTCACCAATTCAACCTCTGTGGGAGGCTTTAAGAACATTACGGGCAAAAATGTCCAGATGGACGACGGCGTCTTCGAGGTGACTTTGATCAAGAGTCCCAGAAACCCGGTAGAACTGAATAATATTATGGTGTCCCTGCTGAACCGGGATATTGACACCAATTCCATATACTCGTTCCGCACCGCGGAGCTGACACTGGAATCGGAAGAACCCCTGGCATGGACCCTGGATGGCGAAAACGGCGGCAGCCATACAAAAACAACGATCAGAAATGTATGTAAAGGAATTGACATCAGGGTAGGAAATCCGCCTTCCAAATAGACAGGCAGCTGAATCAGATAATAAGCGCTGCGTGAAGAACCCTGTGCGGGGGAGGCACATGGCGCAAATATATAAAATGGAGGTATTAGAATTATGCTAGTTTCTGCAACAGAAATGCTTAAAAAAGCAAAGGCAGGCCATTATGCGGTGGGCCAGTTCAACATCAACAACCTGGAGTGGACCAAGTCCATCCTGCTGACTGCCAAGGAGTGCAAGTCCCCCGTGATTCTCGGCGTGTCCGAGGGCGCAGGCAAGTACATGGGCGGCTACCATGCGGTGGTGGGCATGGTGAACGGCCTGCTGAAGGATCTGGACATTGATGTTCCCGTAGCCCTTCATCTGGACCATGGTTCCTATGAGCACTGCTATAAGTGCATCGAGGCCGGTTTCTCGTCCGTAATGTTTGACGGATCCCACTATCCCATCGACGAGAACGTGGCGAAGACCACAGAGTTGGTTGCGGCGGCACACGGAAAGGGAATTTCCATTGAGGCCGAGGTAGGCTCCATCGGCGGAGAAGAAGACGGTGTGGTAGGCATGGGCGAGTGCGCTGATCCCAAGGAGTGCAAGGCCATCGCTGACCTGGGAGTTGACTTCCTGGCGGCAGGCATCGGCAATATCCACGGCAAATATCCCGCTAACTGGAAGGGATTAAGCTTTGAGACCCTGGATGCCGTACAGCAGCTGACAGGGGACATGCCCCTGGTTCTTCACGGCGGCACAGGCATTCCTGCCGATATGATCAAAAAAGCCATCAGCCTGGGCGTGGCGAAGATCAATGTAAATACTGAGTGCCAGCTGGCCTTTGCCGCAGCTACCCGCAAGTACGTGGAAGAGGGCAAGGATCTGCAGGGCAAGGGATTTGACCCCCGCAAGCTTCTGGCTCCCGGAGCTGAGGCTATCAAGGCTACCGTAAAGGAGAAGATGGAGTTATTTGGTTCTGTAGGCAAGGCCTAATTCATATTTTGTTAACAGATCATTCAATGTATATTTGATTTCTAATCATTGTTTATACATTTCTTATGGATATACTATATTCATAAGCAACGAAGACAAAATGAATTAGCAAGCCACAGTTTACAGAATAACTTTTTCATAATTATAGCCAGGGAACCCGGTTCCCTGGCATCCTCCTTTTTTAGGGGGGAAATCTGTCCTGTCAGGAATCAGGGAGCCGTCCCGGCCTTCATGCAATATCCCTTGGAAATAGAATAATCTGTATCCATCCTATAAAAACATGCCGGGACGGAAGGAATGTCGGCGGATCGGGTCGTGCGGGAAAGCGGAGGCCTTTGGTTCTTTCTGGAAACGGAGCCATAAAGCGGCCTGAGAAAAGGGAGTTATAAAGGTGAATGGGAAAGTTCTAAAAAGAGGTTCTGAAAAGGGAGGATGCCAGAGAACTTACGTTCCCTGGCATTATTATGAAAAAGTTATTTAGTAAACAGTAACTCTGGTTGGCTGTAGGCTTTTGCTTGATAAAATCAGTATACTGAAAAGAAATGTATAAACAATGGTCTTTAATTTAATAATAATTTAATGAATTGTTAACAAAACATGAACGCCCTGTATTTAGCAGCATTCCGGCTCCGGATATTCCACCCCGAAGGTGTCCGCAGTCACACTTTCCATAATCTGGGGCTCCAGGGGCCGGTCTCCGCCGTCGGTGGGAGTTTCAGCGATCCGGTTTACAACCTCCATGCCCTCCGTCACTTTACCGAAGGCAGCATAGCTTCCGTCCAGATGGGGCGCGCTCCTGTGCATGATGAAAAACTGGGAGCCCGCGGAATCAGGATGCATGGAGCGGGCCATGGACAGGACTCCGGGTGTGTGTTTCAGGTCATTTTTGACGCCGTTTCTGGCAAATTCGCCCTTGATGTGATAACCGGGGCCGCCCATGCCGCTTCCTTCGGGACAGCCGCCCTGGATCATGAATCCATTGATGACCCGGTGGAAGATAAGGCCGTCGTAGAATTTCTTGTTTACCAGGCTGATGAAATTGTTCACGGAAATGGGAGCGGTCTCCGGGTACAGTTCAAGACGGATTATTTCCCCGCTTTTCATGGTGATGGTGACAACAGGATTTTTTTCCATAATAGATATCCTTTCTGTTTAAAATGAGATATAATGACAATTGTACCATGTGATTGTAACCTAAAATGTATCTTTCGTAAAGAGGGAAGTGGATAAAGTTGGCATACTTAAAAGAAATTCCCCTTGCCGTTGATGGGGAGAGGGCAGTGCTGTATGTGACGGACGACGCGGCGGCCGGGGAAGAGCTGCGCAGCCGGGGAGAGGCTGTGATTATCTACCTTCATCCGGAGAACCGGGATCAAGACTTTTCAGGATTTTTGTTTGCGGTGGAAGATCCGGAGGAGCTGGAGCCTGAATATGTGGAAAGGGCTTACCGCAGGCTGAAGGGGATGCCCTGGAATATTCTGGAGACGGACAGATGCCTGGTGCGGGAGACCATGCCGGAGGATGTGGAGGCTTTTTACCGGATCTACAGCAATCCGGCCATTACGGAGTACATGGAGGATCTGTATCCGGACAGGGAGCAGGAGAAACGTTACATCCGGGAATATATTGAAAAAGTCTATACCTTTTTCGGTTTCGGCGTGTGGACGGTGGTGGAGAAGGGAACCGGAGAGGTTATCGGACGTGCGGGCTTTTCCTACCGGGAAGGATTTGAAGATCCGGAACTGGGGTTTATCATCGGAGTACCCTGGCAGCGGCAGGGATATGCGTGGGAGGTCTGCAGGGCGGTGTTGGCCTATGCTTCGGCGGCCCTGGAATTTCATAAAGTGCAGGCTCTGGTGGAGACGGAGAATCTCCCGTCTCTGAAACTGTGCGAACGGCTGGGATTCCGGCGCCATTCCCTTGTAACTTTAAACGGCAGGAGCCATTATCTTCTTTTTCTGACCGAATTTGCCGGGGAAGCCGAAAGTCAGGCAGTCCCGGCAACGGGGGAGGATTTCGGATGAATGTCAGGAACAAGGCACCCAGGCCGGGAAGATTGTCTCCACAGGGGGAGGCTTCCGGAAAAATCCCTGGAAATAAGGCATCCGGCCCGGATGAACGGGCCCCAGTCTGGAATTCGGAGGGGACGGGAAAAAGAACAGGGGCTGCCCCGCTGCGCATGTCTGCGCCTGCGGGACAGCCCCTTTACGCCATGTCTGTCATCGGTTTCCGTAGAAAATCTGTGCGATGGGAGAGTCCGGGGAAAGGATCACGGTTTTATTTCCGCCCGTCATGGAATTCTTCAGGGCGTCAAGACTTCTCACAAAGGAATAAAATTCCTGCCTGGATTCATCATTGTAGGCCTCGGAGAGGATCCGCATATACTCGGCCTCGCCCTCTGATACCAGAATGGCGGCTTCCTTGTCTGCCTCAGAGAGGAGGACGGTGACTTCCTTGTCAGTGGTATTCCGGATGATCTGCGCCTCTGAACTTCCCTCCGCGGTATAGGTGGCGGCAATATTGTCGCGCTCGGAGATCATGCGTTCATACACGGCGGCTTTGTTGTCCCCCGGGAGGTCCAGTTTTTTGGTCTCAAAGGACAGCAGGGCGATGCCGTACTGGTCAAGGGAATTTCCGATATTGGCCAGGATGGCAGCGGACAGTTCCCCGTCCCTTCCGGAAATCACGTCATCCTGGGTGGTGCTGCTGATGACGTTCTTGGTGGAATTGTACACAATGACATCGAGCCTTCCCTCCGCATTGGTGATGGAGGAATTCAGGGTCTGGGCAAATTTCTGGGGATCCGCAATCTTCCACAGGATGTAGCTGTCGCAGATCATGGTCTTCTTGTCGCTGGTGATGACGTCGGAGGAAGGCAGATCGTACAGCAGCACCTGTTTTGGCAGCTTATCCACGCTCTGGATAAAGGGAACCTTGAAACTGATGCCGGCCTGTGCTACCACATGGTCGATCTTTCCGAACTGACGGATCAGGCTGTATTCGTTTTCCTGGGTAACCACAATGCTGGACAGTCCCGTGATGAGGGCGGCCAGTACCACAACAATCAGGGCAATTTTTTTCACGGCTTTCATAGATACACCTCCTGGTTTCTATTTGGGGTTATAGTCTGTTTAAGGCTGGGTTTCCGGGACGGGGGTCTCCTCCGGAAGGGATGGGGGAGCCGCTGTTTCACCGCTGTTTTCCGCGGAGGCGCCGTCACTGCCTCCGGTGAAGGAATCCAGGGGATAGATGGTCTGCATGTTGCCCCCGGATCCCTCTATGACCACCTTCAGGCCTGGCAGCACATTTTCCATTGCTTCGTAAAACATTCTCTGCTTGGTGATCACCGGATTTTTGATATATTCCGCATACATGGCGCTAAAGCGGGCCACCTGGGCGGTCGCCTCGTTGATCCGCTCCATCTTCCGGGCTTCCGCGTCCTTGATGATGCCGTCCGCCTGGGCCTGGGCGGAGGGGAGCTGTTCATTGCGGTATTTGTTGGCGTTGTTCAGCGCCGTCTCCTTGCCCTGCTTTGCCGATTCCACGGCCTTGAAGGCTTCCATGACTTCCACAGTGGGAGGCTCGGAATCCTGGATGGTGATATTTACCAGCTGGATGCCGATGTCCTGCTCTGCCAGGCGGTTCAGGATCATTTCCCGGATGGAGGACTGGATTTCATTTTTTCCTGTGGTCAGCACATCGTCCACGGGATAGCTGCCGATTACGGTACGGATACAGCTCTGGCTGATGTTCTTCAGGATGTTCAGGGGATCCCTGGAAGCGAACATGGCCTTTACCGGATCGCTGTAACGGTATTCCACATAGAAATCAACGTCTATAAAATTAAAGTCGGAAGTGATCATCAGGGATTCCTCTTCGTTTAGCTCATTGCTCTCCGTGTCATAGCCGATGGAAAATCCCTGGATGGTGGTATTCACCTTCCTGACCTGCTGGATAAAGGGTATTTTGAAATGAAGTCCCGGATCCGTCACCGCCTGGGCCTTTCCTAACGTGATCAGCACCGCCTGCTCCTGCTCCTTGATCTCATAGGCGGAATTCAGCCCCAGGATAGCGATTATAACGGCCAGCACCGCTATCGCCCCGATTTTGCCCGCGGGACCTTTTTTGGACGGGCCGCCCTTTTTTTCCCGGCTGCCGTCCACTGTCTCAAAACCATTTACAAAATTGCGAAAAGAACCGCTTCCCATATACACACCTCCTGCATTCTTTTTCCCATTGTTTTCAGGTTGAGAATATCATACTCTCATTCCCGGGAAAAGGCAACAAATATTATCGCACTATATGCGGAGGTAACGTGCTTGCGGAAACCTTCGAAGCATATGCCTTTAAGTTTATTGAAAAATAAGGTTATTTTTTGCAGTAAGTATGATATAATGACTTTGTTTCATGCAGGTGTCCCGGGGAGGCTTTTTTGGCAGAAAGCAGTGTATCCTTTATGAAAATGGGGCAGACTGTAGAGACAGCGTAAATTATTTCAGGAGGAGACTTATTATGAAAAAAATGTTTTTGTACCTGTGCGTCGGGGCTGCGGTTCTGAGTCTGTCGGCATGCGGCAAGGCAGGCCGGGAGGAGGGAAGCTCCCAGGAGCAGGGCAGTGAATCGGGCAGCCAGGAGCAGCCGGGCGCCGGGGATGAGAGCACCCAGGAGGGTACCGGGGATGACAGCCAGGAGGGTATCGGGGATGACGGCCAGTCGGGAGCCGGGGACGGCAGTCTGGAGGACGGACAGGTTCCGGAGACCCCCGAGGGCTGGAGCGAGGAAATGCAGGGGATGAGGGATGCGGTTGTAGAAGCGCTGGGTCAGGAGAATTACTGGCCGGACATGCCTGTTGATGCCCAGATGCTGGAGATGTTTTACGGGATTACATCCGATATGTACGAGGACTATATGGCCGAGACGCCCATGATCAGCGCAAATGTGGATGCCCTGGTGATCATCCGGGCAGCTGATGACAAGGCGGACGGGGTGGAGGAAGCCCTGAAGGCCTACCGGGAGGCAAATGTGAACGATACCATGCAGTATCCCCAGAATGTGGGCAAGATCCAGGCGTCCCAGGTGGAACGGATAGGCTCTTATGTTGTCTTCGTACAGCTGGGGGGATTTGCCATTGAGGCAGAATCGGAGGAAGAGGTGATTGCCCAGTGCCAGGAGGCCAACAGTCTGGCCCTGGATACGATTCGCGAAAAAATTGAAGGTTCTGCGGGAAACTGACGGGGCCGAAAGCAGCGGCGCCCAAAGGCGTTCCCTGCAAAGGAGAGAAATGAGATGGTATTCAGCAGCGTAGTATTTCTGTTCCGCTTCTTGCCTTTGTTTTTTATCCTGTATTATTTGATTCCCGGGAGGATGAAGAATGTTATCCTCTTTTTGGGGAGCCTTCTTTTCTATGCATGGGGGGAGCCGGTGTATGTGCTGCTGATGCTGTTTTCCACAGTGGCGGACTATGTTCACGGACGGCTGTTGGAGCGGTTCAGGGGCAGGGGGGCGGCAAGGGTGATCCTGCTGTCCTCGGTGCTGATCAACCTGTCCCTGCTGTGCTTTTTCAAGTACGGGGACTTCCTGGTTGGGACGGTGAACGGGATGTTTGGCACGAATCTGGCGCCCCTCAACCTGCCCCTTCCCATCGGCATCTCCTTCTACACCTTTCAGACCATGTCCTACACCATCGACGTGTACCGGGGGGAGGCGGGGGTACAGAGGAACCTGTTGGACTTCGGGGTGTATGTGGCCATGTTTCCACAGCTGATCGCAGGACCTATTGTGAAATACCGGGATGTGGAGAGCAGGCTTCATAACCGGCCGGTGGACCTGGTCTCGGTGAGCGGCGGCATGAAGCGCTTCTGCACAGGCCTGGCGAAGAAGGTTCTCCTGGCGAACCAGCTGGGGGAACTGTGGGTGCTTGTGTCGGAAAGGAACCTGGGGGAGATAAGCGTCCTCACTGCATGGATCGGAATCGCAGCCTTTGGGTTCCAGATCTACTTTGACTTCTCCGGCTATTCCGATATGGCCATCGGCCTGGGGGAAATGCTGGGATTCCGGTTTCCGGAGAACTTTCACTACCCTTACATTTCCCGGTCGGTTACGGAGTTCTGGCGCAGATGGCATATTTCCCTTGGGAGCTGGTTTCGGGAATACGTCTATATTCCCCTGGGGGGTAACCGGAAGGGCATCTGCAGGCAGCTGCTCAACATTTTTGCCGTGTGGATGCTCACGGGCATCTGGCATGGGGCCGGATGGAATTTTCTGTTCTGGGGACTGTGGTTCGCCCTTGCGCTGATGCTTGAAAAACTGTTTCTGGGAAAAGTCCTGTCCTGGCTTCCGGGGGGCGTGGGCGTTGTCTACACTCTGCTGGTGGTATTTGTGGGATGGGTGCTGTTCGCCCTGGAGGCGCCGGGCAGAATCTGGGGATATCTGATGGTCATGGCGGGGATGGGCAGAAATCTGGTGGACGGGGAAGCTTTGTACCTGTGCGGGCAGTATGCGGTTCTGTTTGGAATCGCCCTGCTGGCTTCCACGCCCCTTGCTGCCGGGGTGGCAGGGAGGCTGCGCAGATCCCGGACTGGCTGGGCCATTGCGCTGTACCGTTTCGGGGAGAAGGTGATTCCGGCGGCGCTGCTGATTCTGGCCGTGGCGGGAATCGTGGATGCCTCTTACAATCCGTTCCTGTATTTCCGCTTTTAGGCCGGGGGAGTTTATATATGAACGAAAAGAGAAGCGCTTTTTACACAGTGCTGTTACTGTCAGCCATTATACTTGTCTTTACTTTTGCGGACCTGATCCGGGGAGACCGCGTTTTTTCCGACATGGAAAATAAGGTCCTGGCCCGGAAACCGGATTTCTCATGGGAATCGCTGATGGAGGGAAGCTATACCGGAAAATACGAAACCTATCTCACGGAGCAGTTTGTGGGTCGGGATAAGTGGATTGCCGTCAAAACGTATATGGATATAGTCCTGCAGAAAAAGGAGATTAACGGGGTATACCTGGGGGCGGGGGATTATCTTATCGAACAGCATCTGCCGGAAGCGTATTCTTCCGTACAGGAGACCAAAAAACTGGTCATGCTGGACAGGCTGGTGAGGGAATGGGATGCGCGGGTGATGATGGTGCCCACCGCCGATACCATTCTCAGTGATAAGATGCCTTTTCACGCTCCTTACTATGACCAGGAGGCCTTTCTGGAGCGGGTCCGGCAGCAGATCGGCGAGGAACACTACATCGACGTGTACTCTGTACTGAGCCGGCACAGGGAGGAAGAAATCTATTACCGTACGGACCACCACTGGACTACACTGGGGGCGTACTACGGCTATCTTGCCTGGATGGGGGCTGTTGGGGAGACGGGGGAGTATTATGATGCCGCCTCCATGGAGACGGTGGCGGAGGATTTCCTTGGAACGCTGCACTCCAAGGTGAATTTCAATACAAAGGCGGACGTCATCCGTTATTTTCCGGAGACTGCCCGGTGGCCTGTGACGGTGACCTACGACCTGAGGGATACCAGGGATACCTGTTATGAGGAATCTTATCTGGAGACGAAGAACAAATACGGTTTTTTCCTGGATGATAATCACGGGTTCGTAGACATCCAGACGGAGTGCCGGAATGGAAAAACCCTGTTTGTGATTAAGGATTCCTATGCAAACTGCTTTATTCCGCTGCTGATTCCGCATTATGAGCGGATCGGCGTGATGGACCTGCGGTATTTTAACGGGAGATTATTCCGTTTTATGGAGGAATACAGGCCGGAGGATGGCATGGATGTGCTGGTGATGTACAACTGCATCCATTTTCTGGAGGATTTCGCCTATCTGGAGTGAGGATACTTATATAAAAGGGACAGGAGAGATAAAATGCAGGCAGTGGTTTTTGATATGGACGGCGTTCTTTTTGACACGGAAGTTGTGTGCATGAAAGCGTGGATGGCAGTGGCGGAGAAAAACGGACTGCCGGATATGGAGACGGTTTTTCCCAGGTGCATCGGCCTGAATTCCAATGACAGCAGGCAGATTGTGAGGGAGGCCTACGGGGAAGGGTTCGACTATCCTGCCTTCCGGCAGGAGGCGGCGGTCTGGCTCCAGGAATACCTGCGGCGAAACGGGCTTCCCATAAAGCCGGGGGTCCGGGAAATCCTGGAGTGGCTTAAGGGTTCCGGGTACATAGTGGGGCTGGCGTCCTCCACCAGGAGTTCCTCTGTTTTCACCTATCTGGACCGGGCCGGGATGCGGGAGTATTTTCAGACAGTGGTGACAGGGGACATGGTGGAGCATTCCAAGCCCCGTCCTGATATTTACCTGATGGCCTGCGGCAGGCTTGGGGTGGAACCGGGACAGGCTTATGCAATTGAGGATTCTCCCAACGGAATCCGCTCCGCCCACGCTGCGGGAATGCGGCCAATTATGGTGCCGGACATGATAGCGCCGGATGAGGAAATGCGGCGGCTGAGCGTAATCATACGAAAGGACCTGAGGGAGGTACTTTGCTATCTGCAGCAGGGGAAGGGAAATGCGTAAATGGCGAATCTGGGAATTCCGCAGAATACCATAGAGATTCTGCGCAGACACCATGTGGTGATCCAGAAAAAGTACGGGCAGAATTTTCTCATTGACACAAGAGTGCTGGACCGGATCATTCAGGCTGCCGGTATCACGCGGGAGGACTGTGTCCTGGAGATTGGCCCCGGACTGGGCACCATGACCCAGTACCTGGCGGAGCGCGCCGGGGAAGTGGTGGCGGTGGAGATAGACAGGAATCTGATTCCCATTCTGGAGGAGACCCTTGCACCGTACGACAATGTCACGGTTATCAACCAGGACATCCTGAAGATGGACATAAGGGGCCTGGCGGAGGAAAGGGGAGGCAGGCCCCTTAAAGTGGTGGCAAACCTGCCCTACTATATTACCACTCCCATTATTATGGGATTATTCGAAAAAAACGTGCCCCTGGAGAGTATTACCGTCATGGTGCAGAGGGAAGTGGCGGACCGGATGCAGGCGGGTCCCGGAACCGGGGATTACGGAGCTCTCTCCCTTGCGGTACAGTATTATGCGAAGCCGGAGATTGTTGCAAATGTGCCGCCAAACTGTTTTATACCCAGGCCCGGCGTGGGAAGCGCCGTGGTGCGTCTGACCAGATATCACACCCCGCCGGTGCAGGCGGAGGATGAGGAAAAACTGTTCTCCCTGATCAGGGCGGCTTTTAACCAGCGCCGCAAAACCCTTGCCAACAGCCTGGGGAACGCGCCGGAGCTGGGAATTTCCAGGGAGAGGACAAGGCAGGCGCTGGAAAAGATGGGGCTGCCCGCCACCGTCAGGGGGGAGGCGCTTAACCTGGAACAGTTTGCCGAGCTGAGCCGTCTGCTTTGACATCGTTTTTTCTGCGTATTTGGCATGCAGTCTGGAACGATTATTCGCAATTTCTTTTTGACATATGCAAGACTGTTATGTTACACTAGCAAGTAAGACTGGGCGCTGTATGCGAGACGGATTTCCGGTTGTTTTTACCAGAAGAGGGAGCGGATTACGTTGGATAAATATGAATATAAAGTAAGGGCGGATGAAATAAAATCGCTGATAGCAGAAGGAGAGTACGGCCAGGCTGCGGATATCGCGGATATGATCGACTGGCGGCGGGTAAAAAGCGTCATGATGCTTTGCATGGTCAGTGATCTGTATAAGGTGAACAGGCGCTATGAAGATGCAAAGAATATGCTGAAGCTGGCCTATGAGAGAAAACCGGGAGGCAGAACCATCTGCTATTCGCTCTGCGAGCTGTGCATTAAGACGGAAGAATTTGTGCAGGCAGTGAACTATTATAATGAGTTTGTAAAAGCAGCCCCCAAGGACTCCGGGCGCTACATTCTGCAGTATAAGCTCTATGAGGCGCAGAACGTGAACCTGGAAGAACGTATTGGGGTTTTGGAAGAACTTAAAAAACGGGATTACAGGGAGAAGTGGGCCTATGAACTGGCTTACCTCTATCACAGGGTGGGGCTTGCAACCCGCTGTGTGGAGGAATGTGACGAACTGATCCTGTGGTTCGGGGACGGTAAGTATGTGGTGAAGGCCATGGAGCTGAAGATGCTCCACCAGCCCCTGACACCGTCACAGCAGGATGTGTATGACCACCGTTTTGACGAATATGTACAGGAAGAATCATATTCGGAGGATGCCGAGGCGCAGGAATATGAGCAGCAGGAGGTTTATTCTGATTCCGGTGAGGAGGCGCTTCCTTATGAGGGGTATGGCAATTATGAATCGGGATATGCAGAGGAACAGGGGGAAGCCCCTGATCTCCCGGAGGAGCTGGACATCCAGGTGAAGACCATGGATGTGGGAAAGTACAATACCATTAACCTCCAGAAAGAGCTTGCCGCAGGGCTCCAGGAAGTGCTGGGGGCAAATGGAGATCCCGGCAGTCCCGAAGAGAATATGGCCGGATACGGCGGGGAGGAGCCGGCAGGCGCGATTCCGGGGGAAATGGAAGAAACCGAGGAAACGGAGGTATTCTTCGGGGAGACCGGGGAGATGGCAGGAACGGAACTGGAATCCCTGGCGGACCGGGAAGATGTCTCCTCGCTGGTCATGCGGCAGATGCAGGAAGAGACGGAAGCAGGGAACAGGCCGACGGACGTTGCTGTAGAGCGGGAGCCGGTGCAGGAGGCGGAAGCAGGGAACAGGCCGGCATACGGTGCAGCAGAGCGGGAGCCGGTGCAGGAGGCGGAAGCAGGGAACAGGCCGGCATATGATGCTGTAGAACGAGGGCCGGCAGCTGTGGAGAACATGTCGACATCCGGCGATCTGGCAGAGGTGCTTTCCCAGGAGACGGATGGACAGATCAGAATGATCCTGCCGGAAAAAACGGTTGTGGAACGGCAGATTACAGGCCAGATGAAAATAGAAGATATTTTGGCGGAATGGGAGCGGACGAAAAAAGATAACGAAGAAAAGTGCAGGGAGGAAGTACGCAGGCATGTGCTGCGGCAGACCGGCCCTATGTTTACAGAGTTTGAGGCTTCTGTCCGTGACGGGCTTCTTGCCCAGCTGGAGGAAGCCCCTGGGGAAAAGCCGGCAGGCAGGGAGGCGGAAGGTAAAGCCTCGGCCGCTGCAGGCTCGACGGAAGCGGGGACAGGGCAACAGCGGCGGGCGCAGGGACGTCCGGATTATATAGAAAAACCGGGGGATGGGGAGGAGTACTGTACAGAATCCGCAGAGGAACAGCCCTCCCTGAACTATGGGGAAGAAAGTTATGCAGAAGGGGCTTATGTGAAAGAGCCTGATGGTACGGAATTCCAGGGTTACGTGGAAGAGGCTTATACAGAAGAGTCCTGTGCGGAATCCGCGGAGAGTGGGGAATACCAGAATTATGAGGAAGAAGGGACTTATATAGGGGAGTACGAGGATGCGGAACTCCAGGGTTATGCGGAGGACGCTTATGTGGAAGGGACTAATGTGGAAGAGGCGAAGAACCGGGAATTCCAGGATTATGGGGAAGACGTTTATGCAGAAGGGGCTTATGCGGAAGAGCCTGATGGTACGGAATTCCAGGGTTACGTGGAGGAGGCTTATACAGAAGAGTCCTGTGTGGAATCCGCGGAGAGTGGGGAATACCTGAATTATGAGGAAGAAGGGGCTTATATAGGGGAGTTTGAGGATACGGAATTCCAGGATTATGGGGAAGACGTTTATGCAGAAGGGACTTATGTGGAAGAGCCTGAGGATACGGAATTCCAGGATTATGGGGAAGACGTTTATGCAGAAGGGACTTATGTGGAAGAGCCTGAGGATGCGGAGTTTCAGGGCTATGTGGAGGACGCTTACATAGAAGGAACCAATGCAGAAGAGTCCAGTGGGGAAGAGCCGGCCTATGAGGAAGCTGCTGGTTATGCAGAAGAGTTGGAAGACCTGAAAGATGTGGAATTTATGGAGGCCGATCATGCGGAATGGGCTGAAGAACAGGAAGAACTGGATTACAATGATCCCCCGGAACTGACAGAAGGCGGGGATGAATCGGAGGAAGACAGGGCCGGGGAGCCGGAGGAGGAAGAACAGGAAGCTCCCCGGACGGAGGCGTCAGACTATCTGGAGGTACTGGAACAGGTGGAGGAGCTTCAGGATCAGGAAGGGAAGACAGCTCGGGAAGGCGGTAAAAAGCAGAAAACATCCTCCAAATCTTCCGATGGAACCGGAAGAGATTCTCTGGAACGGGAAAAAGCCAAAGTTCGCGATCTTACCCGGGAGGAAAAGGAACTGTTTGCCCCTTTCATTCAGAACCGGCAGTCCAGGGAACAGCTTGTGAAGGCAATCGACGGCATTAGTATGGCGGCTTATACCGGAAATATAGTCATTACCGGTGAAGAGGGAATGGATACCATGACACTTGCGAAGAACATGATTCGCGAGGTGAGGATGACGGACAGTAATTTCTCCGGAAAGGTGGCCAGGATTACCGGGGAGGGATTGAGCCGGAAGAATGTAAGGGAGACACTGGAAGGCCTGAACAACGGGGCGCTGATTATCCAGAAGGCCTCGGGAATGGACAGCAATACCGCATCTATGCTTCATATGGCGCTGCAGCAGGAGAAATTTGGAATCATCGTTATTATAGAGGACACAAAGAAGGCCATTCAGAAACTGTTTTTGGGAGTACCCCAGTTGTTTGGCGACTTTACGTCCCGCATGGATCTGGAGGCCCTGAGCAACGACACGCTGGTGTCCTTTGGCAGAAGGTATGCGCGGGAAAAAGAGTATTCCATAGATGATCTCGGAATGCTCGCGCTGCACACCAGAATCGAGGAGTGCCAGACCATTGACCATGTGGTGACTGTGCTTGAGGTAAAGCAGATTATAGATGAGGCCATACGTCATGCCAACAGAAAGACCCTTGGGCATTTCTTTGATATTCTTCTGGCGAGACGGTACGACGATGAAGACATGATTATATTGACTGAAAAGGATTTTGTAGCATGAAAGGTGGGAAAGAAATGACAGAACAGAGAACAAAGGTGTTTATTTCCGAGGCAGACCAGTATCTTTTTTCACAGGCGACCCATTACGACATTTATAAAAAACTGGGCGCCCATGTGTCTGAAGAGGAAGGAGTGGAGGGAATCTATTTTGGGGTATGGGCTCCAAATGCCAGGGCCGTACATGTAATCGGCAGCTTCAACAACTGGAACGAGGAAGAGTATCCCATGGAGAAACTGGGGCCTGTGGGTATCTGGGGACTGTTTATTCCCGGGGTGAAGACAGGGGAAATGTACAAATTCCTCATCACGGCCGGGGACGGCAGAAAGCTTTACAAGGCGGATCCCTTTGCCAACTACGCGGAGTACAGACCGGGGACGGCTTCCATTATCACAGACCTGGAGGGCTTTGAATGGAAGGATACTAAATGGATGGTATCCCGTGATGCGAAGAATGTATACAGGCAGCCCATGGCCATTTATGAATGCCATATCGGCTCCTTTATGAAGCATCCCAACGGGAAGGAGGGCTTCTATACATACCGGGAATTTGCGGACAGGCTTGCGGAATACCTGAAGGAAATGAAATACACCCACATTGAGCTGATGGGGGTCCTGGAACATCCCTATGACGGATCCTGGGGGTATCAGGTGACGGGATACTACGCCCCCACATCCAGATACGGCACTCCGAAGGACTTCATGTATCTGGTGGACAAAATGCACGGTATAGGCGTGGGCGTGATCCTGGACTGGGTGCCGGCCCACTTTGCTACGGATGCCCATGGCCTGGCGGAGTTTGACGGACAGTGCATCTTCGAGCATCCGGATCCCAGGCTGGGATCCCATCCCGACTGGGGGACCAAGATCTTTAATTACGCCAAACCGGAAGTGAAGAATTTCCTTATCGCAAACGTGCTGTTCTGGCTCCGGGAATTCCACATCGACGGGATCCGGGTGGATGCCGTGGCTTCCATGCTGTACCTGGATTATGGCAAGCAGGCCGGCCAGTGGGTTCCCAATAAGTACGGCGGACACGAGAACCTGGAGGCCATTGAGTTCTTCAAGCACCTGAATTCCGTGGTCAGGGGCACCTATCCGGGCTTTATCACCGTGGCCGAGGAGTCCACCGCATGGCCCAATGTATCCGGGGAGATCGGCGGGGAAGGCCTTGGGTTTACCTTTAAATGGAATATGGGGTGGATGCATGATTTCTGCGAGTACATGAAGTTGGATCCCCTGTACAGAAAGGGAAGCCATAATACGCTGACCTTTGCCATGAGTTACAATCATGCGGAAAAGTATATTCTGCCCCTGTCCCACGACGAGGTGGTGCATCTGAAATGCTCCATGGTGAACAAGATGCCCGGGTATCAGCTTGACAAGTATGCGAACCTCAGGGTGGGTTACACCTACATGTTCGGCCACAGCGGCAAGAAACTGCTGTTCATGGGACAGGACTTCGGACAGGAAAGGGAATGGAGCGAGGAGCGGGAACTGGACTGGTTTCTGCTTGGCGAGAAAAACAACCAGGGTCTCCAGGCCTATGTGAAGGAACTGCTGAAGCTGTACCGCAAATATCCTGCCCTCTATGAGATAGACGACAGTTGGGACGGCTTTGAATGGATGAATGCCAACGACGGGGAGAACAGTGTCTACTCCTTTGTGAGAAAGTCTTCCAAGGGCACCAACAGCCTTCTGTTTGTGCTGAACATGACGCCCATAAAGAGGGAGGCTTACAGAGTGCCCGTGCCCACCGTGTCCAAAAAGAAGAAATATAAGCTGCTGCTGAACAGCGACGAGGAGAGGTTTGGCGGGTGGGGCAATGAGATCGAAAAGGAAATCCCGGTGGAAGCTGTACCCTGCCAGAACAGGGAATTTTCCATTTCCGTGGATCTGCCTCCCTACGGCGCGGCAGTGTTTCTCTTCTAATTCATCCTTTGTGGGTAAAGGTTTTTTCCATAATTACCGAAATAAAAGGTGTGAGTACAACAGGTGTGCTTGCACCTTTTTATCTTTAGAAAATCCGGAAAGTCTTTCCCCGGAGCCTGGAGGAGCAGGGGAAAGAGACGGAACTGGAACAGGAGAGCGACTTTGAAGATTACATTTACAGAACAGGCGATCAAAGAAGCACAGAGACGGCAGAGGGAGAGAGTGCAGGGAGCCCAGGCCGACCACATTGTGTCGGCTACCCAGACCCCTTTCGCGGCATTCTTCGGGGGAGACGGCAGATCCGATCTTCCGGGGGCAGGCGGGGAAAGGGGAAAAAGCCTCATTGAACTTCAGCAGGAGGCGGCTGACATAGACGTTGGCGTCAACCGGGATTATATGACAGTCATGTCACATACTCTTTCCGATGAGGATTACGCCAGGATGCAGGAGGAGGGCTTTGACTTCGGCAGCATGGATCCCCAGGAGGCCGTAACCATTTTGGATAAGATCAAGGCGGAACTGGCCAGAGCGGGGAAGGACATTGTGGGGTATACCGACGACCTGGATGTGAAGACCCTGACGGCCGCCCTGGGAAGCCAGACACTGGCAAGGGCCGTGCTGGACGGCTTCCGCGAGG
The DNA here is from genome assembly GCA_910578995.1 of uncultured Acetatifactor sp. GTDB lineage: Bacteria > Bacillota > Clostridia > Lachnospirales > Lachnospiraceae > Acetatifactor. The sequence continues at coordinate 64,970 of CAJTSY010000007.1, forward strand.
CGGATGTCCCCCTGACCAGGGAGAATCTTGCGTCCGTGTCCAGGGCCTGGGCCATGGCGTCGGAACTGCAGCCTATGGCGGAGGGGAGCCGCAGTTACCTCATTGACAATGAACTGGAAAACGAGATATGGAGCCTGTATCTGGCCCAGAACAGCGGTGCGGGCAGGGGAAGCAGCGTTCCCCGCTTTTACGCGGAGGAGGTTCAGGGATATTACACCCGGAGCGCAGGCACGGAGCAGAGCGGTGAGATCCAGGGGCAGGTGGACAGGATCATCCGGCAGTCGGGAAGGGAAGTAAACGAGGACAGCCGGAGGAATGCGGCCTGGCTCCTTGACAGAGGCCTGCCCGTCACCGGGGATAACCTGAGACGTCTGGAGGAACTTCGGGAACTGGAGCTTCCCCTGACGGAAAAACGGTTCGGAGAGGCCGCTGCCGCTGCGGTGGCCCAGGGGAAAAACCCCATATATGCCTCCCTGAGCGGAAACGGGGAGAGCCTGTACGAGAAGGCGGCCGCCGTTTCGGATTATTACCACAGCAATGCCTTGTGGGAGGCCAGCGTGGGGGACATCACTGCCAGACGGCAGCTGGAGGAGGTCAGGCTGCGCATGACGGCGGAGGTGAATGTGAAGCTGCTTAAGAGCGGATTTTCCATTGACACGGCCCCCATGGAGGAGCTCATCGAAGCCCTGAAACAGGCTGAATACGAACTGGCAGGCCAGTATTTCCCCAGGGATTCCATGGCCCTTGAAAAGTATCACAATTACCGGCAGGTCAGCAATGTGACAGGCCAGCTGCCGGGGCTGCCCGCGGACGTGCTTGGAATGTTTGCAAAGGGCCAGGGCGGCGCCTCCCTGGAAACCATTTACAATGAAGGCCGGGTGCTGCAGGACCAGTATGAAAAGGCACAGGCAAGCTATGAGAAACTGATGACCGCTCCCAGAAACGACATGGGGGACAGCATTGAGAAGGCGTTTGCCAGCGTGGACCATATTCTGAAGGATCTGGGACTGGAGCTTACGGAGGAGAACCGCAGGGCGGTGAGAATCCTGGGTTACAACCAGATGGAAATGAACACGTCCAATGTTGAGGCAGTAAAGGATGCGGACAGACAGGTCCAGGGCGTGTTGGAGAAGCTGACGCCCGCGGCCACCCTGAAGATGATCAGGGACGGTTTCAATCCCCTGGAGAAGAGCTTCGGGGAACTGGAAAAGTATTTCAGGGAGCTGCCGCCCGAGTACAAGAAAGAGGCGGAGAGCTACAGCCGCTTTCTGTATGGACTGGAGCGGAATAACGAAATTACGCCGGAGGAGAGGGAAAGTTATATCGGCATTTACCGCCTGGTGCGCCAGATTGAAAAGGCCGAGGGCGCTGCGGTGGGAGCCCTGGTGAACGCCCAGGCAGAGCTGCACTTTTCCAATCTGCTCTCCGCGCTGCAGAATAACAGGAGAAAGAGTGTGGATATCCGCGTGCCGGATGAACTGGGGGACATCCCCAAGCCGGCCCGGGGCGGGGAAAGCATCTCGGAACAGATATCCAGGGCATTTGTGAAAACCGTGGCCGATATCAGGGCGGCGGCAGAACCTGCGGCTGCCCCCGAACCTGGGAAGTCCGGGGACACTGCGGGGAACGGGCAGGACCGTCCCGGACAGGGGACGGCAGGCAGGGCTACAGGGATGTCAGGTTCGGCCTCAGGGGTGACAAGCGGAGCAACAGGCATGTCAGGTTCAACTGCCGGGACGACAGGCTTGGCTGCCGGAACGACAGGCTTGGCTGCGGAGGCGGCAGGGCCTGCGGAACCTGTGGCAGAAGCTTTTGTGAAGGCTGCCAACGACGTGCTGACGGAAGTGTCGCCTGATGAGAAGGCCACGAGGGAATATAACAGGACACAGTTGGAAGAGCAGCGGCAGGCGGTGAATGCCGCGGACCAGGAAAGCATTACGGTACTGCAGAGGGGCGAGCTGCCTGCCAGCGCGGATAATCTGATGGCGGCACAGGCGCTTACCTACGGAACGGAAAACCTGTTTTCCTTTGGGGACAGACAGCGTTCCGCGGGGGTGAAGAAGTCTCCCGTGGACATCATGGCGCTGTTGGCCCGTAAGGCCAATCCGGATGGGGCCGCGGAGGAACCAAAGCAGGAAGAAGGCCCTGCGTCCGCCAGGCTGTGGCAGAAACTGGACAGTATGGAGGAATTTGTCTCCGATTACAGCCAGATGACCGAAGACTCCATGAAATCCGTGGAGGAGGCCACCTTTGCGGAGGCAGACAGCAGCATGGACGTGAAACAGATGCAGCTGAGCCACAAACAGCTTACCGTGGCGGCAGCCCTGGCAAAAAGGGAGGAGTATTATCTGCCCATGTATGTGGGTGACAGGCTTGCCAGGGTTCACCTTACCCTGGACAAGAGCAGCCAGGAGAAGGGAACCGTCACCATCGGCGTGACCCTTTCCGAGGAGGAGCATATGCAGGCCAGGCTCACACTGAACCAGGGGACCGTACATGGAATGCTTTTCGGTGAAGGCAGAGTAGAGGTAACGAAACTGCAGGAGATAGCCGATAATTTTAGAAAGGAAGCGGAGGGCAGCTGGAATGTAGGAAACCTTTCCACCATTGCCTCCGAGAAACGCATGCCGGAGCTGATCCGGTCAGGGAAACACAACCCCACGGAAAGCGCGGAACTGTACCGCGTGGCAAAGGTATTTCTGGGAGCAATAGTCCGGCAGGGTGAAGCCGCCTAGAAGACAGAACATGCTTGAAGTCGGCGTATGCTGAAAACCGGTATATGCTTAACAGCAGCATATGTAAAAAAACGGGCGTCCTCCGTTCCCTGCGGGAGAGGGACGTACGGCTGAAACAGGAGAGTGAAAAGATGAGAATCAATTACAATGTATCCGCAATGCTGGCCAATAACAAACTGGCAAACAACGACAATCTGCTGTCAAAATCCCTTGAGAGGCTGTCATCGGGCCTGAAGATCAACTCCGCCAAGGATAATCCGGCGGGACTGGCCATGGCCAAGAGGATGAATGCACAGTTGGAGAGCCTTGAAGTGGCAACCCAGAGCGCCGGGGACGGCGTCTCCATTATTGAGACGGCGGACGGCGCCATGGCGGAGATTACCGAGATGCTGCAGAGGATGAATGAGCTGGCGGTAAAGTCTGCCAACGGCCCTTATTCTGAAAATGACAGAAAAGTCATACAGGACGAGGTGAAACAGCTTACAGAAGAAATCACCCGGGTGGCGGAAACCACGGAATTCAACGGACAGAAACTGTTGGACGGGACGTTTTCGCTGAAGGGTTATGTGAAGGGCAACCTGGATGTGAAAGTAAGCTCTTATTCCGAGGAGGTGACCGCCAAGATTTACACGGTCAATGAACTGGTTATCGAGGAAAATCCCATGCCAAAGGATGACAGCGACAGATACCGGGTGAAGAGCGTGGAATTCAAGGACGGGGATTTCCCTGAAGGCGCCACTGCTTCCATGCGGGATAACATGCTGACCATCCAGGGTGTCAACGGATTTAAGATGACCCTGGATCTGTCCAAGGTGATTGCGGATGCCAACGGGACTTTCCCCATAGATGTCACCAAGGGAAAGGCAGAGCCCCTGGTGGTGGACGCAACCGGAATCGGCCCCATGGTAGTGCAGGTGGGGGCCAATGAGGGACAGATACTGGAGATGGATATTCCGAGAGTCTCTCTCAGTGAGATGGGGCTGAACAATTTTTATGTAAAAGAGGGGGATGACGGCCAGGGAGTATGGACACTGGATGTGAGTACGGAGGAGACGGCTACGGAAGCCATCAAGCGTATTGACGGAGCCCTGCAGTATGTGTCCGGGATCCGGGGCCGTCTGGGGGCATATCAGAACAGGCTGGAGTCCACCATCAACAGCCTGGACATTACCTCGGAGAACATGACGGCGGCATATTCCAGGATTATGGATGTGGATATGGCGGAGGAAATGACAAATTACACCACTTACCAGGTGATGACCCAGGCTGCCACGTCCATGCTGGCCCAGGCCAACGAGAGGCCTTCCCAGGTGCTGCAGCTGCTGCAGTAAACGGCAGGACTGGCTGCCCTTTCAAATTTTTGATTGGTATATGCGCTGGAGCGCACACGGGGTACAAGGATGAAAAAAGAAGAGAAACAGCAGTTTACGCTGAGGATTACCCAGGCAAATCCCACGGAACTTGTGGTTATTTTGTATGAGATGCTTCTCTGCTACCTGGAGGACGCAGGGGAGGCGCTTGGGCAGGAGGGAGACAGTGAAGGGGGGCATTTCCGGGAAGCCGTCCGGAATGCCCGGGGCTGCCTCAATGAGCTTCTGAATTCCCTGGATTACAAATATGAACCGGCGCCCACGCTGCACCGTCTCTATATGTTCTGCATCAGGCGGTTGGCAAGGGGCGAGCAGCGCCGGGACAATGCGGCACTGGATGAGATCAGGCGGGTGATCGTACCCCTGCATGATGCATATCAGAAGATTGCGGACCAGAACAGCGCAGGGCCGGTGATGAATAATTCACAGACGGTTATTGCCGGCCTGACATACGGAAGGAATACATTAACCGAGAACCTGGCTGACCAGGGGCTGAACAGGGGCATACTTGCATAGGGAATCTCCGTCCGGATAGTTTTCCGCGGCGGCAAGATCCGTCAGATGCTTGTATCTTTTTTGAAGTGAATAAATCTCATAAATGTAGCTGTCGATCATGTCGATTTCCACAGCGTTGTCAAAACCCGCGTAGGCATCATTAAGGGCCTGCCGGGTTTTTTCGATGGAATCCTTTAAGGTCAGGGGAGCATAATCTTCCCCGGTCATGCTGTCAGTTCCGATTTTATGGCTGAAATACATTTTCATGCAAACGCTCCTTTCCAAATGGCGATACAGTTTCCGTTACAAGTATAGACGCACGGGTAGAAAAATATTCCAATTCTGGAAAAATTAGATAATAGGCATCTTTTCTTCACCGTGGACATATTTATGTTCCATAGGGAACAGGTACGGCGGTAAATCTGACGGGAAACAGACGGGGGTGCGGGGATGGAGAAAATATTAAATGTGTTTATGAGATGTATTCTGGGAACCATCGCCATGTATTTTATCAACACGGCTTTGGAAAAAATGGGATTCACCCTTGGGGTAGGCATTAATGCAGTGACCGTTTTGACATCCGGAATCCTTGGATTTCCGGGGCTTCTGGCCCTTTATGCAATTGGATTTTATAAACTTTTGTAGATTTTTGCCAAAATAATTTTTTTTGGTGTTTTCCTCTTGCAATTTGGGCGGGCAGTGGTATAATGCATTTACAACATCACAAATCAAGTGATTCAGTATGATTCATGTACTTCGGGAGGCAGGTTTCGCCTCAGAGATCAGTTTATTTATTTTGAAAAAAGGAGATGGTTTGTTGGCGGTTTTGTGTGTAATTTTAGCCGCAGTCTGCTGCTATGACTACAGTGGCAGGAAGATTCCCAACCGTCTGGTTCTTCTGGCGGCGTTCTGGGGGGCGGGATGGCAGCTGTGGGGCAGAGGGCTGCCGGGCATGTTTTCCTGTCTGGGACAGATGAGCCTGGTGGCGGCATGTCTGTATCCTGTCTTTAAAATCGGCGGACTGGGTGCCGGGGATGTAAAACTGCTGGGGGTGACGGCAGGGTATCTTCCCTTTGAAAAGATTCTTCCATTCCTGTTCTGTTCCCTGCTTGCTGCGGCAATGGTTTCCCTGGTAAAAATGTGGAGGAAAAAAATGTTCCGGGAACGGATGCAATGTCTGTCGGGGTATATGCAGGAAGTGATGAGAAGCGGCAGCTGGCAGCTGTATCCCCGCACAGTGTCCTCGGGTGTCTGTCTGTCCGGACCGGTATTTGTCAGCCTGCTGCTTTATTTGGGAGGTGTGTATTGAAGGAAAAGGTCAGAAAGGTTATGTTATTGTGCGATGAGGAGGAAGAGTACGCCCATCTGCTGACAGAGTTCATGGAACAGCGGGGAAACCTTCCGTGGGAGGTGAGAACCTATACAAATGTCAGGGACATGCTTTCCATGGAAAAGGAGGGGGTGGAGCTGTTGGTGGTGGCGGAATCCGTATACTGTCCTGATCTGCAGAAGCTATCCCCCGGGCGCCTGGTAGTGCTGAATGAAAGCGGCATCATGAAATGGCAGGATACCTTTTATGTGGACAAGTACCAGGAGGCGGAGGAGATACTGAGGCAGCTGCTGGGAATCTATACAGAGGTGGCAGACGCACAGCTGCCCATACTCCGGTCCAACCGGAAGACTATATTTATCGGCAATTATTCCCCGGTGAGGCGGAGCATGCAGACCTCTTTTGCCATTACCATGGGGCTGCTTCTGGCTGAGAAGCACAGGACCCTTTACCTGAACTTCGAACATTATGCAGGCACCGCAGAGCTTCTTCCGGACATGCAGAGCCTGGACATGGCGGATCTGCTTTACTTTCTCAACGCCCAGAAGGATAAATTCAGGCTGAGGCTGCAGACGATCCTGAAGCACAAAGGCGCGCTTGCCTACATTCCGCCTATGAAGTCAGGCCAGAACCTCCTTACCGTCACGGCCCCGGAATGGCTGGAGCTGCTCCGGAAGATAGAAGAGCTGGAGGAATTTGACTATGTTATTCTGGACCTGGGGGAAAGCATGCAGGGGCTGTTCGACATACTCAGGATGTGTGCTAGGGTGTATACACTGACAAGGGAGGACAGGATCGCCCGGGGCAAGCTGCTTCAGTATGAGCAGATTCTGGCGCTTTATGAGTATGCCGATGTGTTGGATAAGACTAAACAGCTGTCCCTGGCACATATCAGGAGACTGCCGGAGGAACTGGAGCAGCTGACCAAAGGTGACCTGGGGGATCTGGTCAGGAACCTGGTCAGGGAGATAGAGGAAAAGGCAGGGAAGGAGGAAGGGTGGAATATACGGATTTAAAAAAAGAACTGCGCGGTAAGGTGCAGGAGAAAATGGATTTTGCAAAAGATTTCACGGATGCTGAAGTGGAGGACATCATAGATGAGGTAATGATGGAACAGGAGAAGCTGATGATCTACCCGGTGGAGATGAGGAGAAGGCTTAAGAAAGAACTCTTTGACTCTCTGCGCAGACTGGATATTATACAGGTTTATGTGGACGACAGCTCAGTGACGGAAATTATGATTAACGGCAAGGACCATATCTTTATAGAACAGAACGGAAGACTGCGGGAACTGGGGACAGGTTTTGAATCCACGGAGAAGCTTCAGGACGTGATACAGCAGATCGTTGCGGGCTGCAACCGTGTGGTGAATGAGGCATCCCCGATCGTGGATGCCCGTCTGTCCAACGGTTCCAGGGTCAATATTGTCATGAACCCTGTGGCGCTTAACGGTCCCATCGTTACAATCAGGCGTTTTCCGGACAAGCCCATTACCATGGAGCGGCTGCTTCAGATCGACTCCATATCGCCGGAAGCGGCAGAGTTTTTGAAAAAGCTGGTGAGGGCAAAATACAATATTTTTATCAGCGGAGGAACGGGAAGCGGAAAGACTACTTTTCTAAACGTGCTTTCCCAGTATATCCCATCCGAGGAGCGGGTTATCACCATAGAGGACAGCGCGGAGCTTCAGCTCCAGGGCCTGCCCAACCTGGTGCAGCTGGAAACACGCAACAGTAACGTGGAAGGATGCCGGGAGATAACGATCCGGGAGCTGATCAGGGCATCCCTCCGGATGCGGCCGGA
>CAJTSY010000008.1:0-9035 GCA_910578995.1 uncultured Acetatifactor sp.
AATTCGCTGACAAAGGTGAGTGCGTTGAAGGGAGCCCTGTTCAATTTCTCCTGGCCGCTTCTGACAGTCTCCACGAAACTTGCGGGGCGCATGCACTGCACTTTTTTACGGTCAAGCCAGATATCCTGGTTCTCCGCATCCAGCCTCACCCGGTAAGGGAACATCTCATAGACAGGGGCCTCTCCCCTGACATCCACCCCTTTTTCCGCACAGGCGGCAAGCATCTGCTCCGCGAATTCCCCGCCTTCAAAATACGTTCTTGCGTCAAAGCCATCCACGGCTGCGCTGATCTCACCCAGAGAAGCGCTGACAGCGGCGGCAGCCTCGGACATGGCGTTCAAATCCTTGGCCAGGCTTTTGAGATCCCCGTTTTCCGTTTCCCTGCTGACTGCCTTGAAAAGCTTCTGCAGGGCGGCAAGAGAATCTTTCACTGATTTTTCGTGGGGCTGCAGGCTCTGGTACAGGTCTTCATAATTCATTTTCTGCTCCAATCTGTCCTTACTGGACATAAACAATTTATCAGATATTTTCGGCAATTCCTGAATACATCCATAGCCGTCTTGCTTCGGCTTATTTGCGCAGCAAGATTCATTACTTTCACAGTATACTGGAATGCAGAAGCTTTTTCAATAGTTTTATGTTGATTTATGTGGAAAAAACAATATAATAAGAAGTAGATTTTGTCGGAAAAAGCCTGACTGGATGGGATGAGGAAGGACGTTATGAAAAGGGAGCTTTACAAATGGCAGGAAGAGTGTCTGGGAAGATGGTTCGCCTGCCGGGGACGGGGAATCGTACAGGCTGTCACCGGCTCCGGCAAGACCCTGCTTGCCCTGGAGGGCGCCAGGCGGCTGGACCGAAAACTGGAGGGAAAACTCCTTGTCAGGATCGTGGTTCCCACCGGAGTGCTGCTGCGGCAGTGGAACCGGGCCATAAAGGAATTCCAGGACGGCTGCTCCTGCAACGCAGACATGTCCCCGGGAGAGCTTTCCGCACCCAGTGTCGGCCTGCGGGGCAGCGGCTGTAAGGATCCGGCGGACCGCAAATATATGGTCTATGTGGTAAATTCCGCCCGGTATGAACTGGCCAGGCAGATTCTGTCCGAACTGCGCTGCGGAGAGGCTGTACTGCTCATTGCGGATGAATGTCACCGCTATGAAAGCGGGCAGAACCGGCTGATTTTCGAATTCCTTCCTTATATAAAGCCTTATGAAAACCGTTTCTACTCCCTGGGACTTACAGCCACGCTGCCCGCGGGGCAGGCCAGGCAGTATCTGACAGGCGTGCTGGGACGCAGGATTTACAGTTACGGGATGGCTGACGCGTCGGTGCTGCGCACGGTATGCCCTTATGATATTTACCATATCGGCCTGTCTTTTCAGCGGGAAGAGCGGGCCGAATATGAGGAAATGACTGAGCGTATGGTTTATGCATACAGGGAACTGCTTCAGGCGCATCCGATCCTGGAGAAACTAAACCAGAAGGAACGGTTTGAGCTGCTGCGCAGGATTGCCGGGAATAAAAAAGGAAAACTGGCAGAGAAGGCCGCCCTGTATATGGGCCTGTCCTATAGAAGGAAGAGTCTGGTATGCCAGGCCGGGGCACGGACTGCCTGTGCCGTCAGCCTGATAGAAAAGCTTGATATGAGGGAGAAAATTCTGGTCTTCGGGGAACGTATTGCCCAGGCGGAAGAGTTATACCTGCTCCTTAGGGAACGATACCCCGGCAAAGTGGGGCGATACCACTCCCAGATGGGACGGCAGGCCAACAAAAATGTGCTGGAACGGTTCCGCCACGGGGAACTGCGGATTTTGATTGCGTGCAAGGCAGTGGATGAGGGACTGGACGTGCCGGATGCCTCAGTGGGAATCATTCTGTCCGGCACCTCCACACAGCGGCAGCGGATCCAGCGCCTGGGCCGGATACTCCGGAAAAAGGAGAACGGCGGGAGCGCCTCCCTGTATTACCTGCATATAATCGAATCGTCGGAAGACGTCTGTTTTCTGCCGGAGGGCGGAGAGAAGCGTATTTATGAACTGGAATATGACCTGGAGGCCGGGAAATTCCTTCATCCTGCCTATGACGGTCTGGCGCAGGCGCTTCTGGACAGGTTCCGGGAGGAAGGCGCATCCGGCGATACGGTGAGGGAAGCGGAACGTTGTCTGGGGGCAGGACGTGTCCGGTCGGACTGGACTTTGACAGCAGGGGAGATCTCCAGGCAGGTCAGGGCAGCCAGGCATGTGGGGGAACGGAATTACTGGATCTGCATGAAGCGCCTGCGGTCTGCGGCATCGGAGCAGGAGCTTCGGGCACTGGAGAAGCGGAGATAGCGGAAATATGCGTTGCTTTTGAAACGTATGGATGTTATACTGTATTTGTTTTAAAAAAGGGTTAGTCAGTAAAATTTGGGAAGGAGCATAATCCATGGCATCATTAGAGAAGAACGGTATGGCGCAGTCAGGATCCAGACATGAGGCAGCCGGCAGCCGTGAGAGGAAACTGGCACTGGATGACGATATTTTGATGCGCATCGAGAAACCGGAGCGCTACATCGGCGGCGAGGTGAATGCGGTCATGAAGGATCCCTCCCGGGTGGAGGTCCGGTTTGCCTTTTGTTTTCCGGATGTATATGAGATCGGCATGTCCCATCTGGGACTGCAGATTTTGTACGACATGTTTAACCGCATGGAGGACGTGTGGTGTGAGCGGGTGTTTTCTCCATGGGTGGATCTGGATGCCGTCATGAGGGAACGGAATATCCCCCTGTTTGCCCTGGAATCCCAGGATCCGGTCAGGGATTTTGATTTCCTGGGAATCACCATACAGTATGAGATGTGCTATACCAATATATTACAGGTACTGGACCTGGCGCAGATACCGCTGCTTGCGGTACAGAGAGGGGAGGAATGCCCCATCGTCATCGGCGGCGGTCCCTGCACCTATAATCCGGAGCCCCTGGCAGATTTTTTTGATATATTTTATATCGGAGAGGGAGAGACGAGATACCGTGAATTAATTTCCCTGTATGAGGACTGCCGGGCCCGGGGGACGGGACGTGTGGAATTTCTCCGCCGTGCCGCCAGGCTCCCCGGGCTGTATGTGCCGCGTTTCTATGATGTGACCTATGGGGAGGACGGCGCCATCAGCTCTTTTTTCCCGGTGGAAGAGGGGATTCCCGCTGTCATACGAAAGGAGCTTGTGACGGATATGGACACGGTTTCTTATCCCACCAGGCCCATTGTCCCCTTTCTGAAGGTGACCCAGGACAGGGCCGTGATGGAGATCCAGAGAGGCTGTATCCGGGGATGCCGGTTCTGCCAGGCAGGACAGATCTACCGCCCGGTCCGGGAGAGGGATGTGGAGTCTTTAAAGGCTTATGCCCTGGAGCTTCTGGAAAATACCGGCCATGAGGAACTGTCCCTTAGTTCTTTAAGTTCCAGTGATTATTCCGCATTGCCGGAACTGGTGGATTTCCTCATCGAAGAGTGCGGGAAGCGGCACGTGAACATTTCCCTGCCCTCCCTGCGCATCGACGCCTTCTCCCTGGATGTCATGAGCAAGGTGCAGGACGTGAAAAAATCCAGCCTGACTTTCGCGCCGGAGGCAGGAAGCCAGAGGCTGAGGAATGTGATCAACAAAGGCCTGACAGAGGAGGCTATTCTGAAAGGAGCCGCTCTTGCCTTTGAGGGAGGCTGGAGCAGGGTGAAGCTGTATTTCATGCTGGGGCTTCCCACGGAGACCCTGGAAGATATCCGGGGAATTGCGGAACTGTCCAACAAGATTGCCGCCACTTATTTCGATACGGTTCCCAAGGAAAAAAGAAACGGCGGACGGGTACAGATCGTGGCGAGCACCTCCTTCTTTGTTCCGAAGCCCTTCACGCCTTTCCAGTGGGCGGCACAGTGCACAAAGGAAGAATTTCTGGACAAAGCCTACCAGACCCGGACTGCCGTCTCGGAGCAGCTGAACCAGAAGAGCATCAAGTACAACTGGCATGAAGCGGACGCCAGCGTGATGGAAGGCGTTCTGGCCAGAGGAGACAGGAGACTGGGGGAGGTAATCCGGCGGGTGTATGAACAAGGGGGCTTCTATGATGCCTGGGGAGAGTATTACGACAATGACAGATGGATGGAGACACTGGCGGAATGCGGTCTGAGCGCCGATTTCTATACCCACAGGCTAAGGCCCCTGGACGAGATCCTGCCTTGGGATTTCATCGACTGCGGCGTCACGAAGGAATATTTAAAACGGGAGTGGGAGAAGGCCGGACGGGAGGAGGTCTCGGAGAACTGTAAGGAAAAATGCCAGGCTTGCGGCGCGGCGGGATTCGGCTGCGGAATTTGTTTTGCAGAGCGCCAGAAAGGAAAACAGACAGTCTTATGAATAAAAACAAAAAAGCCTTTATCAACTGTAATCTTTTGGACGGAAGCGAAAACATGGTTCCCCAGGCAGGGTATACGGTTTTAACGGAGGGGGACAGGATAACTGCCGTGGTTTCCGTCGGGCAGGCCGATCTGAATGGGTGCGAGACGTTTGACTTAAATGGTCAATATCTGATGCCCGGCCTGGTCAATCTTCATGTCCATATACCGGCATCGGGAAAACCGCAGAAAAAGCCCCTGGATGCTAAAAAATCCGTTAAATTTGCCACATCCAACGGCCTTACCCGCAAATACCTGGAGCATTTATACAAATCCTATGTGAATACGGAGCTGTTAAGCGGTGTTACCACCATGCGCTGTGTGGGGGGCGTGGAAAATTATGATACCTGGATAAGGGATATGATACGCGCAGGGAAGATGACAGGGCCCCGTATCCTGGCGGCCAATATGGCAATTTCCGTTCCCGGAGGACATATGGCAGGTTCCCTGGCATACGAAGCCGTGTCCGCAGAGGAAGCGGTTCAGTATGTCCATGAGATCGCCATGGATAAACCGGATCTGATCAAGCTGATGATTACCGGAGGCGTTCTGGATGCCACTGTCAAGGGGGAACCCGGGGCGCTGAAAATGAAGCCCGCCCTGGTGAAGGCTGCCTGTGAGGAAGCCCATAAGCTGAATCTTCCGGTGGCAGCCCATGTGGAGAGTACGGAGGGCCTGCGGGTAGCCCTGGAAAACGGAGTGGACACCATAGAACACGGAGCCAGGCCCACGGAGGAAATCATCCGGCTATTCAAAGAAAGGGGCGCAGTCCATGTGGCCACGCTGTCCCCCGCGTTGCCCTATGCCCTGTTTGACCCCGCTGTAAGCCATGCGGACGAGATGAGCCGTTATAACGGAGAGATCGTCTTTGACGGCATAATCGAATGTGCCAAGAAATGTCTTGCCAATGATATCCCGGTGGGACTTGGCACCGACACGGGGGGTCCTTATATTACCCACTATGACATGTGGCGGGAAGTGCAGTACTTCCACAAATGCTGCGGCGTCTCCAAAACCTTTGCCCTCCATACCGCCACAAAGCGGAATGCGGAGATCCTGGGACTGGGGGATGTGACAGGAAGCATAGAGACAGGAAAATCCGCAGATTTTATCGTGACGGAGAAAAATCCCCTGGTGGATCTCACCGTATTGCGCAGTCTCACTATGGTAGTGGCCAGGGGTGAGGTAATCTCCAGTCCCAGAATCAAAAAAATGCCCGAGGTGGAGCAGGAACTGGACAAATTCATCCAGATTTCACCCCGGAGCCGCACTGCGGGTTTTGAGGATGTGTAATTTATGGATTATCAGAAGGACCGGAAAGGAATAAGGGAGAGGAATACCGAAAGAAAGGATACTCAAAATGAAGCTTCGGATTAAATTCAGAAAATACGGCACGGTTCGGTATATCGGCCACCTGGATGTCATGCGCTTCTTCCAGAAGGCTGTCCGCCGGGCGGGGATAGACGTGAGGTATACCAACGGTTTCAGCCCCCACCAGGTCATGACTTTTGCCGCGCCTTTGGGTGTGGGCATTACGAGCAATGGCGAATATATGGATATTGAAGTCAATTTCCCCGGCTCCGGGAACCTTCCCGAAAGCGATGTATGTCCGGAAGACATGGAGGAGGGCTGCCGGAATATCTGGAAGCGGTTAAACGAGGCATGCGTTCCGGGAATTGAGATCGTATCCGTGAAGATCCTGCCTGACACAGCGGGAAACGCCATGGCCAGCGTGGCTGCGGCATCCTACACGGTAGGATTCCGGAAAGGACGGGAACCCCGGGCGGATTTCGCCGCCATACTGCCCCGGTTTCTGGCAAAAGACCGGATCCCGGTTATGAAAAAAACGAAAAAAGGCATCCGGGAAGTTGATCTGAGGGAAGGCATATTCCGGCTCTCATACACAGGTGAGTCCCTGTCCATGCTATTGGATGCCTCCAGCGGCGGCAATATAAAACCGGTTCAGGTAGTGGAAGCCCTTCTGGCGGAAGAGGGGGAGCAGCTGCAGGAGAATGCACTGCTAGTTACCAGGGAAGATGTCTATACACGCACGGAAGAGGGGAGAATGGTTTCCCTGGATGAAATCGGCCTGGCCGGTTATTCCGGTCATACCTGAACTTCCATATGGCCGTGTCTGGTCCGGCCTGTATTTCCATACAGGAACACTTGTTCCGACATTTATTCTTCAGGAGGGAATGAAAACCATGAGCAGAAAAATAGAGGCAAAGGCTTCCGTGGTGATTTCAGAGGAGGAGCAGCGTTCCCTGAATACCGCCGCAGGCAAACTCCTGTTCACCTCCATTCAGGGCAGACAGTGCGCCATGGTGATAGAGAAGGACCGCCTTGTGGAAGCCGCTTTCCTGAATCCGGGAAAGGTAGGCGCAGTCTATATCGGGAAGATAAAAAACATGGCAAAGAACATCGATGCCTGTTTTGTAGAAATCCCCAAAGGGGAAATCTGTTTCCTTCCCCTGAAAAACGCGGAATCCCCCTTTCTGGTAAACCGTATTTATGACGGGCGCATTCTGGAAGGAGATGAACTACTGGTCCAGGTGGCGCGGGATGCGCAGAAGTCAAAACGGGCTTCTGTGACAGCCCATATTTCCCTGGCAAATGAGTATTTTGTCCTTAGCCTGGGTTCTGCGAAAATTGGATATTCCACAAAGCTGAGCCCGAAGGTAAAAGATGCCATCCGAAAAGAATTTACGGAAAAGGCCCTGGCTCAGAACGGTTTTCTGATACAGAATATCGGTACCCTTTTGTCCATTCCGGAAGCTGACAGGATGAAGGCCCAGGGAATAAAGCCGGAAAGCATCCCCCTGCCTTCTGTTGGCCTTGTAGTCAGAACCAAGGCGGAGGAACTGGGCGCAGAAGAGTTGTGGAACCAGTTTTACTCCATTTCCGGCCAGTTTGTCCGTCTTCTGTACACTGCCATGCACAGAAGCTGTTTTTCCTGCCTCAGGAAAGCGCCTGCGGAATTTGAAGCCATGGTGCAGCAGTTTGCCGGGGAAGATGCGGAGCTGAAAGTTTCCCTGTCTGATGAAGAGCTGCCGCCATATTCGGAACCTTCTCCGTGCCGCCGGGAAATCGTCACTGACCATGAAGCGCTGTATGAACAGCTGCAGGAATATTGTTCTGCACACAGGTATTCTCTGCCGGTACGTCTTTACCGGGACAGCATGCTTTCCCTCTCCACGCTGTATTCCCTGGAAAGCAGACTGGAATCTGCTCTGAGCCGCCGTGTATGGCTGAAATGCGGCGGTTCGCTGATCATTGAAAACACCGAGGCCCTGACGGTGATCGATGTTAATTCAGGAAAATGCGAGGTTGGCGCCGATGCCGGCAAGGCTTACCAGAAAATCAACCTGGAAGCAGCGGAGGAGGTGGCCAGGCAGCTGCGGCTGCGAAATCTGTCGGGCATTATTATTGTGGATTTCATCAATATGCAGTCTGCGGGCGATAACCGGAAGCTCCTGCAGTATATGAGGGAACTGACGGCCAGGGACAGGGTTCCTACTAAGGTAGTGGATATTACGGCCCTGGGCCTGGTTGAGATCACCCGGCAGAAAATAAACAAACCTTTGAGTGAACAATATCATCTGACATGATATACGGTTTTTAGAAGTGGATTGGACATCCAATATGGAATAATGAAAGAGAGGGAAACATGTATGGAGTTCATCAAAATAGCAAAAGTGAAGGACGGGAAATATTTAAAAAATTATGAAATTACCTACCGCAATAAGGCAGGACATGAGAAGACCTATGAGATGGTCAGCCGCCGGGAGCTGCTGGGAATAGACGATGTAGGCGGAAAACCCAGTGGCGTGTCCATTGTGGCAACACATGACGACAAGCTTCTCCTGCTGCATGAATTCCGTATGGGCGTCAACCGTTATGTCTATAATCTGTGCGCCGGCATGATTGAGCCGGATGAGTCCATCGAGGAATGCATCTCAAGGGAGCTTTTCGAGGAAACCGGGCTCCATGTGAAGGAAATCAAAAAAATTCTACCGCCTTCTTTCGCGGCGGTCGCCATTTCCGATACCACCACTTATATAGCTTTTGTGGAGGCTGAAGGAAGTTTCGAGGATCATACTTCCGAAAATGAACAGATTGAAGCCGGGTTTTACAGCCGTGAGGAAGTTAAGGCTTTGCTGGAGACCGAGTCATTTAGTTCCAGAGCCCAGATGGCTGCCTATTATTTTTCGGAATTTCAGGGGAGGTAAAGGGAGGGGAGTATCTATTCCCCTACTTCCAACTATTCGCAAAAGACAAGTTTAACGAATAGTTTGGACTCGTGTGCGGATGGATTTCGGTATACTCTTTTTGGCGCCCAACTATTCGTTAAACTTGGGGGCTGTTTTTTGGTGTAAAAAATTGTGCTTAAACTTGGTTTTGCTTATGTTAATTTATGAATTTGTATAGGGATCTGTTGGAGGCTGTATCAAATTTTTGCAGTGTGTGTCCTGCAATTTCAAAGGTGTCTCCAAAGTCATACGCATAGTTGTTGACTGCAACTATTGTATTTTCAGTCTGCATGGGCGCATCTATAAGATGGTTATAGTAGTCAAATGCCCAGGTGACCCCGCTTTCTAACAGGTAAACGTATTC
>CAJTSY010000008.1:9135-59532 GCA_910578995.1 uncultured Acetatifactor sp.
CAGGATTCCGGTGATGCACATCAGCGGAATCATTCCGATTAAATGGTAGCGGTATTCATAGGTTGCGGATCCGGCCCTGGTATTCGTCGGGATCAGGATGAACAGATTCCAGATAAAAACCGCAGTCAGCAGAAGAATCCGCAGATCGTCCAAAGAAAACTTTGCAGCCGTTCCTTCTCCCGTCGCTCTCTTGCTCATCTTTAGTTTCCGCACGGTGCTTATGACGGCCGCCGCACCGCAGAAAAGCATTACCAGTACCAGGCAGTATCTGGATAACAGCTTTATGCCTGCCATGGATAAGACCGCAGTATCGGAACTTGTAGTCATACCTCCGAATAGTTCAAACATGCCGAAAAAGCAGGAGGAAATGTTATCCCATAACTGATATACACTGCAGATCAGCATGCCGTTTCCCCTGGCTCCGCCCATGAGCCTTTCATTTACGATCCCGCCTGCCAGGGTCAGAATCCCGGATGCAGCTCCCATACAGAGAAGTCTCCAGGATACCCGTTCCCATTTGATGAATTTGTATATGCCATAGGCGGCAAAAACCGGAAATATGCCGCACAGAAACACATAAAATCCGCTGGATGCCGATGTAAGAAATAAGGTTCCCAGGTATATGACTGTCAGGGCTGATATAGAAGGTTTCCGTCCGGCGGGATTCCTTTCAGTCCCCAGAAGGATCCCCACAAGCAAAAGCGGAACGGATGCTTTAATGATGTATTGGGCGCCTCCGAAAAACAGCATATTATAATAATCAAGCATTCCTAGCCGGTAGGGAATGATCAAAAGGTTGATGCAGAACAGGGGGTACAGGGAATCTTTTCCCCTGAATAGATAAAATATTGAAGCGGCGAAAATGCCAACAAACGCTATATTGGCCAGTCCGAAAGAAAGGATGATGTCATTGGTGACAGCATAAAAAGGCAGGGCCAGTATACTGCTGCAGTCCCATTCCAGGGTGGTCAGGTATTCCCACTCCGGCAGTAAAAAGGTCTTCTGTCTCCAGATTTCTTCTGTATGGGTAAATAATTTGGCACTGTCACAGTCAATATTTTTATCAATCAAGGTAATATTGCTGTGTGCAATGAGTAAAAACTGTATTGCAAAGAGAACGATCAATATCAGTTTTACCGGCTCTGTCCTAATCTTTTTCAGGTTCATACCCTTTTCCTCTCCCACCTTGTTTTCCAGCCTTTTCCTTGCCTTATTTTTCCATGTTTTTCTCTGGATCTTCATCTTCCTGTCTTTCTCATTCTCCTTTTTTCGTATCGTGTCCATGATAGCAAATTCATTTATATCGCCTTCAAAACGCCACAGTCCCGGAAAAATCCTGTCTGGGATTTTTCCGGGAAAATATGACGGACCGTGCTTTCGGATTATTTCATTTCTGAGGTATTACTTCTGTTCTGAGGAACCAGGGTTCAATGCTGCCTTTCCAGCCAGGAATCCAGACAGTACCGCCTGCAGGTCCACGCCCGTTGACTCTTTCAGGCCGTCCGTGATTTGTACTACGGTCCCCATCACATCCTTCATCAGCTTTGCTGAATTACCGTCCCCGTACATTGTGATCCTGTCCACATTGGTAAGGGGCTGCGCGGCATTTTTGACTACTTCGGGCAAGGCCTTGAAATACATTTCCAGTACGGCGGCCTCTCCCATTTTTGCCATAGCCTCAGCTTTCTTCTCAATGCCTTCCGCCTCGGCCAGGGCTTTGGCACGGATGGCTTCCGCTTCGGCCAGGCCTCTGGTGCGGATACCGTCCGCTTCCTGCTCCATGGTGTAGCGTTTTGCCTCTGCCTGGGCTTTCATGGCCTGGGCTTCCTTCTCCGTTTCAAACTGTTTTGCCTCAGCCTCCCTCTGCCGCTCGTAAAGGACTGCGTCTGCCTGCTGCTGCTTTGCAAACCTGTCTGCCTCCGCCGTTTTCTTGACCTTGGCATCCAGCGCCTGTTCCATTACTTCCGCCTCCCGCTGTTTCAGCAGAATCTCTTTCTCCTGCTTTGCGATATTGGCATTGGCGGTGGTAATCTCCACGGTTTTCCGCTGTTCCTCCTGTTGGATTGTGTATGCGGCATCTGCCTCGGCCTGCTTGATATCGGCTTCCCGCTTCAGCTCTGCCTTTCTGATGGCCAGTTCATTCTGCTTCTTTGCGATCTCAGAGGCCGCGTTTACTTCCGCCTCATTGGCTTCCCGCTTGGCGCTTGCCTGGGCCTTGGCGATCTCTTTTTCGCTCTCTGCCCGGGAGATAGCGGCATTTTTCTGGATTTTAACGATATTGTCCACGCCCAGGTTTTCAATGACGCCGTTTCCGTCCACAAAGTTCTGGACATTGAAGCTGATGATGTCAAGGCCCATGGCGGCCAGGTCCGGTTCGGCATTCTCCTTTACCAGCATTGCAAATTTCTGGCGGTCGGAGACCATCTCTTCCAGGGCCATTTTGCCCACGATTTCACGTACATTGCCTTCCAGAACTTCCCTTGACACCCGTCCGATATATTCGGCGTTTTTGTTTAAGAAATTTTGTGCCGCAAGCTTCAGCCTCTCTTCATTGTCGCTGATCTTGACGTTTACGGTTGCGTCTACATTGATATTTATGTAATCCGCTGTGGGAACGGCATTGGAAGTCTTTACATCAATGGGTATCAGCTGCAGGTTCAGTTCGTCTTTTCTCTCCAGAAAGGGAATTTTAATGCCCGCTTTTCCGATGAGTACCTTGGGATTCCTGCGCAGCCCTGAGATAATTACAGCAGTGTCCGGTGATGCCTTTACGTATCCCGTGGCGAGAATCAGGGCCAGTAGCAGCAAAACCCCGCCTCCAATGATCACAATCGTCGGAACCCCGCCCGATGCCCTGCCTGACATTGCAAGAAGTGATAATTTAATAATATTTTCCAACATTTCCTTTCCCTCCTCTTCTTTCTGCTGCCTTGTCTTCGGTTACAAATGCTTTTCTCCGGATTAGGGTCATTTTACCATGATATATGAAATAAGGCAATGCTGTTATCGGAATAATATGCTGCTCCAAAGTGCCGGATCGCGCACGATTGCGCAGAATTTGTCATAACGGGGAAAATAAGTCTGCCGAGTCCAGAAGTACCGTGAAAGGGCCCTCGTTTACCAGGGATACTTTCATCTCTGCACCGAAACTCCCCTCTTCCACTCTGGAAATCTCCCGGCGGCACCGTTCTATCAGGAAGCGGTACAGCGCATTGGCCTTTTCGGGGTCTCCGGCTTTTGTGAAGGAGGGCCGGTTCCCTTTTCGGCAGTCCGCGTAAAGGGTAAACTGTGAAACCAGAAGCAGGGATCCGCCTACTGATTTCAGATCCAGGTTGGTCTTGCCGTTCTCATCCTCAAAAATGCGCAGCCCCATCAGCTTCCTGGCCATTTTATCCGCGGTTTCCTCCGTGTCGGAGTTTTCGATGCCTATAAATACCAGAAAACCCAGACCGATCTCTCCGGTGGTCTTCCC
This sequence comes from uncultured Acetatifactor sp., assembly GCA_910578995.1. Classification (GTDB taxonomy): domain Bacteria; phylum Bacillota; class Clostridia; order Lachnospirales; family Lachnospiraceae; genus Acetatifactor. Next base: position 12,608 of record CAJTSY010000008.1, read on the forward strand.
GTCCACGGTCACTTCCGCTTTACTTACCCTTTGTACCAGAAATCTCATCTTTTTTCTCCTTGTGATGTTCTTTGTTCTTTCTGCGGGGTGTTTTGGGAGGTATCTCATGAATCCCTTCCTCATCTATGTAATCCACATTGACATAGTCTTTTGTTGCGCTGGGCATGTTCTTCTTTTCCAGTCTGGAAGTGACCAGCGCCCTCACTGCGGTATAGATAACCGCGAAAATGGGAACCCCCACGACCATACCCAATACACCGAACAGGCCTCCGAAAAAAGTGATGGAGAATATGACCCAGAACCCGGTAAGCCCAGTGGAACTGCCAAGAATCTTCGGCCCCAGGATATTGCCGTCAAACTGCTGCAGCGCCAGGGCAAAAAGAGCAAAGTATACACAGTTCAGCGGATGCATGGGATCTACCACAAAAATCAGGATGGTACTGGGTATTGCGCCCAGGAAGGGTCCGAAAAACGGGATGATGTTGGTCACGCCGATAATCAGGCTGATTAATATGGCGTATGGCGTCTTCATTAGGGTGGTTCCCAGAAAGCAGAGGATGCCGATGATAATGGAATCCACAATTTTTCCACTCAAAAATCCGATGAAGGTCCTGTGGGTAAAACGGAAATTGCGGATCACGGTGTTGGCTGTGTCTTTTTCAAAAAAAGCATATACTATTTTCTTGGCCTGCGCCGCGAAATGCTCCTTACTGGCAAGCACATAGATGGAAATAATGAAACCGATCACAAAATCCCACAAAACATTCAGTACGCTGATAAAACTCAGCGATAAAGTCTTGATCAGGGATGCGGTGCCGGGAATGATATGGTTCAGCCAGTCTTCCAACTGTGTGGAAAATTTGTCCAGCGTTTTGGATACATATTCCCCGAACTCCGGATTGTCCTCCAGCACCCTGTTGATCCAACTGCTCACGTTTCCCGCATAGGAATCAAAATTGACAATAATGCCCTCGATACTGGGTACGATCTGGGATATCAGCATGAATACCAGACCATAGATCAGCGCCACGAACAAAAAAGCCGTAATGATGATGCCCAGGGCCCGGATGGACTTTCTGCGCCCTTTCGTGTCCTTTACTCCGCATCTGCCGAAAAGGGGAACCAGGAGCCGCCCTTCCATGAAGTTCAGAACCGGCGTCAGCAGGTACGCGGTAACCAGGCCGAATACCACCGGCATCAGAATGTCAATAACCATACCGATGCCCTCGGTGATGTTCGAACTATGGAATATAAGATAATAAAAAGTGATGGAAGCAGCTACAACCAGAAATAAAGTCAATCCCCAGCGTACATATTGATTATTGATTTTGATTTTCATGAAACTATTCCTTCCCTGATGTGCATCCCCTCTAAAAATATCCTATATCCATAATACTCTTAAAATACCCACTTAACAAGTAAACTTTTGAAATCTTTTGAAATTTATTATAATTTGTAAAAGAATGTCGGCTGAAAGCGATTATTTTCTGCGGTATCCTTCATAGGGGGCCAGTTCAAAGCGGATAAAGTAACCCCTGTCATGCCTGCACACAGGACAGACTACAGGGGCGGCCTTTCCCTTGAACACAAACCCGCAGTTCAGGCACATCCACTCCTCTTCCACCTCCGAAACAAACAGCTTCCCTTCCCGGATCAGTTCCGCATATCTTCCAAACCGGTCCCCGTGCACCTTCTCAATGGAAGCGATCTGAAGGAAGGAGGATGCAATCTGATCAAAGCCCTCCTGTTTTGCCGTCTCGCCGAATGTCTTGTAAACGCTGTCGTGCTCCTCGTATTCATTGTGCTGTGCGGCGGTCAGCAGATCCGCTACGTTGTCGGAAAGGTTCACAGGATATCCGCCGTCTATGAAGATATTGCTGCCTGCCATTTCCTTCAAATGACCGTAAAATATCTCCGCATGCTCCTTTTCCTGCGATGCCGTAAATGCAAAAATCGCACTGATGACCTGCAGCCCGCTTTCCCTGGCCTGTGCTGCCGCAAATGTATAACGGTTCCTGGCCTGGCTCTCCCCTGCAAAGGCCCTCATCAGGTTGTCCTTTGTAACACTTTTTGCAAATTCCATTTCCTAATCTCCTCTTCTTTTTTCTGTAGATGACAGGCTTGAACTTGCCTGCCATATTATCGGCAGTCATTATAGTAACAGTATGCCGTTACCGTTTCGCCCGGCGCCTCTGCAGCCGCGAACGACGAGCCGTGAACAGTAACAGTATGTCCATCTGGAAAGAAAATATAATTCGCTCTTGTCTTTATTCTTCAAAAAGACTAAAATAGAAGGCAGGAGCTCAGGCCCGGAAAGGAGAACACCATGAAACTCCAACAGGTACTCAGTTATGTCCGCAAAGCCGTGGACGATTACGGTATGATAGAAGCCGGGGACAGAATTGCCGTGGGCATTTCCGGCGGGAAGGACAGTCTCACGCTTCTCCATGCCCTTCACGGCCTGAAGCGTTTTTATCCAAAGAAGTTTGAACTCAGTGCCGTTACCGTTGATCTGGGTTTCCAAAACCTCCGGCTTGACAGAATCAGTGAACTGTGCCGGGAATTGGAAGTGGAATACACCATTGTGAAGACGGATATTGCTCAAATCATTTTCCAGGAGCGTAAAGAAGAAAATCCCTGTTCCCTCTGTGCGAAAATGAGAAAAGGGGCGCTGAACCAGGCGATAAAGGTAAAGGGGTGCAACAAAGTGGCCTATGCCCACCACAGGGATGATGTGGTGGAAACCATGTTGATGTCCCTGATTTATGAAGGACGTTTCCATACCTTTGCGCCGGTCACCTATCTGGACAGAATGGATCTCACAGTGATCAGGCCCCTTATGTACATGAAGGAGGCTGATGTGATCGGATTTGTCAACAGGTACCAGGTTCCTGTGGTAAAAAGTCCCTGTCCTGCGGATGGGCATACGAAACGTGAATACGTCAAAAACCTGCTCCGGCAGCTGAATCTGGAAAATCCAGGGGTAAAGGACAGAATGTTTACTGCAGTTCAGGATGGCAATATGAAAGGTTGGGCAAAATAGATGGCGGTTGTAAAGCACAATAATTATCACGACGAGCAAAATGTACAGAATATTCTGAAAATAAGGGCAGTCCTGGAAACCCTTCCCCCTTTCTGCAAGACATTCTTCCGCGGAATTGAGGAATATACTTCTCCCCGGACAAGGCTGGCCTATGCCTATGACATTAGGCTGTTTTTTGAATATGTCCATGACCAGAATTCCATCTACTCCAAAATGGATATCCGGGATTTTCCGCTTTCCATTCTGGACCAGCTGACCAGGCTGGATATTGAGGACTATCTGGCATACATGTCCCTGTACCAGAAGGACGGCAGGGACATAACCAACGAAGAGCGCGGAAAATCAAGAAAGTTGGCGGCTCTCCGGAGTTTTTACAATTATTTTTACCGTTCGGAAATGATTCGGACAAATCCTGCCTCCCTGGTTTCCATGCCCAAACTCCATGAGAAGGAAATCATTCGTCTGGAGCCCAACGAAGTGGCCATTCTCCTGAACCAGGTGGAAAACGGGACCAACCTGACCAGGAAGGAACTGGAATACCACAAAAAAACCAGGCTCCGGGACGTGGCCCTGCTGACACTGCTTCTTGGCACCGGGATCCGGGTATCGGAATGCGTGGGCCTGGATCTGAAGGATGTCAATTTCGATGTGGGCGGAATCAAAATACGCCGTAAAGGCGGCTATGAGGCAGTGGTCTACTTTGGGGATGAGGTGGAGACTGCCCTGTTGGACTACCTGGAGGAAAGGGAGCACATCATTCCCGTGGAGGGACATGAAGACGCCCTGTTTCTGTCGCTGCAGAACCGAAGAATAACCGTGCGCGCAGTGGAAAACCTGGTGAAAAAGTATGCTTCCAGGGTGACTACCTTAAAGAAGATCACCCCCCATAAGCTCAGAAGCACATATGGTACCTCCCTGTACCAGGAGACAGGCGATATCTATCTGGTGGCGGACGTCCTGGGACATAAGGACGTGAACACTACAAGGGCTCACTATGCCGCACAGGCAGACGACAGGAGACGCAGGGCCGCACAGTATGTCCGGCTCCGGGAAAAGATGCCGGACGAAAAGGATTAGGCTCTCCGGGGGGAACGGTCAGACCGAACATATTTTTGGAATACATGTTTGCTTTTTGGTTGTTCATATGGTATAATGGCCTTATTCAAAGAACGAAACGGTCGGTTTAATTCTGATTCAGGAGGAAATATATGTCATTTGGAAAGATAACACCCAAGCAGCAGGAAATACTGAATTACATCAAGGACGAAATACTGGGAAAGGGATATCCCCCCACTGTGAGGGAGATCTGTGAGACAGTGGGGCTGAAATCCACATCTTCCGTCCACTCTCATCTGGAAACTCTGGAAAAAAACGGCTATATACGGAGGGATCCTACAAAACCCCGGGCCATTGAGGTGTGCGACGACAGTTTCCAGCTTGTCCGCAAAGAAATGGTCAGCCTGCCCATCATCGGAAATGTGGCGGCAGGGCAGCCCATCCTGGCAGAGGAAAATATCGTGGATTATTTTGCCGTACCAGCAGATGTGGTTCCCAGGGGCGAATCCTTTATCCTGAACGTACGTGGGGATTCCATGATCAATGCGGGCATTTTCAACGGGGACAGGGTCTTTGTCAACTCCTGTAACACGGCCAGGAACGGCGAGATCGTTGTGGCCCTTATCGACGACTCTGCCACGGTAAAAACATTTTACCGGGAGGACGGCCATATCCGCCTGCAGCCTGAAAATGACTCCATGGATCCCATTATTGTTGACGACTGCCAGATTCTGGGACGGGTATTTGGCATTTTTCGTTTTTACCGTTGAACTACATATTTTTTTCCGTATAAAAATGATGTATAAATTTACGGATTCCGCAGATATTAATATGGCCGGAAAGTTAAACTGCCGTGCAGAAGAAATGGTAAAATATACAAGGTTTCAATGTCCGCCAAAGCCGGCATTGGCCGCCGAAGCGGACGGGAGGGTATGAACATGGGAAATAAATTTTTAGACGGAACTGCCCTTACCATTGCCATTATCGGTGCAATTAACTGGGCCCTGATCGGGATCTTCCGCTTTGACCTGGTAGCCTTTATTTTTGGAGATATGTCCTGGCTTTCCAGAATCATTTATGCGCTTGTAGGCGTGTGCGGGCTCTACCTGGTCAGCTTCTATATGCATCTTGGCAGCAGAAGCGACGCGTAGGCAGCTCTGGAAATGAAAAAGGAAGCCTCTGGCTTCCTTTTTTCGCTGCTCAGTTTATTCCTCAAATTCGCTCACATCCATCTGCCTGCCGTCCCTCCAGATGCGTTCCAGATCATACAGCAGCCGGTTCTCCCTGTCAAAAATATGGATAATCACATCGCCGAAATCCATCAGGATCCAGTTGGCTGTGTTGTACCCTTCTGTCTGCTTCTCGGGGTAGCCCGCGCGGCCCAGGGTTTCCTGTACATTGTCGCACAGCGCCTGGATCTGGTTCTTGTTGGCGCCGCCTGCTATGATAAAATAGTCGGCAATCACAGACACTTCGCTGATGTCAATAATATGGATATCCTGCGCCTTCTTGTCCTGCAGGGCGCTGATTGCAAGCCTTGCCATTTCCCTCGCACTTTTGTTTTCCATAGATTCTCCTTATTTTCCACTTCTTTATATTACTTTAAATTTCCTCCCTGGCGGGAATAGTAACGCCAGGTTTCCTCTGTCATAGGGTCGATATCGCCCTCGGACGTCTTCAGGTAGGCCAGGGTATCCCTTAAAATCTCCCTCAGGGCCTGGTCAATGTCAACAAAGGCAAGTTTCCTGATCTCACCTAACCGGGGGGCATGTCTTCTTCCCGGTTCTATATAATCGGCTACAAAAACGATTTTCTCCAGAAGGCTCATATCCCTCCTGCCCGTAGTGTGGCTGCGGATGGCATTTAGGATATCCGGCTCCTTTACGCCGTACTTTTCCCGGGCCAGGCAGGCTCCCACTTTTGCATGGAGTAAAAAAGGGTTTTTCCTCTCCACCTCCGTGACAGGAATATGGTTTTTCTTGCAGATAGAAAGCATTTTCTCATCTGAAAGGCACTTTGCACAGTCATGAAGCAGTCCGGCCACTCTGGCATTCTCCAGATCGCCACCGTAGCGCATTGCGAGAGCCGCTGAAGTGTACTCCACCCCGAGCGTATGCTCAAAGCGCCTGGCATCCTGTACCTTTCCAACTGCTTTTCTAAGCTTTCTCAAATGATTCGTCTTTTTCACGGTAAAAACCCTTTTCCTCTATATATGATATTACTTTGTCAGGCACCAGGTATCTGATACTCTGGTTTTCGCGGATCCGCCGGCGGATCAGGGTGGATGAAACCGGCAGATTCAGGAAAGGAATCAGCCGGATCCTGTCATGGGAACTGCTGAATTTTCTTTCCAGTTCCTTCTTTTTGTCTTCCATCTCATCCATAGACACGCCACCCCTTACAGCAGCCGCCAGGATACATCTCTCAAAAATTCTGTTCGGGTATTTCCAGTTTTCAATGTTAAACAGGCAGTCTGCCCCTGCAATGAAGTAAAAGGAATCCTCTGGAAAGGCAACCCCCAGGGCTTCAAGAGTCTCATATGTGTAGGAGGCTCCTTCCCGCTCCACCTCAATACCCATGCATTTGAAAAAAGGGTTGTCCTCCACCGCAAGTTCCGTCATGACAAGCCGTTCCCTGCCGGACAGGATCTCCCGGGAGTCCTTCATATAGGATGAGCCCGTGGGAATGAACCATACCTCATCCAGTCTCAGGGCATCCCGGATCCATTCCGCCAGCATTAAATGACCTGTATGGACAGGGTTAAAGGTTCCGCCCATAATACCAATTTGTCTCATCACACCACACTTCCCGCCCCGGGAGGATTTGGCTTCCCCAGGCAGTTCCCTCCATTGCCTTATCTTCACAGTGCGCCAAACCTGCTGGAATGCAGTGCACCGACGCCCATGGGCGTTACTGGGGAAGAATGATCCTGGGTTTATCCCGGTCCGGTTTGTACAGGACAATCTTCTTGCCGATCACCTGAACTACCTGGGAATGTGTCCTTCCGGCCACCATCTCACCTATCAGGGCAGGGTCATCATCACAGTTTTTCAACACTGCTATTTTGATCAGTTCGTTTTTATGGAAGGCCTCACCTATGGCCTCCGTCAGTTCCGGCGTAAGGCTGTTTTTTCCTACCTGGAATATAGGATCCAGGTTATTTGCAAGTCCCTTCAGATACGCTCTCTGCTTACTTGTCATACATTCTTCCTTCTTAAAAGTGACTTTTTCTTTATTTATAGTAATCAAAAGAATGTCCGTATATGCGGACTGTGTCCCCGTCTTCAATTCCAAGGGCCTCAAGCTGCTGCAGAATACCGGTGGATTTCAGGAACCCCTGGAAAAAGTTAAAGCCTTTTTCACTGTCAAGGTTTGTGTAGCCCAACATTTTCTCCACCTTGGGGCCTTCTACTACATACTCGTCGTTTTTGGCATCATATTCCACCGTATAGGACTCTGCCCCCTGTGAAACGGCTTTCTCCGCATTGAATTCCGGCTCAAACACCGTGACTTCATTGCCTGTTTCCTCCAACATACGGTTTACCTGATACAGCAGTTCCTTTACTCCTTCGCCGCTGACGGCAGAAATCGGATATACCGGAATGCCCTTAGGTTCGAACTCTTCCTTTATGGCATTCAGGGTACTCTCTTCCCTCTCAAAGATCACATCAATCTTATTGGCGGCAATCACCTGAGGACGGCGGGCAATTTCTGGATTGTAGGCATTCAGTTCCCTGTTGATGGCGTAGATGTCCTCCACCGGATCCCTGCCCTCCGTACCGGCAGCATCCACAATATGAATAATTACTTTGGTGCGTTCGATGTGGCGCAAAAATTCATATCCCAGTCCCACGCCCTGAGAGGCTCCTTCAATCAGTCCCGGAATATCCGCTATGACAAAACCTTTTGTCCCATCCAGATCCACCACACCCAGATTGGGATTCAGGGTGGTAAAATGATAGTTGGCTATCTTGGGCTTTGCATTTGTTACACGGGCCAGAAAAGTAGATTTTCCCACATTGGGCAGACCCACGAGCCCCACGTCCGCAATCACCTTCAGTTCAAGCAGCAGACTCAGCTCCTTTGCCGGCTGGCCGGGCTGGGCATACATGGGAGCCTGCATGGTACTGGTGGCATAATGCTGGTTTCCACTTCCTCCCCGGCCGCCTTTCAGCAGAACGATTTCCCTGTTGTCACCGGACATGTCAACAATGATCTGTCCGGTCTCCGCTTCCCTGATAACAGTTCCCGGGGGAACTTTCAGGACAATGTTTTTTCCGTCTTTGCCCCGGCAGTTCTTCTTACCGCCCGGTTCCCCGTCACCTGCCTTGTATTTCCGGGAATTGCGGAAATCTATGAGGGTGTTCAGCCCCTCGTCCACCATGAAGATCACATCTCCGCCCCTGCCGCCGTCCCCTCCGTCCGGGCCGCCCGCAGGCACAAATTTCTCATGGCGGAAGGAGACATGTCCGTCCCCGCCTTTACCGCTTCTCACATATATTTTTGCCCTGTCTGCAAACATAATGCCGCCTTTCTGTCCTGCATGCCCGTGCATATAAAACGAGGACTCCAAACAAGAACGTTTGGAGTCCGGAAAGTTTCGAACTATTTCTCTACAGGATAAACAGAAGCCTTCTTCTTGTCTCTTCCCATTCTCTCAAAACGAAGAACACCGTCAACCAAAGCAAACAGGGTATCGTCTCCGCCTCGCCCAACATTAACGCCGGGATGAATCTTGGTTCCGCGCTGTCTGTAAAGAATATTTCCAGCCTTTACGAACTGTCCGTCAGCTCTCTTCGCACCTAATCTCTTGGATTCGGAATCCCTGCCGTTCTTTGTGGAACCGACTCCCTTTTTGTGCGCGAAAAATTGAAGGTTCATATGAAACATGGTCTACACCTCCTCGAATTTAACTTGCAAATACTTCCTGCCGTACTCCCTGCTGATATTTTCCAGGGAAAATACCATGGAATCCATCAGGAAAGCCGATTTTTCCTGCAGAACGCTCTCGAAATCACATTTAAGAAAGCCTGTTTCTTCGTTTTCCGTAATCTTCAGCCTTTCCCCGGCCAGTTCCTCAAGGGAACAGACAGTGCCGATGGTCAGAGCCGATATGGCGGCACAAAGGATATCCGGTTTTCCGCGTTTCGCGTATTCTGCATGTCCCATACAGGTAAATCCCCTGTAGGCACCTTTTTTGTCCTTACGGACGGTAATTGTCGTCATGATGCTCAGGCATTGATCTTGTCGATCTTTACCTTTGTGTAAGCCTGTCTGTGACCATTCTTCTTGTGGTATCCGGTTTTTCTCTTGTACTTGTATACAATAATCTTCTTACCCCGGGTCTGCTCCACGACGCTGGCGGATACGGTGGCATTGGCAACGTCCTCGCCAACCTTCAGGCTCTCATCGCTTACGGCGATAACATGGTCAAAAGTAACAACACTGCCTGTCTCTGCATCCAGTTTCTCAACATAGATGACATCACCTTCAGATACTTTGTACTGCTTTCCGCCTGTTGCAATAATTGCGTACATACTTAGGCACCTCCTTTATGAACTCCCGTTCATCTTACTCGCTGACCTTGGTGGCATCCTCTGACACTCTTATACCGGGCCATGCGGCATATACAAATGTATTAACATGCATGCAGATGGCAGATTAAAACACATCCCATTCCTGTCCAATACACACTGGAATATATTAGCACGAGATACTGTCCGCTGTCAATACCTTTTAGTCATTTCTTTTTTCAAAATCCTCAATATACTGGATAATCAGTTTTACCGTGCCGTTCACGCCCAGTACGCTGCTGTTGATGCACAGGTCGTAACTGTCCGCACGTCCCCACTTTTTTGAGGAATAGTAATTATAGTAACTCTGACGCTGCTTATCCTTTTTGATAATCATATCCCTGGTCTTGTTTTCGGTCAGCTCATATTTTTCCATGATGCGCCTGACCTTGCATTCCTCGTTGCCGTAGATGAAAATGTCCACCACATTGTTCCTGTCCGCCAGGGCATAGTCCGCACAGCGGCCGACGATAACACAGGGACCTTCATCCGCGATCTTCTTAATGGTGTCGAACTGCGCCAGAAACACCTTGTGGCTGATGGGCATATCCACGAAGGAGGAATTGTTATAGCCAAAGGAATAGGTGTCCATGACCAGGTTGTACAGAAACGAATTGGTGGGCCTTTCATCGTGATTCTGGATCATTTCCTCGCAGAAGCCGCTCTCCTTCGCCGCCCTTGTGAGAAGTTCCTTGTCAAAAAAAGGAATATCGAAATATTCAGCTACCATTTTACCGATCTCACGGCCTGCTGATCCATACTGTCTTCCAATCGTAACCACTGTATTCATACTGCTACCTCTTTTCTATGCAGAGTATAAAAGCTTTCCATATGAAACTTTTACCTGCTTCCATTATACATCAAAGAAAAGATTTACACAACAGAAAATCAAATTTGGGAAACGGAGCGGATGCCGGAACCCATTATTTGCAGCAGATGGGCAAAGTACTCCGGCAGGGGGGCGTCCACTTCCACATACGCGTTGGTGGAAGGATGCCGGAACCCCAGAATTTTCGCGTGGAGGGTCTGGCCCTGCAGACGGAACGGGAAATTGCGACTCCCGTAGAGCTCGTCCCCCAGAAGCGGATGTCCGATACTGGACAGATGTACCCGGATCTGGTGGGTCCGGCCTGTCTCCAGCACACATTCTATATAGGTATATTTCTCAAAACGTTCCAACACACGATAATGGGTAACTGCGGGCTTTCCATTCTTTTCATTGACAGCCATCTTTTTGCGCTCCGCAGGATGCCTTCCCACAGGCCTGTCAATGGTACCCTGCTCTTCTTTCAGCACGCCGTGGCAGATGGCCTGATACCGTCTGACGATGGAATGTTCCCTCAGCTGCTCTGCGATGCAGTTATGGGCCATGTCGTTTTTGCAGGCGATAACGGAACCTGTGGTGTCCATGTCGATACGGTGGACAATGCCGGGACGCAGGACCCCGTTGATTCCGGAAAGGCTCTCTCCGCAGTGATACAGCAGGGCGTTGACCAGGGTTTTACTGTAATGCCCTGCCGCAGGATGCACCACCATGCCCTTGGGTTTGTTGATTACAATAACGTCTTCGTCTTCATACAAAATATCCAGTGGAATATCTTCAGGCACAATATCAGGCTCCACAGCCGTGGGAAGGCAGAATTCCACCCAGTCTTCCGCTTTGACCCTGTAACTGCCTTTCACAGACTGCCCGTTAACACTGACAGCCCCATCCCTGATCATTTTCTGGATAAATGAGCGCGACAAAGAATCGATAAGTGCGGAAAGACACTTATCGATCCTCTCATCCTCCAGTTCTTCAGTTATCTCGAAACGGAGTTTATCCACTTTCCTTCTCCCCTGAATCAGGCCTGCCAGGCTTTGTGTTTTTCCGAAAGCTTAAAAATTCCAGCTCCTCCTCCTTATACACAAACATAAACAGGAAGAATAAAAGAATGGCAGATATAACGATATAGCAGTCCGCCACATTGAAAACAGGATAATGGATCAGGACAAATGAGATAAAATCCACCACAAAGTCAAAACGGATCCTGTCTATTATATTTCCCAGCGCTCCGGCAATCAAAGCCGACAGCAGGAAGTGCACAATACGGAACTTTTTCCCCTGGGGTACCTTCAGCAGGAAGAACAGGATGACAGCCAGTACTCCAAACCCCATGATCAAGATAAAAATTTTCCTGTTCCGGAAGAGACTGAAAGCGATTCCTGTATTTTCCACATATTGTAGTTCCAGAATTCCTTCTATCAGCACCAGGGCCGGATTCCCTTTCAGCCGAGAGATGGCAAGATATTTCGTAAACTGGTCCAGACACAGCAAAACCGCCGCCACCAGTCCGTCTATGATCAGCAGCTTATGCTTTTTATTTTCACGCATGGGCATCCTCTTCACTGAAATAAATCTCGTTGACCGCCGCCAGAATCTCTTCGTCTGTAACGGAATGGTCAATAACCGCCTTCCCGATCTTTTTCAGCAGCACAAATTTGATTTTGCCTGCCTCCATCTTTTTATCGGATTTTGTCAGGCGCAGGATTTCTTGCGGATCAATGTCATCAATGGATATGGGCAGGTAAAAAGGAACAAACATATCACGTACTTCGTAGTACTCCTCCATGGAAAGCAGTTCCCTTTTCCAGGAAATATATGCGGCGGCAACGATGCCCAGGGCAACACATTCCCCATGGTACAGCGTAAAATTTTTTGCCTTTTCAATGGCATGGCCTATGGTATGCCCCAAATTCAGGAGGGCGCGATCCCCCTGTTCCTCAGGGTCCTTTTCCACCACCAGTTTCTTTACAGTGCAGCTGCGGATCAGCATTTCCTGAAGCACCTGCAGGTCACGTTCACAGATTTCATACATATTTTCAATCAGCCACTCGTAGAAAGCAGCGTCCCTGATCAGGCCATGCTTCATGACTTCCGCAAAACCGGAAAAATACTGCCGTTCCTCCAGGGTCTGAAGCAGCGCCAGATTCATATAAACCAGACGGGGCATTTTAAAGGCACCTACCATGTTTTTATAGCCGTCAAAATCAACGCCTGTCTTCCCCCCTATACTGCTGTCTGCCTGTGCCAGCAGAGTGGAAGGAATCTGTACAAAGTCGATTCCCCTCAGATAAGTGGCGGCAGCATATCCAGTGATGTCCCCCACCACGCCGCCTCCCAGTGCCAGAAGCATGTCTCTGCGCTCAAACCCTTCCTCAATGAGAAATCTGTATATTTCCTTTACCGTATCAAGGTTTTTGCCGGCTTCTCCCTCCGGAAAGACATATTTCACCGCTTTCCGGCATTTTCCGTCCAGGATGTTCAGAACTTCCGCCCCATACAGCTGATCCACCCTGGAATCCGTAACCACGCATAACCGCCTGTCCCCGCATCCCAGGGCAGCCAGTTCTGTCCACAGTTCGTCAAATGACCCTGTAAATAGGATATCATAACAGGGCTTCCTATTATATAATACATTTATTTTCTCAGACATATCTCCCTTGTACCCTTCTCAAACTCTTTTTCCATGCCTGCGGTCCGTTATTCCCCGTCGTAGGCGTCATTGAACAAATCCTGATAGTCTCCCGATATCTCCACAGAGGAAGGCGTAATGATAAGGATATAATTGGAAATCTTCTGAAGCCTCCCTGATATGGCGCAGCAGGAACCGCAGACAAAATCCGTGATTCTCTGGGCCAGATCCATGTCAAGACCTTCCAGGTTCAGCACTACTGTACGGTTTGACAGAAGCATCTGAGTGATATCCCGTCCATCATCCACAGAAGTAGGCTTCACCACGCATACTTCCATATTGTTGCCATTTGTAACTTTTCTGGAGGATGGCTGGCGGATGGAAGTAATATTGCTGGTGACGCTCTGCCTCCTGGAAGGAGTCTCCACATGCTCCTCTGTATAGTCCTCCATGTGCCTTACCTTGGAAGAGGACCTTCTGGGCGCAGGTTCCGGTTCCATTTCGTCATCGTCATAATACTCGTCGTCATAGTACTCTTCTTCCTCTTCGCCGTTCAGCTTCATATAGTTCAGAAATTTGTCCAATGCTCCCATTTCACTACCACACCTTTCATTCTCTGCATATTCCTCAATGCAGCTGTCTTTCACCGAAAATTCCCGTGCCTACCCTTACACAGGTAGCCCCCTCTTCTATTGCCACACTGTAATCTCCTGTCATCCCCATGGATAGAACAGACATATTAACATTATCAATGTTTTTCTCCTGTATGTCAACAGACAATTGCTTTAATTTACGAAAAAAAGGACGATTTTCTTCCGGATTCTCCGTATAAGGCGCAATAGTCATGAGTCCGCATACCTTTATGCCGGGTAATGCGGCAATTTTTTCCACCAGGTCAGGGGCCTCTGCCGGTGTTATGCCGTATTTGCTCTCCTCGGCAGCTACATTCACTTCTATCAGAATATCCACAGCCGTGTCCTTTCTCACTGCCTCCCGGCTGATCTCCTCCGCAAGCCGCAGGGAATCCACGCTGTGTATCATGGACACCTTTCCCACAATATACTTCACCTTGTTTCTCTGCAGGTGACCGATCATATGCCAGCGGATATCGGACGGAAGCTCCGGAATCTTGTCCGTCAGTTCCTGTACCTTGTTTTCTCCAAAGTCCCTTACCCCCGCCTCATAGGCTTCCCGGAGATCTGAAAGGGGTTTTGTCTTGCTTACCGCCACAAGCGTTACGTCACCGGGCTGTCTTCCGGCGGCCCCACAGGATTTTTTTATCGCTTCTTGTACTGTGTTTAGATTCTCCCGTATCATATTCCTGCTCCTTTCCTGTGTTTTCTATTTCTGATTGATGAACTGGTCGTCCCGCACCGATTCCGCGTTCAGGGCAATATAGTCATATACGCTCAGGCCGTACCGGGTATTAGGTTTTACGATGGCATACTCATCGTTTTCATACAGCACGGTGATCTGCTTAAAGTCTGCATATCCTTTGTTCATATTGTATACGCCTGTCAGCGTGGCCCGCTTGCTCACCGTATAGGTCTCTTCTCCCTGGGAATCGTACAGATTGTCCCCGGAGCTTAGAATGGAGCTGTCCAGATAATATTCTTTGGTCTCGCTGTCAAAATAATATACCTCAACTTCCAGGGTCTCGCTGGAGAGCGTACCGTCCTCCTGAAAGCTCTGCTTTCTGATGCTGTCTCCCCCGTTGTTTCCGCCGGGAATAACAAACTGTTCCGGTATCAGAAAAAATTCCTTCTGGACTATGGCGGAAACGGGAATCTTCAGCCCTGTCTCATCTTCCACGATCAATTCCACATCCAGGAAGCGGTCTGCGATAAAGGTGAGCATGGAATTGGTAAAAGAAAGCTGAAGGTAAGTATTGCCGTCCCCATTTGTGAGTAGCTTTACGGCGGCCCAGGATTCATACTGGTTTTTGAGAAACCGCACCTTTACATAGCCTTCCTCTTGAAGTTCGGCTCCCCTTACCGGATCCACCGGAACCACCAGTGTCCAGTTTTCATTTGTGGACAGCTTGTATACGGCGTCTCCCGCTTCTATGAGGGCGTTGTCCGAGAGCCATTTCTTTTCGTACTCCGGATTGTCAAAGACGTCTTCCGTCACATTTACGGCTGTCAGATCTTCATAGCCGTCAAGCCAGTATGCCACAATTCCCGTCGCCGGCGCGTTGAACCGGTTGATGACGCTGTTTCCCGACGCAGCGTTAAGATCCTCAATGTTTTTCAGTATATTGGCATTGGCAAGCTTGGATACGGTATTTTTCAGGGAATATTTAAAGTCATAGGCTCCGCTGTAATGCCCTGCATCAAAACCATGGACAAAATTTACTATTTCATTCTTAAATTCATCAAGTTCCTGGTCGGAAAGGGAATTCTCTCCCAACTGCATGCTCTCCAGTTCTTCGCTGAGGCGCCCTGTCTCATCCACTATGTACACCAGGTCATTCTGTGCAACTCTCGCTCCGTCCCATGCATAATAGTTTACATAGCCGGCCGTGTCCGCATATACCACTGTCTCATCCCGCAGAACAATCCCCCTGTATATGGTGTCTGCGGCAAGGGAGCCCTCCTTTACTTCATACCTGACAATATGGCTTGTCTGAAAATACATAATCACGCAGACAACAACATAGATGAAAATGACAACAAAAATCATCATTCCGATATTCAAATTCAAGGGTTTTCGATATCTTCTTATCTTTCTGATTTTTCCCTTTTTCTTTGCCAATATTTTGCCTCCATACAAAAGCCCCGGTCAAATTGTTCCGAGGCTTTCATGTGTTGTAATCCTTTTCTATGTTTTATCGCTGCATGCATTCCGTTTTCTATAATTTACAGAGCTACAATAACTTTATCCTTCAAGGTTTCGGGAAGTTCCGAAAGATCCATTGAAACGCTTAAAATAAAGTCTACCTCGGATTTCCTGCTGAGTTTTTCCAATTTTTCAACGCACGGCGTGATATCCTGGCCTTCCAGGCATGATATTCTCAGGAAGTTGTCAAAATACATCTGCTGCAGATCATGATCCTGTGAAATAATACCGCTCACAAACCCCATAAACTCGCTGCTGTTCTCAATCATGTACTGGGAAACGTCAATCAGACGCACTTTGTTATTCAGTTCGTACATGTGTTTGGTGTTCTTGTCGAGATAAACTATGTTGCCGGGAATGCTCTTTATCTCGCCATTTACTTTCTCCAACAGCTGTGTTGTCTTACCTTTACCTTTATTGCCTACGATTAACTGAACCATTGGGAACCCTCCTATTGTATTAATATTGTATTACCCTGGAACATTCTTTTCCATACCTTCATTATAAGGTAAATGCATCTAAAAAACAACCTCTATTTATGAATCTCATCAAGTAAATCTATCATACACCCATAAACCACGTCCGGTCCCTCCGCGCGCAGAATTACTGAAATGTAGGGGGAACCGTTTTCATCCCTTGCCAGAAGCATCAGACAGTTGCCTGCCGCGCTAGTGGTTCCCGTTTTGCCCCCGATTACAGTGACATTGGCAGGGGCCTGGTAATCCCCCCTCAGGAAGAGATTGGTGGTGGGCTTGTCAAAAGCTTTTTCTTTTCCGTCCTTGTCATAAAACACGGTCTGGTAAGCGGACATGTGAATGATCTCATTAAAGGTTTCATATTTGACAGCTTCATTGAAGATAAGATACAGGTCATATGCCGTTGTATAATGATCCGAATCCGTCAGCCCGTGGGGATTTTTAAAATTCGTATTGGTGGCTCCCAGGGCATGGGCTTTCTCATTCATCATTTCCACAAAACGGTCCACGCTTCCGCCGATGTTGTCCGCAATCAGGGCGGCGGCGTCATTGGCAGAGTACACCAATAAAATGCGGAGGGCCTGATCCAGGGTCATTGTATCCCCCTTCTTTAATCCGCACAAAACTGCACCTGATTCCGTAATGTTTACTGCGTCGGTAGCCGTCAGCGTCTGGTTCAGCTGGCCGTTCTCCAGGGCCACCAGAGCTGTCATCACCTTGGTGAGACTTGCGGGATGCAGCCGTTCATGGATGTTTTTTCCATAGAGGACTTCCTTTCCGTCCAGACCAAACAAAGCCGCCGCTTCCACCTGGGACAGATCCGGTCCGCCCTCATGGGCCACGTCCTGTGCCGCCACACACAGATCGGCTGCAAAGGGCGCCGCGGTCCTGATGTCCTGTCTGGACACCACATTAAAGCTGCTGACATCATAATCCACATGGTAGGGCATGTCATAGGCCAGACTGCCGCACCCCGAAAGGGTGCACGCGGTCAATAGCGCGCACACCAGTATGTTTGTTCTCTTCTTACTTGTACATTTCACGCCATTCCAAATCCCCTCTGTCCAATGCCTTGATCAACAGTTCCGCACTTGCCAGATTCGTTGCCAGCGGTATATTATGGGTATCGCAGAGGCGGATCACGTTGTTTACATCCGGCTCATGCTTCTGCGGATTCAGCGGATCGCGCAGGAAAATCACAAGATCGATCTCGTTATTTTCAATCTGGGCGCCGATCTGCTGCTCTCCCCCCAAGTGCCCTGCCAGACATTTGTGAATATTCAGGTTGGTAACCTCCTCGATCAGGCGCCCTGTGGTTCCCGTGGCATATAGATCGTTTTTGCTCAAAATCCCCCTGTAGGCAATGCAGAAATTCTGCATCAGCTTCTTCTTTGCATCATGTGCAATCAACGCAATGTTCATAAAAATACCTCCTCATTTTCTACTGCTTTGCTCTTTTTGCCTGAAGCCTTACGTTCAGCACAAACCCCATACCCATATACAAACTAAGCAACGATGTCAGCCCATAGCTGACGAAAGGTAGCGTAAGCCCTGTAGTCGGCAGAATAAACGTAGCAACGCCGATATTGAAAAACCCCTGGACAGCTACCAGTCCCCCCATACTGGCACCAATAATTGTGCCGGCCACATCTTTCGACTTCCTGGCTACAGAAATGCATTCAAGGGAAATAGAAAACAGCAGAACGATCACCACAACGCTTCCCTTAAATCCAAACTCCTCGCCGATTACGGAAAAAATAAAATCCGTCTGCGCCTCCGAGAGGAAGTTGCCGTTTTTTACCGAAGTAATCTTATTGTTCTTATACCCCTTTCCCTCCAGCTGCCCTGACGCAATGGCAGTCACCGAATTAAGCTGCTGGTAGGCAAAGGTAGTAGAATACTCCTCCGGATTCACAAATGCCAGAATACGGTTCCTCTGGTTGTCGGTAATAAAATCATTGTCCGGCTGCAGGGCCAGGGAAATCACCACCGCCACTGCCGGAATGGCCACCGCCAGTACGGCAAATACCAGTTTCAGGCTGATTCCCCCGGCAAACATGATAATACAAAACATGACCAGCAGCACCATACTGGTGGACAGATCCGGCTGATTCCAGACTAGCAGCCACGGGATTGCATACATGACCACACAGCTGGCAATGATTCCTACAGTATTTAATTTCTTCCTATGTTTCATAATAAACTGTGCAAAGAATAAAATCAACAAAATTTTTGCAGTTTCTGAAGGTTGAAACTCCAGTCCCCCTATTTCCAACCACCTGGTCGCCCCCTTTTTTTCTTCCCCGAACAGCATAACCGCCGCAAGAAGCACCAGATTTGCCGCATACATGAGCCAGTTCAGCTTCAATACCATGGTATAGTCAAAAAGGGAAATCACCACCATCAGAACGGTACCGGCCACCACCCCTGCCAACTGCCTGGTCACAAGGGATTCCTCCGCACTTCCGATTGCTATAACCCCCACCAGCGAAAGTGCAAGCACCATCAGCACAAGTTTAAAATCATAATCACGTATCCTGTATCTCTTAAACATATTTCCTGATCCTACTCCGGTCTCCTTAACTGCGTCTTTTCCGTTCCGGCTTCCCCCTGTACGGCCTGCGTATTTTTCTTCAGCGTCCCTGCCGGTCTACTTTGCTACATCCTGGGCGGATACATCCACTATGGGAATGTTTGCATAAAGTGACGGCATTTTGCCTCCCCGTCCGGACTTGCTTCCTTTTGTGTTGATCTGGATTTCCATATTCTCGGAATCTATCTTCATGTATTTGGATAACACTTTCGCGATATCCGTTTTGATCAGCTCCATTATCTCCGGCGAGCAATTCACCCTGTCGGATATCAACAGGATTTTCAGTCTGTCCTTTGCTATCTGGCAGGAGCTTTTTCTGCGAAAAAAATGTCTCATTTGCACTCCTCCTATGCCTTATGAAAAATTCCTGTTACCCTTGTCCAGAAAGAAATGCCCTTGTCAAAATTCAGATAAGGAACCTCTTTTCCCTCCACTCTCTGTACTACATTGGCATAAGCCTGTCCGGCAGGCGACGAACTTCCAACAAGAGGCTCCCCCTGGTTGGTGGCCACTACCACGCTCTCATCATCCGGAATGACCCCTATCAGGGGAATAGCCAGTATGTCCACCACATCGCCTGCGGACATCATATCCCCCCGCCGCACCATATCCATGCGCAGCCTGTTGATAATCAGATCCATCTGTTTGAACCCGTTGGCTTCCAGCAGGCCGATAATCCGGTCCGCATCCCGGATTGCCGACACCTCCGGTGTGGTCACTACCAGGGCCCTGTCAGCCCCTGCGATGGCATTCTGGAATCCCTGTTCGATTCCCGCGGGACAATCCAGTATAATGTAGTCAAACTGTTCCTTCAGATGGTCGATCACCTTTACCATCTGACCCGGCGAAACCGCCGTCTTGTCCCTTGTTTGGGCAGAAGGCATCAGGTAAAGCCCCGGGTGCCTTTTGTCCCGTATCAGGGCCTGCTTGACCCGGCAGCTGCCTTCCACCACATCCACCAGATTGTAGACGATACGGTTTTCCAACCCCATGACCACATCAAGGTTGCGCAGGCCGATGTCCGTATCAATGAGACAGACCTTTTTACCCAATTTTGCCAGACCGGTTCCCACGTTTGCGGTTGTGGTGGTCTTGCCCACACCGCCCTTACCTGAAGTGACGACAATGACTTCGGAGCCTTTCTTCTCCGGGGAAAATTGTTTTTCCATTTTCCTTTCCTCCAATCATAATACGATGTCGTCCTCCGGGCACTTCCGCACCGTTATACAGTTTCAGAAAGTGCTCAGCAAATCTTTGGTAAGCGCTTCAAAAATGATTCTGTCGTTTTTTACATATGCGATTTTCGGCCGTACTTTCGGGCGTATTCCCCATTTTGACTGTTTTGTGTCGGATATGTATTTGAAATCGCCGATTCTGATTCTCTCCGGCTCCATTTCAAACGCTGCAACAAACGCATCCCCGCTGCCGTCCCCGCCGGCATAGGCTTTCCCGCGGAGCGCACCCAGTATGATAATATTTTTGGCACTGATGACGGTGCTCCCGGGATGGACGTCCCCGAGGATAATGATGCTGTTTTCCGTTTCCAGAACTTCCCTGTTTTTAAGGTCCCCCTTGAAAAACTGACCTCCGGCTTCTTGGGGAGGCTGCTCTTCCTCCTGGGCCAGGGCCTTAAGATAATTTTTGTTCACGGTTTCGTCCCGTCCCACAATGCAGGCTATGTTCAAATCGCTGTTTTCACGGATGGAATCCAGGATCTGCATCTCTTCCAGATCCGTTACCCGGCGGCCTTCAATGGACAGCGCCATAGTGGCGGATCCGAAAAAATTCTTTGCATTGGAAAATTTGTACCCTACTTCCTCCAGCACTTTCTCAAAAGGAAGCTCTGCATCCAGATACAGCGCAATTCCGTTGGGAAAACTTTTAATCTTTACTGCACTTCTCATAGGAACCTCCTTCACCGCCCGGGGTGGCGCCTTCCCTTATATCTCATCGGATATTCCGCCGTCCGGGGTGTCGGCCGTACCGGTGATCAGTTCATCCTCCTCCGCCAGGCCGTAATAATACATGATAATATCCCGTGTAGCCTCGGCTGCCTGGTCAGACGAGTATCCGAAAGGAATCCTGGTGGCAATTGCAATTTCCGGCTGTTCGTAAGGAGCATAACAAATAAACAGAGCGTGGCTGGGCCTTGACTTTCTCTCCTCCGCAGTACCTGTCTTGCCTGCCGCATGTACAGCCAGGTCATTGAAATAGCTTTTATTCTCCACAACCTGCCGCATTCCTAACTGGAAAGCTTTCCAGTATTCATCCGGCAGATCTATGACGTTACGTACGTCCGGTTCAAAATCCTGGATCACACCCCCCTCCGAATCTGTAATCTTGTCCACAAGGGTCAGGTTGTAACAGGTTCCGCCGTTGGCAATGGTGGCAGTATATCTGGCCAGGGCTGCCGTTGTATAGCTGTTGCTTCCCTGTCCGATAGCGGAACGCATGGGATCCTCAGTGGAAACATTGGGCGCCGCCTCAGCGATCTCAACGCCGGATTTGTCCGTAAGTCCGAACATGTCAGCGTATTTGCGCAGCGTATCCAGCCCCTCCGTCTCATTGTATGTCCCGGACCGCATGGAAAGCAGGTAACCCACATCATAAAAATAATAGTTGCAGGAATCGCGTATGGCCGTGGTCAGGGTTTCCGCTCCGTGGCCGTATCTCCTCCAGCACCGGGGGGCAAGCGGCCCCTCCCCATAAGTACCGGTACAGACTGTCTGGCTGCCCAGGCTGATGACCCCTTCCATCAAGCCTGCGGTGGAGGAGACAATCTTAAATGTAGATCCCGGTGCCGCCGTATACTGGGTGGCATAGTTATACTGGGGATTGGACTTGTCCGAGTTCAGTTTTGCAAAGTATTCGGCATCCACGGAATTCGCCATTTTATTATTGTCATATCCCGGGTAGGATACCATGGCCAGCACTTCCCCTGTATTTACATCCGTGATAACGGCGGATGCATTGCAGGGATCCAGGGCCAGCTGGGCAGGGGTAATCTCCAGGTGGTCTATCCGGTTCTTCATAAAACGGTAAGCCGTCAGGCTCCCGTCCTCGATTCCGGTCCTGTCCTCCTCCGGAATCTCTATCAGATTCTGTTCGCATAGGATTCTGCACACCTGGGTGCCGCTGATAACATCATTCAACAGCATATACTTGAAAAAACGTTTCTGAAACTCCGTATTTTTGTCTACCATGGAAATGATATAATCCTGGATCTTACGGTAAATCTCCTCAGAATCCGAATATTTATCGTCCAACTCCAGTTTGCTCACATCGATCCAGTTCTGGGCGATACAGTGCCTCAGATATTCCCCAAGGCTGATTATCTCGTCTGTTGCCCATGCAATCTGGGTGCTGTCCTCCGGATCCACAGCCTCTGCCATAATAATTCCGTTTCTTCTCAGAAGATTGACAATGTTGCTCTGGTACACCTGGTATTCATCAGGAAGCTGGTTGTAAGGGGTCAGTCCCTCGGTAAGCTCATACGCAAGCCTGTCGTAGACTTGCTGCTTGTAGTCAAGGTAGGCCTGGTAAACCTGGGCCTCCGTCTCCCCGGCCCCGCTCTCGGACATATGTTTCATGTCTATAACGGAATTGTCAAATACGGCAAAATAAACATCATAGATGGGGATCTTGATGTCCGCACTGTCCGAGCCTTCCGATGCTTTGTATTCCTTGGCATTGATAATCTGCCTGGAAACAATTCCAGCCAC
Source organism: uncultured Acetatifactor sp. (assembly GCA_910578995.1). Lineage (GTDB taxonomy): Bacteria > Bacillota > Clostridia > Lachnospirales > Lachnospiraceae > Acetatifactor. Next base: position 35,364 of record CAJTSY010000008.1, read on the forward strand.
CCTCTGCTCCAGAATATTGTACACAGCCTTGGTCAGTTCCATGTCGATGGTAAGCTGCACATTCCGGCCTGCCTTTGCCTCCTTGCGCTCCTCGATGGAAATGACCTTGCCCATTACGTCCACAATCACTTTCTCGTACCCTTTTTCCCCCTGAAGCGTGGTCTCAAAGCAGGACTCTATACCGCCTTTTCCCACCACGTCATTGAGACTGTAAACGTCGTCCTCAGCCCCGTTTTCCCTCATCAGGTCATTGAGCTGGGTCAGCTCCTCCGGCGAAATCTTGCCTGTGTATCCCAGGATATGGGCGAAATACTCACTGTCCACATACCTGCGGACCGTGTCCTCCACAATGGAGACCCCTGGAAGCACATCGGAATTCTCCATAATCACAGCCACTGTCTTCTCGCTGACATTGGTGGCCACCGTAGTCCCGATGTATTTTCGGAATGACGTGAGATTCATGGCATACCGTATGGTGACCATTTTCAGCCAGTCTTCCATGGAATAGCCCTCTCCCGGTATAAAAGTACTTTTGGTATCGTCCGGATCCTCATATTCCCCAATGGCAAACCGCCCGGGACTACTCAGGTATTCCATTACCTCCGTGGCCGTAGCCGTGCGCTGCTCATCCTTCAGATCCCCCACCTGGCTGTGTCCGTATACATCCGCAAGAAAACGCAGCAATGCGGTATCCTCCACTGAAAAGGCAAATTCCCCGTCTTCATTCAGATAAATCCTGAAATCAGTTATGCATTTATCCCCGTTTTTCTCGATCATTTTTATCAGGCGGTAAACGGCTTCATTGAGCCTGCGGTTTTTATACCTGCCGGATTCAAACACATCCTCGATTTTCACGGAATAGGCCAATTCGTTATAGGCAAGCACATTTCCGTTCCTGTCATAAATATTGCCCCGGGTGCTTGTAATGTCCCGTGTCTTTTCGATCTCAAGTACAAATTCCTCCAGGTACTGTTCCCCCTGGACAATCTGCAGGTCAAAACATCTGTAAATCAGAATACCTCCCAGAAGGCAGAACACCAGTGTAAAAACCGTCAATCTACTGGTAAGAATACCGATTATCTTATCTTTAAATTCATCAAACAAATTTCTGCGCTCTCCTTTTTTCCCGGGCTTCCAGTTTCTTGTTTACCCTGAGAACCGCCGGATATAAAAACAGTGTCACCACGATGGTATACAGAGCCTCCGGCAGAATAATATGTGTAAAATAGTAAGTAAACTGAAGTTTTCCGCGAAGCATAAATGTCAGGATATAGCATATAATTCCATAGGACAGGTCGCTTAGGATGATCAGCCCAAGAGGCAGCCGAATGTCCTCGGGATAAAAAATCCTGCTGAACTTTCCGTTTAAATAGCCTATGTACATCAGCAGCAGGGCATAAAATCCAAGAAAAGTACCAAAAAAAACATCGTTTAACAGACCGCAGAAGAAGCCGATCAGAAGCCCTTCCTTTTCTCCCCGCATAAAGCCGAAGGATGCAGTCAGTATAATCATCAGGTTCGGGATGATCCCCGCAAAAGCCAGACTATCAAAAACGCTGCATTGCATAACAAAGCACAGAATGATCAGTACGGCTGCCACAATTTTTCTGAGCATCTCTTTCCCTATTCCAGTTCCTCTCTGTTCCAGTTCCCCGTCTGCCCGGCATGTCGCCCTGGCAGACGCTGTATTATTCAGGTTAATCCAGTTCCATGTCAGCAGTCTGCTTCCGATCCGTGATGACCAGAACCTCCCCCAGATGTTCGAAATCCACCGCCGGAACAATCTGTCCCGACTTTGTCAGGTTATTGGCATCCTTATCTATGGAGCTGATGTAGCCGATCAGGATATTGGGAAGGTATTTGTCACTGATATCGGAAGTGACTACTTTATCGCCTTCCCGAACCAGATCCTGCCCGTCCATCAGCTGTTTGAAGGAAATACATCCGTTGGCCATCAGTTTCAGGTCGCCGGACACGGTCATATTGTCCTCTGTGGAAAGAGTCATGGCGCTGACGTTGCTGTTGTCCGATATGATGGAGGTGACCTTGGCCCAGTTCGGTCCCACCGCGGTAATACGTCCTACAAGTCCTCCCCCGGCTATCACGTTCATATCGGTATCCAGGCCTTCCGCCTCCCCTTTGTCTATGATAAATGCGGAATACCAGTTTCCGGAATCCCTGCCTATAATGCGTGCTCCTACTTTGTGGTAGGATGCGTACTGCTCGTCCAGTTCAACCAGCTCCCTGAGCCTGTTCAGCTCGTATTTATCCTGCTGCAGCAGGGTGTTTTCCTCCGTCAGGGCCGCGATCTCCTCTTTCAAACGGGCATTTTCATCTAACAGCGCCCTGATCTGAACCAGCTCCTCCGAACGGTTTGAAAGCCATTCCCCGATTTTACCGATTCCCTGCTGAAAGGGAACCACCAAATATCCCACTGCCGTATTTAACGGTTTATTGAATACATCTGTTCCAAATGTGACAAGCATCATCACGGAACAAAGAATTGTTAAAATAAAAAGGAGGTATTTACCTGGCAGAGTAAACTTCTCTCCTTTTCTTTTTATGACCGGACTCATCTGCTCATCCCTTCAATTGCATAGGCTACGGATTTATAATTGTCATCCTTAATGATCCTGGCAAGTCCCATCACCACGCTTGTTACCGGATTATCGGCTATATTCACCCTCAGTCCCGTCCCCGCGGCGATACGATCCGCCAGATGGCTGATCTGGGATGCGCCTCCGGTGAGATAGATGCCATGACGGTAGATATCGGCTGCAAGCTCCGGCGGTGTTCTCTCCAGAATCACCTTTACATTGTCAACAATAGTATTAAAATGTTCTTCCAGGCACTCCACCACCAGTTTGGTGGGAATCTCCCTCTCTATGGGAAGGCCTGTGACGATATCCCGCCCGTAGACGATGGCTCCCTTGCCTTCCTCCTCCAGCTGCTTCAGGTTCGTCTTGATCATTTCCGATGTCTTGCCGCCGATGATCAGGCTGAATTCCTTTCGCACCGCGGCCCGGATTGCTTCGTCAAATTTCAGTCCTCCGGTTTTGATCAGCCGGCTCAGTACGATACCCCCGAGTGACAGGATGGAAATCTCCGTGGTCTCAAAGCCCACATTCACCACCAGCACTCCCTGGGAATTCTTCACATCAATCTCAAGCCCCAGTCCGTCTGCCACAGCCTTCTCCACCACCATGATCTTCTTCGCCTTCACATTGGCATCCTTGATCAGGTCGTAAAAGGCCCTTTTCTCCACCTCCGTGACGTCTGTGGGAACTGCGATATAAAATTCGGCAGGTTTGGTGATTCCCTTCTGAAGCCCGGAAATAAAATAGCGCACCAGGGTCTCCATATTCTTGATATCCGCAATGACGCCGTTGGATAAGGGATAGGAAATGTGAATATTTCCGGGAGCCTTCTCATACATTTCAAATGCGGAATTTCCGTACGCAAACAGAACTTTTTTGTTCTCAATGGCAATCATGTTCTTTTCCACCAGAACACTATCGTCGCTTCTGCTGTAGATCTTAATGTTGTTGGTACCCAAGTCGATACCGAATGCATTGTTTGCCAAAATGACAGCCCCTTTCTAAAGTAAATTCATGAAATCTTTTTTGTTATTCAAAAAACCATGCAGCTTCCCTGAAGCTGACATATCTGTTATCACCGATGACAATGTGGTCAAGCAGCGGTATTCCTATCTGTTCCCCTGTATCTTTCACATTATAAGTAAGTTCTCTGTCCGCCTGGCTTGGACTGGGATCTCCACTGGGATGATTGTGCACCAGGAGAATATTCACCGCCCGGTTTTCCAGTGCGGTCAGAAAAATCTCCCTGGGGGAAATAAGCGACATGTTGACACTGCCTTCCGATATCTTTTTCTCACCTATCATCTGTCCCTTGGCATCCAGACAGACCACGATCACGCATTCGGTATCCCTGTGCCGCATTTTCTCCATGAAATAGGCTGCCACCTGCCCGGAACTGGTAAAATTCAGGCCCTCCTCTGCCGTTGCCGCACTCATCCTCATGGAGAGTTCCGCCAGGCATTTCAGCTTTACCGCCTTTACCTCCCCGATTCCGCTAATCTCCTGAAGCTCGTCCAATGTTACATCATAAAGTCCCAGAAGTCCGTTCTTGGGATATCTGGCCAGACCCAGTACTTCTTCCGCAAGCTGCAGGGCGCTTTTGTCCTTGGTTCCGGTACGGATGATGATCGCCAGCAGTTCCGTCTCCGTCAGGCTCTCCGCACCAAACCGCAGAAACCTTTCGTAGGGCTGCTCCTGATTCTTTGCCCTCTGTGTCTTTTCCGTCTGTTTCTTTTCCATGCGTCTCCTTTTGCCTTCTCGACGCATTTGCCCGCAGGAACCGCGTGCGGCCCCGCCCATACACACTATCTGATAAACCGGTATACCACTAACGCTATCACAACTCCGATAACACTTGCTATAGTGATCTGAATCGTCAGTCCAAAGGTAAGAATGATAAAGCCCAGGTTGAGTACCACAGGTTCATTCATTCCGAAAGACTGTCCGTAATTCAAAAATGTTCCGTCAAAATAGGTGCCTATAAACCTGCCTATGACAAAACCCACCAAAACCAGTATCAGAAGCACCCAGTTTATTTTCTTCAAGCTGATTCCTCTTCCCTCTTTTGTTTCCGGAGATACGCTCCGCATCCCCGCCCGCGAATTCCCCCTGATCATTGGCCCGTTTTATGGAGGCTGTAAACATTCGCGTTTCTATAGTACCACAAAATTCCATCTCTGTACACATAAATCATAGATTTTATTTTTAGTTTTTTCTACAGGATATTACAATCCCAGCTGTCTTTTCTCCACCAATCTCTTATTTACTAGGGACTGGAGGGACTTCAGAATGCCGAATTTTGCGTGCTGCCAGGTGAGTCCGCCCTGGAAATATACTGCGTAGGGGGGCTTGATGGGACCGTCCGCCGACAGTTCGATGGAGGAACCGGACACAAATGCCCCTGCGGCCATGATCACCCGGGAATCGTAGCCCGGCATGTCCCAGGGCTGCGGGGTCACATGGCTGTCCACCGGCGCAGCCGCCTGAATCCCCTGGCAGAAGGCAATGACCCCCTCAGGATTTCCGAAAGTGACGGCCTGGATGATATCATGGCGGCTTTCCCTGCTGTCAGGCACTACGGCGAAGCCCAACGGCTCATAGAGATTTGCCGCGAAAACTGCCCCCTTCAGGGCGGAAGCCGTCACAGCGGGCGCCAGAAAAAGCCCCTGATAGAAATCCTTCAGCACGCCCAGGGAGGCGCCAACCTCCTTTCCCAGACCGGGGGAGGTGAGCCGGAAGGCCGCATTTTCCACACATTCTCTTGTGCCTGCGATATAGCCGCCTATGGGGGCCAGTCCGCCTCCGGGATTCTTGATCAAGGAGCCCACCACCATGTCCGCTCCTGCCTCCGACGGTTCCCCTGTCTCCACAAATTCCCCGTAACAGTTGTCTACCATGCAGATTACGTCCGGTTTGATGTCCTTGATAAAAGAAATGAGCTCTCCAATGCGTTTTACTGAGAGAGTCGGCCTGGTCTGGTATCCCTTGGATCTCTGTATGGTTACGAGCCGGGTACGGCTGTTCAGCGCCCTTCGGATGCCCTCATAGTCAAAGCTGCCGTCAGGAAGCAGGGCCACCTGGGAATAAGTGATGCCGTACTCCGCCAGGGAACCTCTGGAGGGACGTATACCGATAACCTCTTCCAGGGTGTCGTAGGGTTTTCCCACGGGGGACAGCAGTTCGTCGCCGGGCCGCAGATTGCTCATCAGGGCCAGGGCCAGGGCATGAGTGCCACAGGTGATCTGGGGGCGCACCAGGGCATCCTCCGTGCGAAACACCCTGGCATATACTTCCTCCAGCCTGTCCCTGCCCAGATCATTGTATCCATAGCCGGTGGTGCCCAGAAGGCAGGCCTCGCTGACCTGGCTTTCCTGCATAGCATTTATTACTTTCAGCTGATTATATTCCGCAATATCGTCTATCTCCCGAAAGCGCGGCTCTAATTTTGCCAGAATTTTTTCCCCATATGTATATACTTCTTTTCCGATGCCCATTTGGGCATACATTTTCGTTAAGGCCTCTTCCGTCATTGGCATTTCCAGGCTACCTCCTGTCATTCGTTTCCCGTTTTAATAGACTTTTCATTTCCGCAATCTTCCCGAAGCGTATACCTGCCGTTCGGGACACTGATTCACGATTCCTTTCCTGCCCAGCTCCGCGAGCATAAATTCCAGTATGCGGTCTTCATTGTAGTTGAATTCGTTTTTATTTACCCAGATGACCTCCTGTTCCCGCCGGAACCACGTCAGCTGTCTTTTGGCAAAATGTCTGGTGTCGCGCTTAATCCGTTCCACGGCCTCCTCCAGAGTGGTTTCCCCCTCCAGGCAGGCCAGTATTTCCTTATAGCCCAGCCCCTGCATGGAAATCAGCCTCCGGTGGCAGCCCATGGCCCGAAGGGCCTCTACTTCCGCAACAAGCCCCTGCTCCATCATCTGGTCCACACGCAGGCCGATTCGCTCATAGATACGCTCCCTGATATCATTCAGGACGAAATAGCAGGAGCGGTAAGCGGGAGGTTTTTCACGCTCCCTTTTATTATGACTTGAAATGGGTTCTCCCGTCAAATAAAAATATTCTAAAGCCCGGACAGTGCGTTTTACATTATTGGCATGGATCAGCTCTGCCGACAAAGGATCCACCTGCCTTAACCGTTCATGAAGATATGCGGCGCCCTTGTCCGATACCGTCTGCTCCAGGGCGGCGCGGATGTCCTGTCCTGTCATGCCGGAGAGGTTTTCCCGGCTCTGTCCGGCATCTGAAAGATGAGCCCCATGGGCCGGACTCTGCCCGGCAGGGATATCCTGTCCGCCTGCGCTGTCAGCCGGATCTTCTACCCTGTCCGCTGTATCTGCCGTCACACTGCTGCCGGAAAAATCAATATCCCGCAGCAGCGCCTGTACATAAAAACCGGTACCGCCGGTAAGAATGGGGATATGTCCCCGGCCATAGATGCCCGGCAGGCATTGCTCGCATTTTTCCTTGAAAAGCGCCACGCTGAAGTCTTCCCATGGATCCAGAATATCGATCATGTGATGGGGAACCCCCTGCATCTCTTCCCTGGTGATCTTGGCAGAGCCGATATCCATGTGCCGGTAAACCTGCATGGAATCGGCCGACACGATCTCTCCGTCCACGGCTTTCGCCAGGGCGATGGACAGCTTCGTTTTTCCCACCGCCGTAGGGCCGGAAAGGACAATCAGGGGACGTGCCGGCTTTTCCTTTCGGTTTAAAGTCTTCTCATTATTCATAAATGTATGTCTCCCCGTTTCACATCAGTTCACGATCCGTTTAAATTTCCTGTCCATTTCACTCTTGCTCATGGCGATTATGGTGGGTCTGCCATGGGGGCAGTTATAAGGGTTGTCAAGCGTCAGCAGCTCGTCGATCAGGGCTTCCGCTTCCGCAGTGCTTAACCGGTTATTTCCCTTTACGGCTGCTTTGCAGGACATGGAAGCTATCTTCTCCTCGATAACGCGGATGCCGCCAAAGTCTGCGCCTCCGGTGAGCCCGTCCAGGACCTCCAGAAACATTTCCCGTTCCCCGCATCCATACAGATCCACCGGCACGCTGCGCAGGGCATATTCGCTGCCGCCAAAGGATTCCACCTCAAATCCAAGGGCGGCAAAGGTATCCATATTTTCCTTCAGCACACCCTGTTCCTGCCCGGACAGGCTGACGATCACAGGGGGAAGCAGTCCCTGGGAAAGAACATTCTTCTCACGGTAACGTTTCATCAGCCGTTCATAGTTAACCTTTTCGTGGGCAGCATGCTGGTCTATCATGAGAAGCTTCTCCTCAAATTCGATAAGCCAGTATGTCTCGAACACCTGGCCGATAAGGCGGAATCTGCTGCGGTTGTCCGCGGTGAGGATCTTCTCTTCAAAGAGATTCAGCTGCACGCCGTCAACGGTATTATGGCTTTCGGCAAATCCCAATGGTTCCACAAATCCCGATAACTCTACAGATCCCGCTGCCTCCGCAGGTTCTGATGGCTCTGTAGATCTCGATACCTCCATAGATCCCGCCGCCTCCGCAGATTCTGATGGCTCTACAGATCTCGCTGCCTCCCCAGTTTCCGTTGTCTCCGTAAACTCTGAAGTTTCTATAAAAAAAGGTTCCTCCTCTTCTCCTACTCCTGAAAAATCCGCAACAGATTCCTCCTTGACGGGCTTCCGAACGAATGCCGGGTTTACCTGCCCGCTTTCCGGCGGCAGTTTTCCATTCTGCTCTTCTTCGCTATTCGAAAAAGGATCTGCGGAGCATCCTTTTACACGGTTCCACACGGGATTTCCGGTAAAGTCCTGCTGCTTCGGGCGGTCTGCGGCATATTGGGTCTCTTCCATTACCCTGTATGCTGTTCCCCGGTTTTTCTCAAAAGGTTCCGGCGCGGGCTGATTCTGCCGGTTCTTTTTTTCCGCCATCCGGTCTGCCCTCAGTTCCTTTTCAGAGGAAAGAGAAGCTTCGGGAATCATTTCCCGGCTGCGCATGGCCTGTCTCACTGTCTCTGTCAGGAATGCACAGAAACTTATGGCATCGCTGAATCTCACGTCCATTTTCGTAGGATGTACATTCACATCCACACAGCCCGGATCCATGGTGATATGCAGCACACACAGGGGAAACTTGTGCTGCATCAGATATTCCCTGTACCCCTCTTCCACGGCTCTGGATATTACATTGCTGCGGATAAACCTGCCGTTGATAAAGTAAATCTCAAAATTCCGGTTGGAGCGCACCAGGACCGGTTTTCCCAGATACCCTTCCACCCGGATGCCATCCTTTGCCGCACTGACAGGTACCAGGGCTCCCGCCACATCACGTCCGTAAATACGGTAAATCACCTCACGCAGATCCCCGCTTCCGGAAGTATGGAACTTCATTTGGCCTCCCAGAGTCAGCCTAAAAGAAATATCAGGTCTGGACAGGGCCAGATGTTCCATGAGATCCGCAATATAACCGCCTTCCGTGGCAGGCTGCTTCAGAAATTTTCTCCTTACGGGCGTATTAAAGAAAAGATTCCGCATCAGAAAAGTTGTGCCGTCAGGCGCTCCCACCTGACTGAAATCGGTTTCCGTTCCACCTTCCAGGAGAATACGCGTGCCTGTAATACTGTCGGCTGTCTTGGTTATGACTTCCACCCTGGATACCGCCGCAATACTGGAAAGTGCTTCTCCCCGAAACCCCAGGCTAGATACCCTTGCCAGGTCTTCGGCGCTTTCGATCTTGCTGGTAGCATGCCGCAGAAAGGCCCTGCGCAGCTGACTTTCCTCCATTCCGCATCCATTGTCGGTGACGCGGATGAATTCGATCCCGCCCTCCTTTGCCTCCACTGTGACAGCGGCTGCGCCGGAGTCAATGGCGTTTTCCACCAGTTCCTTCACCACGCTGCTTGGGCGTTCCACCACCTCTCCGGCGGCTATTTTATCGATTGTTTCTGAATTAAGGATATGTATTGAAGCCATTTTTCTCCTTTTTGCGTTTCTGATTTCCGTATTTTAACTGTATTCACTGATTTTACTTTTGGTAATATAGCTGCTTTACTATTTAAGCAATACAGTATGATTTTACCATAGAAAAGGGAGCTTGTAAAATCTTAAATTCTTTTCCTTGAAATCATAATTCCTTAAGCTTCCGCAGACCTTTTTCTTTTATCTGGCGCATTCGTTCAAGGCACAGAGAAGGTATATACTCATAGAACCATGGAACAGCTCCGAAATGAAATCGAAAAAATAACAAAATAATTCTGGACATGCAAAAAATGTCATGATATAGTACTTTTATGGGAAAGTCATAGAGCCAAGGCGGCTCTTACCCCTCCTGTTGCTTTTATCGGAGGGTGCAAGCAGCCCTCCAGACGAAAGGAAGGGGGGTGATGCGCAATGTGTGTTACATATCCGGATTTGATTCAGATAGGTATCTTCATTGTTGCCCTGATTGGGTTGTGCTACACAATCTTTCGGGGAAAAAAGAAATAGCCGCCACTACCGCAAATAGTGACGGCCTCTCGGCTTCTGGCCGGGGGAAGTAATTACTATTGAGGGGTAGAGCCGCTTCTATGGCTTTTCCCTATGCATATTATAGCACATCTGGCAGCAGTCCTCAAGGATAAAATGAAAAATCTTCAAATTGGGATTGCACAGAATCGTGCCGCCTAGCAGGCCAGAAACTTACCATGTAAATACTATATCATCTCAAAATAAATATGACAATTATTTTTTGTTGTTTATTCCCCTTTTTATTTTACGCACTATCCATCGTAAACACACACTTTGTTTCATGTTAAAATTTGTGTGCTGCCTCATGTGTGCTATTTGTGTACTATGTGGCAAAATTTAAGGCTATCGCTGACAACTCACGTCAACGATAGCCCTTGATTTTACTGCATTTCTTAGAATCTGCCTTCCTTCGCCGCTTCCTCAATCGAAACAGCCACAGCCACAGTAGCGCCAACCATAGGGTTGTTGCCCATGCCGATGAGGCCCATCATTTCCACATGAGCGGGAACGGAGGAAGAACCCGCAAACTGCGCGTCAGAGTGCATACGTCCCAGCGTATCGGTGAAGCCGTAGGAAGCAGGGCCCGCAGCCATGTTGTCGGGATGCAGGGTACGTCCTGTGCCGCCGCCGGATGCAACGGAGAAGTACTTCTTGCCTGCCTCGGTCCTCTCCTTCTTGTAGGTGCCTGCCACGGGATGCTGGAACCTGGTGGGATTGGTGGAGTTGCCGGTGATGGATACGTCCACATTCTCCTTCCACATGATGGCGACGCCCTCGGGAACGCTGTTGGAGCCGTAGCAGTTTACTTTGGAACGAAGCCCCTCGGAGTAAGGGATTCTTTCGATTTCCTTCACTTCGTTGGTATAGGGGTCATACTCGGTCTCTACAAAAGTGAATCCGTTGATACGGGAAATAATCTTGGCTGCGTCTTTTCCAAGGCCGTTCAGGATAACGCGCAGGGGTTTCTGGCGCACCTTGTTGGCCTTTTCTGCGATACCGATGGCACCTTCAGCGGCGGCAAAGGACTCATGTCCTGCCAGGAAGCAGAAGCAGTCGGTATCCTCTTCCAGAAGCATCTTGCCCAGATTGCCGTGGCCCAGGCCTACCTTACGGGTGTCGGCAACGGAACCGGGAATGCAGAATGCCTGAAGCCCTTCGCCGATGGCGGCAGCCGCATCGGCAGCCTTGCGGCAGCCCTTCTTGATGGCGATAGCAGCGCCTACGGTGTAAGCCCAGCATGCATTCTCAAAGCAGATGGGCTGGATCTTCTTCACCTGCTCGTATACGTCAAGCCCTGCGTCTTTGGTAATCTTCTCCGCTTCTTCGAGAGAGGAGATGCCATAGCCGTTCAGAACTTCCGTAATTTTATCAATACGTCTTTCATATGATTCAAATAAAGCCATTTTTTCCTGTCCTCCTTATTTTTCTGGAAACTTCTCAATTCTCTTTGTCCTTTGGAATTGTGGTAAGACAATTCCATGAGAAGCAGCGTATGACGGCTCTGCAGCCCTGTCTCACTCTTTTCTGGGATCGATAATCTTCACGGCGTCTGCAACGCGGCCATACTGGCCCTTTGCCTTCTCATACGCGGTGTTGGGATCGTCGCCCTTCTTGATGAAATCGGTCATCTTTCCAAGGCTTACGAACTCATAGCCGATAATCTCGTCATTTTTGTCCAGAGCGATGCCGGTTACATAGCCTTCTGCCATTTCCAGATAACGGGGGCCTTTCTTCAAAGTACCGTACATGGTACCAACCTGGCTTCTAAGGCCCTTGCCCAGATCCTCAAGGCCGGCGCCGATGGGCAGCCCTTCCTCGGAAAATGCGCTCTGGGTACGTCCGTAGACAATCTGCAGGAACAGCTCTCTCATGGCAGTGTTGATGGCATCGCACACAAGGTCAGTGTTCAGAGCTTCCATAACAGTCAGGCCGGGAAGAATCTCGGAAGCCATGGCTGCGGAATGGGTCATGCCGGAGCAGCCGATGGTCTCAACCAGCGCTTCCTGAATGATGCCCTCCTTGACGTTCAGAGTCAGCTTACATGCGCCCTGCTGGGGAGCACACCAGCCGACACCATGTGTGAGACCGGAAATGTCTTCCACCTTCTTTGCCTGCACCCACTTTGCTTCTTCGGGGATAGGCGCACAGCCATGGTGCACACCCTGAGCAACTGTGCACATTTCTTCAACTTCCTTTGAATAAATCATGTGAAATCTCCTTTCGATTATGTAGGTTATGATTCATAACAATAAAAAGTCTGCAAACACACACTTTTTACTGCATATCAATCCGAGAATTGACATATAATAATCTCTTTCCCTATTTTCTCATACTTATGGGAAAAAATCTAGTATTTTTTGTAAAAAATTATTCCGCCTGACCCAAATGTTACGTCAAAATGAAAAGGATTCGCAATCGTCTCTCCCCAAATCCCCCTGGCCATACGGTACATCGCTTTCGCATGGATCCGGTCATGCCAGAGAAAGCGCCGCAGAGCCTTTTTCAAGGACCAGGGTTCACCATAGGGATGCTCGTATACTTTATTGTCCAGATAGCCGGATACCCCTTCCAACTGCCGGAACGCAGCCAGACGATTGTCGTAAATGTCCTGAAGATTCCTGATATCCACCAGCCCGTCTAAATAGGAGCTGGTCACCTGATTGGTATGAATGTACATTTCTCTGGCAGTCCGGGGCACATAGCCATAAAAACATTGTCTCACGGGAAGGGACGTTCTGTCAGGTTCCGGAATGGAATCGTACAGCGTCTGGAAATCCCGGGCAGACTTGAAGGCCAGATCCCTCATTTTCCGGTATTCTTCCTCTGATAAGGGAGTCTTCTCGCTGTCAAAGATGATCTCCGAATCCGCCTGGTGGATGTCCAGGCTGCTCTTCTCTTCCTGTACCACCTGGATGTCCGCCGTCATTCCTTCCGGTACAGCGCCAGTAGCCCACAGCAGATATCGCTTCACCTCGTCAGGCAGTTTATCCAGCGCTTCCCCTCTGGTCTTCCCCCGGGTGAAAGCGCCGGGCAGGTTCTCCGCATAGATCAGATATCCCATTTCATTATGCTCTACAGCCGCGCGGATCCGCATCCCTTTACCCCTCCCTTTTTCCGGTAATCTCCGTGGCTTTTTTGTAGATGCTGTCCGCAGGTATCACGCCCCTGACCATGGATGTGGGATAGATATTGGTATTGGGGCCCACCACCGTTCCGGGATTCAGGACACTGTTACAGCCCACTTCCACGTTATCGCCAAGCATGGCTCCCATTTTCTTTAAGCCTGTCTCGATGGAAATTCCTTCTCCCTTAACCACTATCAGGGTCTTGTCACTTTTTACATTGGATGTAATAGAGCCGGCTCCCATGTGGGATTTATAGCCCAGAATGCTGTCCCCCACATAGTTGTAATGGGGCACCTGCACTTTGTTGAACAGGATAACGTTTTTCAGCTCCGTGGAATTGCCTACCACGGCCCCTTTTCCCACGATGGCATTGCCGCGCACAAACGCACAGTGGCGGATTTCAGCATCCTCGTCTACGATAAGAGGCCCGTTCAGGCAGGCCGTGGGGGCTACTTTGGCGCTTTTGGCAATCCAGATATGCTCTCCCCGTTCCTCATAAATTTCTTTCGGAAGGCTCTCGCCCAGACTGATGATAAAATCATGGATTTTCGGAAGCGCTTCCCATGGATAGGCCAGTCCCTCCAACAGTCCGGCGGCGATTGTCTCCTTTAAATCATATAGCTCAGAAATAGTAATTTTTGTGTTCAATTTAAATCAATCCTCCCTGTTTATGCGACACATAGAATCCATTTGCAGTTACTAAACTCCTCTTGATTTCAAATATCTGTCTTCATCTTCTCTTGCTTCAGTAAATGCTTTTTCCAGATCTATCTTATAATAATCAGCCAGTCTCATTATCTGTGCAATTACATCCGCCATCTCATTGCCTAAACGCTCGTCGACATCGGGGTCTTCCCCTTCTAAAGCGTAATATCGTTCTTTAATCATAACCTGTTTTGCCAGTTCACCCACCTGCTTTGCCAGTTCAATCATAGCGCCTTCGGCTTTCCATTCCTGCAGTTCAATCTTATTAAATCTATTGACAATCTCTTTGTAGCTGTTCTGCATTTCTGCGAATGTCCTGCCCACAGCAAATACCTCCATAAACTCGAATTTTTATATCACCCTTGTAAGCGCAGTCATTTACCCATTTCTGTTCAGCTTGTGGCAGCGTTCATTCGCGGTACATTATAATTCCGCTCTTCTTAGGAGCTTAACAACGAAATCTTGCGCATTCTGGCAAAATTTTGGTTCCGGCTTGTCCGGGTTAGGAATTGTGAAGAAATAAATTTACACTTTCAGGAACAAAACACCAGTATCTATGTACCTTCCTGTGCGGAAGCCGGCATATTTATTTCGGAACACTTCCCTACTTGCCGCCGTTTTGCCGCTGTATCTGCTTTCTGCCTGCGGATTCCGCAGATTTATAGTTTGCCGCCGCAGCCTGGAACTGGGCGTACAGGGCGCTCTGGTTGCGCAGCTGTTTCACATACTGGGTCCTGCGCCCCACGAATCCGTTCAGCTTGTCCATGTATTCTTTTGAAGTGATATTTCCCTCCGCCACCTGTGTCAGCCCCTTCTCCCAACTGGCTGTCAGGGCCGGGTCCAGAAGCGCTTTGATGGAACTGCCTACCACGTCGTAAATCATTTCCCCCATCAGGGTGGGCGTCAGGACCTGGGTTTTCTTATTGAGGGCCAGATATTCAATGTTCACCAGTTTCTTCAGAATCTCCGCCCTTGTGGCACTGGTGCCGATGCCGCTTCCCTTGATCTGGGCCCGCAGTTCATCGTCTTCAATAAACTGGCCTGCATTCTCCATGGTAAGAATGATGCTTCCCGAAGTGTAGCGTTTCGGGGGCGAGGTTTCCCCTTCTTTGATTTCATAGGAGTCAACTGCCAGTTTAGAGCCCTTCTTCAGGGAATCCAGAAGCTTCAGGAAGGCATCGTCGCCCCTGATTTCGGTCTCCTCCCCATCGCCGCCCTGGGTGGTTTTTTCGCCCGGTCCGGAAGCGTTTCCTGCGCCTGAAATCAGGCCATCCGCTGTTAACGCTGTCCTGTCGGCATTTTCATTTCCGGGTCGTGTCCTGTTATCGGCTTCTGCCCCAGTATTTCCGCTTTCGCCGGACGGCAGCCCCGGATTCCCGGTTCCGGCAGTCTCCGGCCCTCCCGGGGTATTTCCGTTCCCGCCAAACGGCAGCCCCGGATTCCCGGCTCCGGCAGCCCCTGTCCTTCCCGGGGCACTCTCCGCAGCCTGGCTGTCCTTCCTGGCCATCACCTTCAGGTACCCTTCCTCAGCAAGCACCTTAAAATTAGCGAAAAACCGTTCCTCCTTCACCCGGATGCACAGCGCGTATTTCCGGTATACCGCAGGCGGATAGAAGATGCTTAAGAACCTGCGGACGATCACCTCATACACTCTGGCGGACAGGGGCGGCAGATTCTTCAGGTTGTTCAGCCCCTGGCCTGTGGGGATAATGGCATAGTGGTCCGTGATCTGCTTATCATTGACATACCGGGTTTTTGCAATTCCTTTGTGGCTGCCCTTCTGCAGAATTTCAGCGGCAAAGACAGCGGCAGGGGAAAAGCCCTGGAGTCCGCCGATATTTTTATGGATTTCCTTTGCCACGGCAGTAGACAGAACCCTGGCGTCCGTCCTGGGGTAGGTAACCATCTTTTTTTCGTACAGCTCCTGGACGATACGCAGGGTTTCATCCGGACTGATCTTGAACATTTTGGAGCAGTCATTCTGCAGTTCCGCCAGGTTATACAGAAGAGGCGGGTTCTTGTTCTCTTTTTTCCGGGAAATGTTCTCCAGGACGATGTCACCCACCGGTTCCTGCTCCAGATAGGCCACCAGTTTCTCCGCATCCGCTTTCTCTTTAAAACCGTTCTCCTTATAGAGCTTCGGGGAGGCAAACCAGGAAGAACCCTCCACCGCTTTCCACTCCCCGGTAAATCTCCTGTCCTGCAGACGGAACGTCCCGAGTACCCTGTAAAAAGGTGTCTTGACGAAAGAGCGTATCTCTCTCTCCCGGTTTACGATGATCCCCAGGACGCAGGTCATGACCCGGCCTACGGAAATCACCGCCTTATCGCGTTTTAAATAATCCTTTACCACATTTCCGTATTTCAGGGTTAACACACGGGAAAAGTTGATGCCCATGAGATAGTCTTCCTTGGCACGCAGGTAGGCGGCATCGCTTAAGTTATCGTATTCCTGTAAATCTTTTGCCTCACGGATTCCCCGGAGAATCTCCTCTTCCGTCTGGGAGTCAATCCACACACGCCTGCGTTCCTTGCCCTTGACGCCGGCCATCTGCTCCACCAGGCGGTATATGTACTCCCCCTCCCGTCCGGAGTCCGTGCAGACATAGATGGTAGCCACATCAGGGCGCTTCATCAGGGAGCTCACAATAGTATATTGCTTTTTGGAGCTTTCGATGACTTCATATTTATATTCTTCCGGAAGGAAGGGAATGGTGTCAAAACTCCATCTCCGCAGCCGTTCGTCGTAGGCATCAGGATAACTCATGGTGACCAGATGGCCCACGCACCAGGTGACAATCACATCCGCCGATTCCAGGTAACCGTCCCTGGAGGTGGTATTTACTTTTAATGCATTTGCAAATTCCCGCGCCACACTGGGCTTTTCCGCGATAAATAATTTCTTTCCCACACTTAACGTCCTTACTTCCATAACCGCCTGGGGCGGCCTGATACTGGGAATTGTCCCCAAATAACCGACACATCTTTCGATGTTTCCCTGCAAATTTCAATGTCATGCAGTATACATTCTCTCCTGTCAGGAATCTCTCCATCAGGGCGCACAACTTATTTCTTATCTATATAGCCATGGGCTTTCAGCAGTTCCGCGCAGAGCACGGCGCCGCCTGCCGCCCCTCTGACCGTATTATGGGAAAGTCCCACGAATTTGTAGTCATACACGGTGTCCTCCCGAAGCCGTCCCACGCTGATGCCCATGCCGTTCTCAAAATCCACATCCAACGTAACCTGGGGACGGTTATCTTCCTCCAGGTACTGGATAAACTGCTTCGGCGCACTGGGCAGCTGCAGACGCTGGGGCTCTCCGCTGAACTCCCGCAGTTTCTGAATCAGCTGTTCTTTGGAGGGCTTTTTGTTGAATTTCACAAACACAGCCGCCGTATGCCCGTTGAGCACGGGAACGCGGATACACTGGCAGGTGATCACCGGGCCCTGGGCCGGAACAATGGCGCCGTTCTCCACTTTCCCCCAGATGCGCAGCGGCTCCTTCTCGCTCTTTTCTTCCTCACCGCCGATATAGGGTATCACATTCCCCACCATTTCAGGCCAGTCCTGGAAGGTCTTGCCCGCGCCGGAAATGGCCTGGTAGGTGGTGGCCACCACTTCCACCGGCTCAAACTCCATCCATGCGGTGAGCACCGGGGCATAGCTCTGGATGGAACAGTTGGGCTTTACCGCCACAAATCCCCTCTTCGTGCCAAGCCTCTCTCTCTGGGCCGCAATGACCTCCATATGGCCGGGATTGATCTCAGGCACCATCATGGGCACGTCGGGAGTCCATCTATGGGCGCTGTTGTTGGAGACCACGGGGGTTTCCGTCCTGGCGTAGTCTTCCTCAATCTTCCTGATTTCATCCTTTGACATGTCAACGGCGCTGAAGACAAAATCCACCTGGGATGCCACCGCCTCCACCTCGTTGACGTTCATGACACGGATGCCTTTCACGGCTTCCGGCATGGGGGTGTCCATCTTCCATCTGCCGCCTGCCGCTTCCTCGTAAGTTCTGCCCGCGGAACGGGGGCTTGCCGCAATGGTAGTCACCTCGAACCAGGGGTGGTTCTCCAGAAGGGCGATAAACCTCTGCCCTACCATTCCCGTACCGCCTAAAATACCAACTTTTAATTTCTCACTCATTCGTCTCTCCTCCAAATTCGTTTATTGTTTCTACGGATTTCGCCAAAATATCAGGATGTGTAGTCACTTGCAGATTCTGAATCCCGCCAATCTGCTCCTGAAGGGTTCCCTCTTCCAGATAGGACCTGCCTTCCGCGATGGCCCGCTTCATCTGTTCCGGTCCGGGCGCCCCCAGTGTGAGCCGCTTCTCCACGCAGGTCTTCAGGGAAACAGCCTCATAAATATCTTCCTCAAACTGTCCGCTGACCGAGCGCAGTTCCTCCAGGGACAGTTTTTCTATGGAAGTATTCTTTTCCACACAGTACAGGACAAGCCTGCCCACAATGGCGTGGGCATCCCGAAAGGGCACTCCCTTTCCCACCAAATAATCCGCCGCGTCCGTGGCATTGGTAAATCCGTTCATGGCGCTTGTCGCCATGCGCTCCTTCCTGAATTTCATGGTGCGCAGCATGCCCGTAAAAAGAACCAGGCAGTTTTCCACGGTGTCCATGGCATCGAAGGACAGCTCCTTATCCTCCTGCATATCCTTATTATATGCCAGGGGAATCCCCTTCATGATGGTGAGCAGCGCCGTCAGCGCGCCGTAGACGCGTCCGGTTTTCCCCCTCACCAGTTCCGCAATATCGGGATTCTTCTTCTGGGGCATGATGCTGCTTCCCGTGGAATAGGCGTCATCTATCTCTACAAACTGGTATTCATTGGAGTTCCAGATGATAATTTCCTCGCAGAACCGACTCAAATGCATCATGACGGTGGACAGGGCTGCCAGGAATTCGATGAGGTAGTCCCTGTCGGACACGGAATCCATGCTGTTTGACGTGGGCCCGGCAAACCCCAACAGGGAAGCCGTATATTCCCGGTTCAACGGATAGGTGGTCCCCGCCAGTGCCCCGGCTCCCAACGGACAGTAGTTCATCCTGCGGTATATGTCCGCCATGCGCTGCCTGTCCCGCCTGAACATCTCGAAATAAGCCCCGTAGTGATGGGCCAGTGTAATGGGCTGTGCCTTCTGCAGGTGGGTAAAGCCCGGCATATAGGTATCCAGATTCTCCTCCATAACGGCCAGCAGCACTGACAAAAGGTCATTTAACAGTTCATCGGTTCTCAGTACACGTTTCCGCGTATACAGTTTCATGTCCAGGGCCACCTGGTCATTGCGGCTCCTGCCGGTATGGAGCTTTTTCCCGGTATCGCCGATCCTTTCGGTCAGACGGGCTTCCACAAAACTATGGATATCCTCACAGGTATCGTCAATCTCCAGTTTACCGGAGCTGACATCCTCCTGTATGTCCGTTAACCCCTGCAGAATCAGGCCGCACTCCCCCTGGGTCAGAATGCCCTCCTTTGCAAGCATGGCCACATGGGCTCTGCTGCCCTCTATATCTTCGTAAAAAAGACGTTTGTCAAACCCGATAGATGCATTAAAATCATAGGCCGTCCTGTCCGTCTCCCCGACAAAACGCCCTCCCCACAGTTGTGCCATGACGCTCCTCCCGTTCCCATTGATTTTCCCATTGATATTACCATAAAAATACCATCTGCGCAAGCAAATCGCGCTTCCCCTGTCATTTTCCAACAAATACCCAAAAATACGCGCAAAAATCCCCCTTCCTCCGCCAGAAAGCCGAACCCTTCCTCCTTCCTTTTCATATAATTAGAAGAAAAGCGTAAGGTTGCTATGTGTATGACAAATATCCTTACTTTAAAGAATATCGGTTATTCTTACCACAGCCTGCACGGGGAGACCAAAGCGCTGGAGGACATTTCCTTCGGTGTCCGGGAGGGGGAGTTCATCGCAATCGTGGGTCCCAGCGGCTGCGGTAAATCCACCCTCCTCTCCATCATAGCCGGCCTGTTGGAACCGGAGGAAGGCACAATTGTTGTGAATAATCCTGACGGATCGCTGCATTATCCGAAAATAGGCTATATGCTTCAGCGGGATCATCTGTTTGAATGGCGCACGGTTTACCGGAACGTAACCCTGGGACTGGAATTGAATCATTCCATGACGAAAGAACATCTGGACACGGTGGAACGCCTTCTGACAGACTATGGCCTGGACAAATTTCGGGACAAACGTCCCAGTGAACTGTCCGGGGGGATGAAACAGCGGGCTGCCCTGATCCGTACACTGGCCCTGGAGCCTCAGCTGCTGTTACTGGACGAACCCTTCAGCGCCCTGGATTACCAGACCAGGCTCTTCGTATCCGCGGATATCTGCCGTCTGATCCGCGCCGCAGGCAAAACCATGATTATCATTACCCATGATTTGTCGGAAGCCATCAGCCTGGCCGACAGAATCATCGTCCTCTCCGGACGGCCTGCCGTGGTCAAAAATGAAGTGGCCGTCCGCTTAACGCTTGCCGACGGCTCGCCCCTGGCGGCCAGAAACGCACCCGAATTCCAACAGTATTTTAATCTGCTATGGGAGGATCTGACACATGAAAACAATTCAGAGCAATAAAGAAGCATCCCTTTCCGGAGCAAAAAACCGGTCCGTGGAACGTTCTCCGAAAAAGGGAAAAGCCCCGGCCCTTACAAAACAGGAAGAATTTGTGAAAAAACACCGGCGGCACCACCACGAAATCGCCTCCTGGCGGACGATTCTTTTTGTCCTTTTCCTTGCGCTGTGGGAAATCAGCGCTGACCTGAAATGGATAGACAGCTTTTTCTTTTCAAGCCCCGGCCGTGTGGCACGGTGCTTTGTGGAACAGCTGCGGACCAACTCCATGCTCGCCCACATCGGCGTAACCCTGTTTGAGACGCTTTTCAGCTTCCTGCTTGTGCTGCTTTTCAGCCTGCTGCTTTCCACGCTGCTGTGGTACTCGCCCAAGCTCTCGGAGATACTGGAGCCCTACCTGGTTGTCTTAAACAGCCTGCCAAAATCCGCCCTGGCCCCCCTGTTCATCGTGTGGCTTGGCACAGGCACCCGGACCATCATTGTGGCCGGCATGTCCGTCGCCATCTTCGGCTCTGTCATCAGCTTTTACACAGGCTTCCGCCAGGTGGATCCGGAGAAAATCACTCTGATCTATACCTTGGGGGGAAGCAGGCGTGACGCTTTCTCCAAGGTTGTCCTCCCGGGGTCCGTCCCTATTCTCCTGAGCACCGCCAAAGTCAATATCGGACTGGCACTGGTGGGCGTCATCATCGGGGAATTTCTGGCCGCGAGACGGGGACTGGGGTATCTGATTATCTACGGCTCCCAGGTATTCCAACTGGATATGGTGATAACCAGTATTATTGTGCTGTGCGTTATCGCGCTTGGATTCTATAAGTCCATTCAGATCATAGAACATCAGATAAAGATAAGGTTCAAGATGTAGCCTGTCCGGGAAAGGCCAAAAAAGCGGATGCTTTCCGGCCTTACATATTGCTGCGGCACTTGACCGCTCTACCTCAGTATCCATGCATTTTCTGTCATGCATACTGCCAAAGCTTTTCGCTGTGTCCTATGAGAACCTTTTTCATAACGTCGATATCTGCCTGTATGGCATCCAATTGTACAATACCACCTTTATATCGTTCAAAGGTGGATAAATAGCAGGCCTCAATATTCTGCAGGCGCGGCAGGATATCATTCTCATTCTGTAATTTCAAGAAACAGATATCGTCACGTATGGGCTGCAGCTTAGATTCCGGCTTCATGCCTAATAATCGGGAAATCGCCAATAAATCCTCGCCAGTCAATGCCATAATTCAATTCTCCTCCTCGTGGATAATAAAAGAAATATAAGAATCATCCAGAAACAACTGACAAAACACTCTATAACAGAAGTAAAAGCTTCTGACGGGACTCGAACCCGTGATCTATTGATTACGAATCAATCGCTCTACCAACTGAGCCACAGAAGCTTAATAGCAGCCTTGGAGTTTGACTTATGATGACTCCACAGGACTAAAAAACATTATACAGGATTTTCATATTTTTTTCAACTGTTTTTTTCATTTTCGCAAAAAAATTTTACAGCTTTCCATTTCAGCCCCATTTATACTTTTCTCAGCCCATCCTCCGGAAAACGGCTCATTCCAGTCTCAGAATCGTCTTCGTCCCGGTAAAACAGCATTCCCCCTGATACAGTTCTGCCTCATAGAGATAAGCAAGAATTTCCATAATACGGGCATCCAGCTTATGATAAACTCTTATTTTCTCCCACGGCAGACCGGAAACATACTCTCTTGGCCCCTCCGGCAGGGCAGCCAGTGCCGCTTCATATTTCCCGGGCTTCCCTGTCATCAAACCGAAATCGAGTGAAGCATAGGCATCCTTTTCCCCGTTTTCCGCAGTCCATTTTCCCAATACCTGTAAAAGCATTTCCGCCGTCCGCACGCCGCTATACGGTACTAACTCCTTCCAGTCTACCGCATTCCCATCTTCCTCATGCACAACCACCCGGCGGAAGGATGCTTTCCCGAAAGAATCGTATTCCTTTACATAGGCGGACTTCTCCCTTCGAAGGCCGCTTCCCGGCCTTTCTTTCAGGAGGATTCCCCTGGCAAACAAATGCTCCCACACTGTCTTTTGAATTCGCGCATATGGAGCCGGATAGTCTAAGTGTTTTTCTATCTGTTTCACCGTATATCCGGAATCGGCCAAATGGCGAATGGCGCCTCCGCAGGCCGCTTCAAACGTAAAATCGGATAATGCTTTCTGAAAATAACGGTTTTCTGCCATAAGCTGTCCCGCTTCCTCTCATATTCCTGCTATAAGCGTTTTTGCTGTTTATACTTGCGGCTGAAAGCATCTGCCGGTTAAAGCGGATTCTTCCATTGTCTTCTATTGTTAAAAATGAATGCGTCCACGAGCACCCTGCTTCTCAAAGGCGGCACGTCTTGCCGATTTCCCAGGCAGGATATAGGTTCTTTACGGTAAACTTTACAATGTTTTCTCCCTGGGTTCTATGCTTCGTCGCCTGGCTTACAGTCCAGATGCACGTCAAGCTGATTATATGCGATCTCAATTCCGTTTTCATCCAGTGTGAGCTTGCAGTTTTCCGTGACACGCCACTTTCCCTTCCAGAACTCCTCCTGCTTAAACCAGCATCTGACCCCTAACTGCACACTGGAATCTGCCAGTTCATTTACAAATACAATCATGTCCCGGTCTTTAAGAACCGCCTCATCCTCCGTCAGCACCCGGAGCAGGACATCCTTTGCCTTCTTGAGATCCGCTTTGTAGGAAATTCCAACGGAAATGTCCATCCGGCGGGCTTCCTGGGTGGTGACATTGACCAGGCTGTTGTTGGCCAGATTGCCGTTGGGCAGGATGACGGTCTGGTTGTCCGGCGTCACCAGTTTCGTATAGAAAATCTGGATCTCCGTAACGGTTCCTTCCTTATCGGAATAGCCCTCTTTGATATAATCTCCAACCTTGAAGGGTTTCAAGGCCAGAATCAGCACGCCGCCCGCCAGGTTGGAGAGGCTTCCCTGAACCGCCAGTCCGATGGCCACGCCTGCTGACCCCAGTACAGCCACCACACTGGCCGCATCCAGTCCGAAAGAGGAAGCCAGAAAAGTCACAAGCAGCACATAAAGGGTGGCCTTGGTGAAGGAATCCACAAACTGGATTACCCCCACCTCGGCATTTGCCCGGGTCATGGATTTTCTGATGATTTTCCGGATAAATTTTATCAGGTTTACACCGATAATAAAAAACACCACCGCAAGGAGAACGCGCAGTCCGAACTGGAAGGCCTTCTCCGGCAGCCGGTTGAGGAATTCCCTTATGACGCCCGGCTGCATTTTTTCCTCGATTTGTTCTATTGCTTTTTCCGCGGCTCCCTCTGCCGTCAGCCCGTATATTGTCACGTTCGTTGTCCTTTCTGCGCTTTTCCCGCCATCCGTGTCTTCCATGGTTTTACGCAGCTACGCAGCATGTTATGCCGTCCATGGGATTAGTCAAAATCCGTTCATGAAAGCCCCTTCATAAAATCCTATTCATGAAACAAATTCTAATGTTTATGCGTACCGTTTTCACATTTCATAGATTATCGCTCTATGCTGCCCCGTTTTTCTTACCGGAGCCTGCCTTCTTCCTGGCAGGAGTTTTCTTCTCCTGGCGCGGTGTTTCGGCAGCATTTTCATCCTGGTTCTC
>CAJTSY010000009.1:0-36002 GCA_910578995.1 uncultured Acetatifactor sp.
TTTGGGACAAATTCTATTGACTTTTGCCGCGAAAAGGATAATAATTGTTAAGAATAAAATATGGAAAGAAGGGAATGTAGTTGGGAAAGAAAAACATTGACTGGGGTAATCTGAACTTTGGATATATTCAGACGGAGAAAAGATATGTCTCCATCTATCAGAACGGGGTCTGGGACGAGGGCTGCCTTACGGAGGATGCCAATATTGTCCTGAATGAATGTGCGGGTGTGCTGCAGTATGCACAGACCATCTTTGAGGGTCTGAAGGCTTACACCACTGAGGAGGGGCATATTGTTGCCTTCCGTCCGGATTTAAACGGGGAGCGCATGGAAGATTCCGCCAGGCGCCTGGAGATGCCCGTGTTTCCGAAGGAACGTTTCGTGGATGCGGTGACAAAAGCCGTGAAGGCTAACGAAGCCTACGTGCCCCCCTACGGCAGCGGCGCCACCCTGTATATCCGTCCCTATATGTTCGGCGTGAATTCCGTTATCGGCGTAAAGCCTGCGGATGTGTATCAGTTCCGCATATTCTGTACGCCTGTGGGGCCTTATTTTAAGGGAGGCGTGAAACCCCTGACCATCTGCGTCAGCGATTTTGACCGGGCGGCGCCCCATGGGACAGGAAATATCAAGGCCGGGCTGAATTATGCAATGAGTCTCCATGCCATCGTGACGGCCCACAGGAACGGCTACGATGAGAATATGTACCTTGACCCCGGCACACGCACCAAAGTGGAGGAGACCGGCGGGGCCAACTTCCTGTTTGTGACGAAGGACGGCAGGGTGGTCACCCCCAAATCCGACAGCATCCTTCCTTCCATTACCCGCCGTTCCCTTGTCCATGTGGCAAAGGAATATCTGGGACTGGAGGTTGAGGAGCGGGAAGTGTATCTGGAAGAGGTAAAGGATTTTGCGGAATGCGGCCTCTGTGGCACGGCTGCCGTGATTTCCCCAGTGGGTAAGATCGTTGACCACGGAAAGGAGATCTGCCTTCCCAGCGGCATGAGCGAGATGGGACCGGTGACCAGGAAGCTGTACGATACCCTCACCGGCATCCAGATGGGCAGGATTCAGGCGCCGGAAGGCTGGATCCATGTAATTGAGTGAGATATTTCTGTTTCCGGCAGTTATATTCATAATAAACTGCCCATACTTTGTATTGGATTCTTTCCGGATATCCGCAGGGAGGAAAGACAGGTACAGGGTATGGGCATATTTTTTCGGGCGGTCCTGACTTATATAACAGGGGTTTGGGGAATGGAGAGAAGAAGAGGGAATAGAAAAAAATTTATACAATGCCCCAAAACGGGAAAGGCCATGCTGGTTTTGTGCTGTGTCATCTTTCTGCTTATACAGCTGACAGCCTGCAGCAGCGGGGAAAACAGCGCGAAGGTTATCTTTACCACGGGAATGGGGAAGGACGAGGTGTTCCGCATCGGTGGAAGCGTCTGCACTGAGGCGGAGATGATGGTGTACCTGACCAATACCCAGAACCAGTATGAGGACGTCTACGGGCCCGAGGTGTGGAATGTTTCCCGGGACGGGATCACCCTGGAGGAGAATGTGAAGGATACCGTGCTGGCCAAGATGGCCCAGATTAAGACCATGTACCTGCTAGCCCAGGACCGGGGCGTCGTCCTGGAGGACGGGGAGGACAGGAGGGTGGAGCAGGCCGCGGAGGCGTATTTCGACTCTCTCACCGAGCGGGAAAAGGAGCTGATGGGGGTAACGCTTTCCACCATAGAGCAGCTTTACAGGGAATATGCCCTGGCAGATAAAGTTTACCGTTATATCATCCAGGACGTGAATCCGGAGATCAGCGACGACGAGGCCCGTACCATTACGGTCCAGCACATTCTTCTGAAGACCTGTACGGAGGACGGGGCGGGAAACAGGGTGGCGTATTCGGATGCCATGAAACAGGAGGCCTATCTGAAAGCCCTGGAGATATGCCGGATGGCCCGGGAGGGAGAGGATTTCCTGGATCTGGCCTCCCGCTACAGTGAGGATCCGGTGATTACCTACTCTTTTGGCAAGGGGGAGATGGAACAAGCCTTTGAGGAAGCGGCTTTCTCCCTGGAGA
Source organism: uncultured Acetatifactor sp. (assembly GCA_910578995.1). Taxonomy (GTDB): domain Bacteria; phylum Bacillota; class Clostridia; order Lachnospirales; family Lachnospiraceae; genus Acetatifactor. The sequence goes on from CAJTSY010000009.1 coordinate 2,083, forward strand.
CGGATGGGATCAGTGAGGTCGTGGAGACGGAGGAGGGATACCATGTCATCAAGTGCATCAGTACCTTTGACAGGGAACAGACGGACCTGAACAAGCTGACCATTGTGGAGGAGCGGCGCAGGGAGGTCTTTGGCCAGGAGTACGATGCCTTTGTGGAGGAGCTGCCCAGGCAGCTGAACGGGGAGCTGTGGGACAGCATGAAACTGATCCGTGACGACGAAGTGACTACCGCAGGATTTTTTGACATTTATGCCAGGTTTTTTCCGGACTGAATATCTGGGCCGGACTGTTCCGGAAAAAGGGGAACAGCCATGGTTTTAATGGAACAGGATGGTTTAGAAAAATTTTAGAAATGCGGAAATGCTGATTTTACGGGCTTTTCCACAGTGTTATTAGCACTCGTTTAAAATGAGTGCTAATTTTTCCTTGACTTTTAAGGAAAGCCGTCTTAAACTATGTTTCAAGGTGTAAGGAAACAAAACAGCTGTGCCGGGCGCGGGTTTTTCCCAGACAGGGCACTGCGGTGAAGGACTATAATAAAGAACAGAAAGGGTTGAAAGTAAGATGGCAGCAAAGAGTGGTAATTTATCTATCAACAGTGAAAACATTTTTCCTATCATCAAGAAGTGGCTGTACTCCGACCACGATATTTTCTACAGGGAGCTGATCTCCAACGGCTGCGATGCCGTGACCAAGCTGAAGAAGCTTGACATGATGGGTGAGTACACCCTGCCGGAAGGCTACAGGGCCCGCATCGACGTGATCGTCAATCCGGAGAAGAAGACGCTGACAGTGGTTGACAACGGCCTGGGCATGACGGCTGATGAGGTGGAGGAATACATCAACCAGATCGCCTTCTCCGGTGCGGCCGATTTCATCGAAAAATATAAGGACAAGAGCAATGCGGACCAGATCATCGGGCATTTCGGACTGGGCTTCTATTCCGCGTTCATGGTGGCTGACGAGGTGCATATCGACACCCTTTCCTATAAGGAGGGAGCGAAGGCTGTCCACTGGGAGTGCGACGGCGGGACGGAATTCACCATGGAGGACGGGGACAGGACGGAAGTGGGCACATCCATCACCCTGTTCCTCAACGAGGACTGCCTGGAGTTCTGCAACGAGTACAAGGCCAGGGAGGTTGTGAAGAAGTACTGCTCCTTCATGCCCACCGAGATCTACCTCTCCAAGGCTGATACCAAGGAGACTCAGATCATAAAGGAGGACGAGAAGCTGGAGGACGATGAGGTTATCGAAGTGGTCCAGCCGGAAAAGAAGGACGAACCCTCGTCAGAGGACAAGCCGGAAGATGAAGCAGATTCTGGAGAAGGGGAGGAGGGGGAGAAGGAGCCCGAACCCGTGAAGCTGAAGATCAGGAAGCGTCCTGAGCTTTTAAATGAGACTACACCTCTGTGGACAAAGCATACCAATGACTGTACTAAGGAGGAGTACCTGGAGTTTTACCGCAAGGTATTCCATGATTACAAGGAGCCCCTGTTCTGGATCCACCTGAATATGGACTATCCCTTCAACCTGAAGGGCATCCTGTACTTCCCGAAGATCAACATGGAGTACGAGTCCATCGAGGGCACCATCAAACTGTATAACAACCAGGTCTTCATCGCGGACAATATCAAGGAGGTGATCCCGGAATTCCTGATGCTTTTAAAGGGCGTCATCGACTGTCCGGACCTGCCCCTGAACGTATCCAGAAGCGCGCTGCAGAACGACGGATTCGTGAAGAAGATTTCCGACTATATCTCCAAGAAGGTGGCGGACAAGCTGTCCGGCATGTGCAAGACGGAGAAGGAAGAGTACGACAAGTACTGGGATGATATCAGCCCCTTCATCAAGTTCGGCTGCCTGAAGGATGACAAGTTCTGTGAACGGATGAATGACTATATCCTGTTCAAGAACCTGGACGGCAAATACCTGACCCTCCCTGAGTGTCTGGAGGTAAAGCCCCTTGACAGTGCCGACGGGGAAAACGGGGACGGAGAGGATGCCGTGAAGGAGGAAGGAACCGGCAGCGCGGTGGACGAGAACGGCGAGAAGGTGGAAGCCGAGGTGGTAACCGATGCCGACGGGGATAAGGACGGGGATGACGAGGCCGGTGAGAAGAAGGAGAAGGTCATCTACTACGTCACCGATGAGCAGCAGCAGGGCCAGTATATCAGGATGTTTAAGGATAACGGCCAGGACGCAGTGATCCTGACCCACAATATCGACCAGCCCTTCATCCAGCAGCTGGAGTCCAAGAACGAGGGTGTGAAATTCCAGAGAATCGACGCAGATGTGACCGGGGCTCTGAAGGATGAGACCGATCAGGAAGCGGAGAAGGAATTGGAGGAGCAGGCTAAGGCCCTGGGCGAAATCATGAAGAAGGTCCTGAACAACGACAGGATTACCGTGAAGGTGGAGAAGCTCAAGGATGACAAGATTTCCTCCGTGCTGACACTGTCCGAGGAGACCAGGCGTATGCAGGATATGATGAAGATGTATTCCATGTCCGGCATGGACATGGGCGGTTTCGGCGGCGAAGGGGAGACCCTGATCCTGAATGCGAACCATCCTCTGGTGCAGTATATCACGGACAACCAGGAGGGCGAGAACGTGGACAAGATCTGCGAACAGCTCTATGACCTGGCGAAGATTCAGCAGGCGCCCCTGTCTCCTGAGGCCATGGCGAAATTTATCGCAAGAAGCAATGAGATCATGATGATTCTCACAAAATAAGAAGGTATCGGCCGAAAAGGCCCGGACTGCCCCGTCGGAAAGGCGGTACAGGGTATGGGAATTGTGCTTCCCCAAATGTCCCTGTCCGCGTTCCCGGACGGGGTGTTTTTATTTTTGGGCATCTTTTGCATGTGGGGAATCGGAATAACCACTGTTCATCCGGCACCCCCATGGACAGTAACTGCAGAATGAAACGGGAAAGAAAAAGATAGGAAAAACAATAGGAAAAAACAGGGAAATGTGTTATACTTTTAAAAGGTAATAAATTTACTTCAAGGTCTGCGGAGGGCAGGCAGGATGGGGGTTGGCATGGAAGAGATTATGGAATCGATGTCCAGTGAGAAAATGCAGTTTGCGGTATTGATTGACGCGGACAATATCAGCTCAAAATACGCGGTAACCATATTTGAGGAACTTGAGAAATACGGCCTGACCAGCTACCGCCGTATCTACGGCAACTGGTCCAGGGGAAACGGCTGGTCCGAGAACCTGCTGTTGGAGCATTCCATTATGCCTGTGCAGCAGTTTTCCTATACCACCGGGAAGAACGCCACGGATATGGCCATGGTGATAGACGCCATGGATATCCTCTATAAGAATAAGGTCCAGGGCTTCTGCCTGGTCACCAGTGACAGCGACTTCACCAGGCTGGCCATGCGCCTTAGGGAGGAGAACATGTTCGTGCTGGGCATGGGGGAGTCCAAGACGCCGTTGGCGCTGACCAGGGCCTGTAATAAGTTCATCCATCTGAACCTGGTGGCGGAGCAGAACATGGAGGAGATCGCCATGGGTGAAGGCGCTGTCCTGGGCGGCAGGAATACAGAGGAAAAGCATGCCAGGGTCAGCGACAGCGGCAGTTCCTGCAATGCTCCCGCGGAGGAACAGAATGTGACGTCTATTTCAGACGTAAGGCAGGTAATACTTACGCTGATCAACGAAAATGGGGGAAGACAGGTGGATCTGGCCTGGGTGGGCAACCGGCTGAATGACAAGTTCACGGATTTTGATGTACGGAATTACGGCTATTACAAGCTGAGCACCATGATTGACCAGGAACTTCCCGACCTGCATGTGAAAAAAGTCAGCAACCAGTATTATGTGGAACGGCGATCCAACCTGACCAAGGAAGAACTGGAACAGGAGATCTGCCGCATGATAGAGAAAAACGGAGGGATGGTGGAGAACCTTGCCAGTCTCAACGACGAGCTGCACAAGAAATACAAGCAGCTTGATTTCAAGCAGTTCGGTTACAACCGGATATCCAGTTTTCTGCGCAGCCTGGGTTCTGTGACGGTTCATGAGAACGAGGTGTCCCTGAAGCGGTAGGAGAAGGGGCGGACGGGGAGGATGGTATGAGATATTTGCCTATACTGGAGGAGCTGTTTCACTCGGACACCGTCCATTTCTTCCTGGCGGCTCTGGGAATCACGGTACTGGCCGGGCTTGGCATGGGAAGGAAAAAGGCGGGAATTGGCTGCGGCACGGTGCTGGTGGTATACCTTGTCTGTGAGACGGCATCCAATGTGCATACGAATTACCTGGTGGAAATTATCCTCCTGGTTGTGGGAACCTGTGCGTTGGGCTGCCTGGCAGGCTTCTTTTTCTGCTGCCTGGCGGGGGTATGGGTAGAACGGGGGGCGCCCGGGGGCCTGGAAAGACGCTGACCGGGCGGCAGTGCGGCTGTGGGCCTGGAAGGACGCTGACCGGGTGGCTGGGTGCGGCCAGGGCAGGGAATGACGGAATAGAACAATTACGGAGTGAAAAGATGGATTTAAATATATTTGAATACATGCGCAGTAACGACATGGAGAAAGAGGCGCCCCTGGCGGCCAGGATGCGTCCCAGGACGTTGGACGAGGTAGTGGGGCAGGAGCATATCATAGGAAAGGACAAGCTTCTATACCGGGCCATCAGGGCGGACAAGATCAGTTCCGTCATTTTTTACGGGCCTCCCGGCACGGGGAAGACGACCCTGGCGAAGGTGATCGCGGGAACCACAAGCGCGGAATTTACCCAGATCAACGCAACCGTTGCGGGGAAGAAGGACATGGAGGAAGTGGTGCGCAGGGCGAAGGAGACCCAGGGGATGTATGGAAAGCGCACCATCCTGTTCATTGACGAAATCCACCGTTTCAACAAGGCACAGCAGGATTACCTGCTGCCCTTTGTTGAGGACGGAACCGTTATATTAATCGGCGCAACAACGGAAAATCCCTATTTTGAGGTAAACGGGGCACTGCTTTCCAGATCCCTTATTTTTGAGCTAAAGCCCATTCCTGTGGAAGCTGTCAGAGAACTGCTGAAAAAGGCCGTCTATGACCGGGACCGGGGGATGGGGGTATACGGCGCTGTGATTGATGAGGATGCCCTTGACTTCCTGGCGGATATTTCCGGAGGGGATGCCAGACATGCCTTGAATGCCATCGAACTGGGAATCATGAGTACGGCCCGGGGGGAGGACGGCAGGATCCGCATCACCCTGGAGGTGGCCCAGGAATGCATACAGAAAAAAGCCGTGCGCTATGACAAAAGTGGGGATAACCATTATGACACCATTTCCGCCTTCATCAAAAGTATGCGGGGGTCCGATCCGGATGCGGCGGTGTATTACCTGGCCAGAATGCTTTACGCAGGTGAAAGCGTGTCCTTCATAGCCAGGAGGATCATGATCTGTGCGGCGGAGGACGTGGGGAACGCGGATCCACAGGCCCTGACGGTAGCCGTCAGCGCATCCCTGGCAGTGGAACGCATCGGCATGCCCGAGGCCCAGATCATTCTGTCCCAGGCTGCCGCCTATGTGGCCTGCGCGCCCAAGAGCAATTCTGCCTGCGGGGCGGTGTTCGCAGCCATGGAGGAGGTGGGAAGGAGCGGGAATCTGCCCATCCCTGCCCATCTGCAGGATGCCCATTATAAGGGCGCCGCGAAGCTGGGACGGGGTACGGGCTATAAATATGCCCATGAGTATCCCAATAATTATGTAAGACAGCAGTATCTTCCCTATGAACTGGACGGAAAAGAATTCTACAGGCCTTCCGGAAACGGATATGAGGTGAAGATACGGGAACATATGCAGCGGATCAAAAGGGAGGCGGAAGAGTCAGGAGGGGCATTTTCTTAACCCCCAAGCCGCCAGGCTTATACTGTATTGCGGCGGCTGATGGCGGCGTCAAAATGTTCCTCCTCAGAAGAGCTCCCTTGTGAGATACTGGTAGATCTCCTGGTTCTTTTTCTGCCAGTTGTCGCAGATGCCCTTTGCTATTTCTTCCGTGGGGACGGACATTTTCAGGTCCACCAGGTTTATGCCTCTGTCCTTTGCGATGAGGTGGGTTTCATACTCCCCGGTGGAGGCCCTGTAGTAATAGTCGGCCAGCACGGAGACTTCATTGCGCAGGACATACTCATTTTCCCGGAAATAGGTGTCAATATCCTTCTTGATGCCGTGGTTGATACGGTTCTGGAAAAAAAGCAGGGTCTCCCGCCCCTCCGGCGTAATCGAAAGATGGGTGCGGTTGAGGATGGTCCGTGAGGATACCATTCGGGCGTCGATCAGCTCGTTGATCACCTGCTGGAGGGTCAGGTAATTGGTATATTCCCGTTCCAGGATGAAATCACTGACCTGGGCGTTGGTCAGGGGAAAATTAACCCGGTCCAACATGTACAGTACGATTAATTTATATAAAGTCAGAGGATCCTGCAGCATGTTTTACAACTCCCTTCTACTTTAAGTATCATATAATAGATTCTGCCAGTTCGCAAGATAAAAAATAGCAACGGGATGAAGTTAAACTGCATGAAGGTAAATTTGTTATAATTTAAAATTAGGGCTTCCTATTTTTGGGAAAGTATATTATAATGTCTGTGTGGCATGATATTCCATCATGTATCAAGGCAGCATGTCAATGACGAATCTGGCTGTGCTCCCCAACATTTGACACAAATATGAATCAGGAGGAATTTATGAGAGAAAAGTATGAATCACTGGCACTTGTACAGCTGAAAGAGCTTGCGAAGGCTCGTGGACTGAAGGGGACTTCTTCCATGAAAAAGGCTGAACTGGTGGAGGCTATGTTGGCTGAAGACGAAAGGATAAAGAAACAGGAAGAGGAAAAGGCGGGAAAGACCGGGGAGGGGCAGCAGGGCCGTGACACTGCGCCTGCATCCAAACCGGTTCGGAAAAGAATTTTGACCAATAATAAAACGGGCTCGCAGCAGCGCGGGGAGAGAACCCAGAATGGGGAGAGGACCCAGGGGGGAGACAGACCTCAGAATGGGGAAAGAACCCAGAGCGCGGTGATGAATGAGAGCAGCTATAAGGCGGAAGCGCCGGTACAGGGTGAAGCGCCTCAGAGAGCGGAAGAGACGGCCAAGAGCGAGACTGCGGCTCCCGCTCCGGTTCCCGCCCAGGCTCCGGCAGCGGCACCTTCCAGTCCCCAGACAGCGCCCAGGCCCAGCCGTTCCAACGAGGTCTATGACGAGAAGACATACCCCAAGGAACTGGACAGCGGCGAGGAGGCCAGCGGTATTCTGGAGGTAATGCCTGACGGATACGGTTTCATCCGCTGCGAGAACTATTTGCCCGGGGAAAATGACGTGTATGTCGCGCCCAGCCAGATCCGGCGTTTCGGGCTCAAGACAGGCGACATTCTGCGGGGTAATAAGCGCATCAAGACCCAGCAGGAGAAATTCAGCGCACTTCTGTTTATCAGGACCATCAATGGCTACACCATCGAGGAGGCGTCGAAGCGTAAGGCATTTGAGGACATGACGCCCATCTTCCCAAATGAGAGGATCAGACTGGAAACCATGGGCAGCAGTATAGCCATGAGGGTGATGGATCTGGTCAGCCCGGTGGGCAAGGGGCAGCGCGGTATGATCGTATCGCCGCCCAAGGCGGGTAAGACTACCCTGCTGAAGGAAGTGGCAAAGTCCATTCTCCGTACGAATCCCCGCATGCATATGCTGATCCTTCTCATTGATGAGCGGCCTGAGGAGGTTACGGATATCAAGGAAGCCATTAGCGGAACCAATGTGGAGGTAATTTATTCCACCTTTGATGAACTGCCCGAGCATCACAAAAGGGTGTCAGAGATGACCATTGAGCGTGCAAAGCGCCTGGTGGAACATAAAAAGGACGTGGTGATTCTCCTGGACAGCATTACCCGTCTGGCAAGGGCTTATAACCTGGTGGTGCCCCCCAGCGGCCGTACCCTTTCGGGCGGCCTGGATCCTGCGGCCCTTCATATGCCCAAGCGGTTTTTCGGTGCGGCCAGAAATATGAGGGAGGGCGGCAGCCTGACGATTCTTGCCACCGCGCTTGTGGATACCGGAAGCAAGATGGACGATGTGGTTTATGAGGAATTCAAGGGAACGGGCAACATGGAGATGATTCTGGACCGGAAGCTCTCGGAAAAGCGTATTTTCCCGGCAATCGACCTTGCAAAATCCGGTACCAGAAGAGAGGACCTGCTGCTGAATTCCGAGGAACTGGACGCCATCAATATTATGCGCCGCGCCCTGAACGGATTGAAGTCGGACGAGGCTACGGACCGCATTCTGGACATGTTTGCAAAGACAAGAAATAACAATGAATTCGTCCAGATGGTAAAAAGAAACAAATTTATTTAAAATAAGCCTTGAAACTACTTTGTCCATGTGCTATAATAATACCGCTGTTTGTGGTTCCATAAGCAGTACGGATGCGAACGACAAATAATGCTGTAATTTTTATAGAGAGGTGAATGAGATGAAAGAAGGAATCCATCCCAAGTATTATCAGGCTACCGTAACCTGCAACTGCGGGAATACATTCGTGACCGGTTCCACGAAGCCTGAGATTCATGTGGAAGTCTGCTCCAAGTGCCATTCGTTCTACACCGGCCAGCAGAAGACGGCAAGGGCTGACGGACGTATTGAGAAGTTCAACAGAAAATACGGCGTTAAATAAGAATCGCGGGAAAGGTTGAGGTGCTAATATCTCAACCTTTTTCTCTTAATTAAGCCGCTAGAAAACTTAGGAGGCATGTAATGGCAAAGAAAAAGAACAGATGTTATTCCGGAATCGGGGGCCAGGCCGTACTGGAAGGCGTCATGATGAAAAATAAGGATAAATATGCCGTTGCGGTGAGACGGCCTGACGGCGGGATTTCCGTGGAAGTGGACCATTACCAGGGAATTCTGAAGGGAAGTAAGCTGAAGGAGATTCCATTCGTGAGGGGGATTTTTAATTTTATTGACTCCCTGGTGTTGGGTATGAAGTGCCTTAATTTTTCCGCTTCCTTTTATGAGGAAGAAGGAGAACCTTCTGCTGATAAAGAAAACGGAGCAGGGGATAAATTGATGAGTATACTGGTCACCTGTTTTTCACTGGCGCTGGCCGTGGGGCTTTTTATCGTCCTGCCCTACTATCTGGCCTCCCTGCTGAACGGATATCTGCGGAACCAGTCCCTGGTTGCCATCATAGAAGGGGCCGTGAGAATTTTGATTTTTATCCTGTATGTGAGCGGCATCAGCCTGATGAAGGATATCCGGAGACTGTACCGTTACCATGGGGCGGAGCATAAATGCATCAACTGTGTGGAAAGGGGAAGGGAGCTGACTGTGGACAATGCCATGCGCAGCTCCAGGCTGCACAGGCGGTGCGGAACCAGTTTTATCTTCTTTGTGCTTTTTGTGAGCATTATACTGTTCTTCTTTATCAGGGTGGAAAGCCCCGTGGAACGGGTGGTTCTGCGGATTCTGCTGATGCCTGTGGTGGCGGGTATTTCCTATGAGATCATTCGTCTGGCGGGGCGCTCTGATTTCATCCTGGTGCGGCTGATCTCCGCGCCCGGCATGGCCATCCAGAGGATGACCACAAAGGAACCGGACCGGGATATGGTGGAGACGGCTATTGCCGCCGTGGAGGCTGTGTTTGACTGGAAGGCGTACCTGCGGGAGAATTTTGGATATGATTCCCCGGAGGAGGAAATGGAAGAGGACTTTGGCGGGCAATGACATACGGTGAATTGTATCGTTGGGGGGAAAGGGAACTGCTCTCGGCAGGAATCGGGGAGTCCGGTCTGGAGGCGCGGCTTCTGTTGGAATATGTCTGCGGGACTAACCGCAATGACTTGTTGGTTCATGGGGACAGGATAGTGGAGGATGACCGGCAGACATTGTATGGAAATCTGGTGGGAAAGCGCAGAGACCGGATTCCCCTGCAGCACCTGACAGGAGAACAGGAGTTTATGGGGCTGACGTTTCTGGTGAACGAACATGTGCTGATTCCCAGGCAGGATACGGAGATTCTGGTGGAGGAGGTACTGCGGAACCTCCATGACGGCATGAGGGTGCTGGATATGGGTACAGGTTCCGGCTGTATCCTGATCAGCCTTCTGCATTATTCCAATCATTGTGAAGGTGTGGGCACCGATATTTCGGAGGAAGCCCTTGCGGTGGCAGAGAAAAATGCGGAGCGCCTGCTTGGCAGGGAGAGGATTGCCGGGGGGCTGCAGACGGCCCGGAGCGCGGGAGAAGCCGGGGAGCACGGAGAGGCTGACAGAGAGCGCGGCGCTTTGGAGAGAACGGATGACGGCAGTATCCGTTTTGTCAGGAGCGACCTGTTTGAGAAGATATCGGGGAAATTTGATATTATCGTGTCGAATCCGCCGTATATCCGCAGTGATGTCATCGGGACACTGATGCCTGAAGTCAGGGAACATGAGCCGCTGCAGGCATTGGACGGCGGGGCTGACGGGCTTGATTTCTACCGGAGGATAATCCGGGAGAGCAGGAAGTATCTGTCTGGCGGCGGGATGCTCTTTTTTGAGATTGGATACGACCAGGGGGAGGCGGTCAGCTCCCTGCTTGATGAAAACAGGTTTCTGGAAGTACAGGTGGCAAAGGATTATGCCGGACTGGACAGGGTGGTGTACGGAACCCGGCGCTTTGACTGAAGAAATGGCAATATATGCGAGGCGCTGAATTAGCTTCCCGCGCCCCGATAAGCGGGCTGCAGGCCCCGGGAGCCGTATGTATCGGTTTTGCGGATGGGGGAGCCAGGCTGGAGGATTCCCGGAGCGTCCGACCGCGCAGATGGAAAGCATTCGGTTCAGCCGGGGGCGGGATATGACAGGTTGGAAATAAGACAGGGTTGAGATAAAAGAGAGAGAATTATGCCGCAGTCTGTGCGCGGCAGAATGTGAGGAAGGATATGTTTGACAGATTAGAGGATTTGCTGATTCGGTTTGAGGAGATCATGAGCGAACTTCATGAACCCACTGTGACGGGGAACCAGGAGCGTTTCCGCAGGCTGATGAAGGAACAGAGCGACCTGACTCCCATTGTGAATGCCTATACGGAATATAAGAAATGTAAGCAGGACATCGAGGACTCCCTGGCCATGCTGGAGGAGGAGAGCGATGAGGAAATGCGGGATATGATCAAGGAGACCCTGAACGAGGGCAGGAAGCGTTCAGAGGAACTGGAGCAGGAACTGAAGATATTGCTTCTGCCCAAAGATCCTAATGATGACAAAAATGTAATAGTGGAAATCCGTGCAGGAGCGGGTGGGGACGAAGCGGCCCTGTTTGCCGCGGAGATTTACCGGATGTATGTGCACTATGCGGAGAGTCAGAGATGGAAGGTGGAGACCCTGAACGTGGACGAAATCGGCATCGGGGGCATGAAGGAGGTGCAGTTCGTCATCACGGGGCAGGGAGCCTATTCCAAAATGAAATACGAGAGCGGCGTCCACCGGGTGCAGCGGGTGCCGGAGACGGAGAGCGGCGGGCGGATTCATACCTCCACCATCAGCGTGGCGGTGATGCCCGAGGTGGACGAGGATATCGACATTGTGATCGACGAGAAGGATATCAGGGTGGATGTAATGCGTGCGTCCGGAAACGGAGGCCAGTGCGTAAATACCACGGACTCTGCGGTGCGGCTGACCCATTACCCTACGGGAATCGTAGTGTACAGCCAGACCGAGAAATCACAGCTGCAGAATAAGGCCAAGGCCTTTGCACTGCTGAAAGCAAAGCTCTATGACATAGAACAGCAGCAGAGGCATGACGCGGAGGCAGAGATGCGCCGCAGCCAGATCGGTACCGGAGACCGTTCGGAGAAGATCAGGACTTATAATTTCCCACAGGGGCGTGTTACGGACCACCGTATAGGCCTGACCATCTACAAACTGGACAAGGTGATGAACGGGGATATCCAGGAAATCCTGGATGCCTGCATCTCCGCCGACCAGGCAGCTAAGTTAGTGAAGATGGGAGAAAACTAGAGGCTGCCTGGTCGTTCGGCCGAGGCAGCTAAGTTAGTAAAGATGGGGGAAAACTAGAGTCTGCCTGGTCGTTCGGCCGAGGCAGCTAAGTTAGTAAAGATGGGGGAAAACTAGAGGCTGCCGGGGCATAACCAGGCGGTGTAAGTGGTCAGGCGGAATCCGAGTCAGGAGGCAGTATGAGACAGCAGTTTTTAAAGGAATGGGGAAAGCTTGTACATGCATGGTCAGTGAGACTGACGTTCCTGCTCTTTCTGGCCGGGGCCGTCATCGCGGCGGTAAGTTCGGACTGTACCGCCTACATGGCGCCTTTTACGGGATGCAGCTATTGGGGAAACATGTCCACGATACTACTTGCCGTCCTTGTAGCAGGACAGGTTGCCGGGGAATACCAGAACGGCAGGGCTGCGAAAGCCGCCGCCGAAACAGAACGAAGGGATTATTTTGCTGCAAAGGTGATGGGATTATTCAGTCTGTCGGCATTTCTCTGCCTATTCTATATGGCGGTGCTGAGCCTGCTCTGCTTTATAAAAAACGGCATGGGCAGAGGATACTTTTTTCATTATCCACTGCAGGTAATGGTAGTTTTATTCTGTAAAATCCTTACTTACTGGGTGTATATCGCGGTATTCCTTCTGATAGGAGTACTGGTGCGCAGAAGATTCCTGTCATTTGCGCTTTCCTTTGGCGTTATGTTTCTCGAAGTCTTCCTGTACACGAGGCTGCAGATGGAACGGCCGGTGTCGGTGGCAGGCCCATGGACAGCCCTGATGCAGTTGGACAGATACATAGGCAGGGCGGATTTTCTGTCCTATGACTTTTATTTTTTGTTTGTGCCGGGGGTTTATGTGGGAGTTTTGGCACTGGTAATCGGATATCATGTCTTTCGCCGGGGGAAAATGCAGACTAAGTCAGGCAGGAAGCCCGGGGGGCTTTTGGCAGGATTCGCAGGAATCGCCAAGGGGGCGGTCATGGTGGCAGTCATGTTCCTGGTCTGCGGACAGGCGGGGAGTCTTGCGGAAGAAAGAGCGGCATCCATGGAGAATCAGCCGTCTGTGGAAAATGTGGGTGAGATGAGGCTTGTCTACGGGGACGGCAGTCTGGAGGACGGAGAGGCCTTTGTGCTTCTGCTGATGGCAGAGGGGTTTACCCGGAATCAGCAGGAGGATTTTTTCAGGGGAGTTGAAAATCTTGCATCCGGGCTTATGGGTATTTCACCCTATGATGAATTTGCGGATGTGACTAAAATATATGCGCTTGGTACGATGTCTGTCGAGTCCGGAATCAGGGGGGACGGGGCGGCTGACTGGGAGCAGGCGAAACAGGACTCCAGGGATACCTTTTTTGGGGTATCCTTCTGGGGAGAAGGGCAGGACTGGAAGTTAGGGCTTTCCATGGAGGGATTCCGGAAGATAGATGACCTGAGACAGCAGTTTCTGCCTGCGGCCGATTTCTGCGGCATTATCATCAATTCCGGGGCTGCCAGGGGAACCACCTATTATGACCGTCCGTCGGGAGTAACCGTTCTCGCTACACTGGACAAGGTAACGCTGCCCCATGAACTGGCACATGCCGTTGCGGGACTGGCAGACGAGTATGACCAGAAAGGATATTACAACAGTTTTTTTGAAGCGCCTAATCTGACAGAGGAGAAAGATCCCCGGAAGGTACCCTGGGCAGGTTATCTGGGAATGGACGACATCAGTGTCTATGAGTGTGCCTATGACAGTCGCTGGTGCCATCCAAGTATGACATGCATTATGCGCGATCCGCGGACCGGCCGGTTCTGCCGGGTATGCGAGGATGCGCTTCGGGAGAAGCTCTGCAGATACTGCGGGGTAGACCGGCTGCTTTTTGGCAGCTGTGGAAGACAGATTTTCGAATCCGGAACAGGGACTGATATGCGGAAATATTTTAAGGTCTGGAACGGGACTGAAATACTTGAGGGCAGTCAGATTCCCGGGGAATTTTTACGGTTGGAATATTTCGACGGAGACGGAAGGGTGTTGGAGGGGCTCCCTGGCAGGGCAGGAACCTATTTTGTGGAAGCGCGGTTTTCCGGATATGGGACGGAAGGCATGGTCTGTGAGCCCTGCAGCCTGAAGGTATCCTATGAGATAAAACAAAGTCCTGCGAAAGTATTCTGGCTTTCCGTGGCTCCGCTTATCGCCGGAACCGCAGTGTGGGGTGCGGGGAGGGTTGCAGGGGACAGGAGAGGGCGTGGGTTCCGAAAATAATTATTTGAAAATAGCAGTTGAAATGAATGGATCAGTGTAGTATAATATTATGTGTTTGTAAAGCATACAATAAAAGGGGATTTTAGAGGTAATGTACCATGGAACAGAAAAGAAACGGGGAGAGAAGATCCTTTCTGAGCAAAAAATGCCTGTAAGTATTTCTACTGACAGAAAACAGCATTGGCTCGGGGATGGGGTGTATTTCTACAGAGAAAGATTTTATGCTTTTCGTTGGATTATACTGATGTATGAGGAACGTAATGAGAAGGATAACGAGGAAGAGGAATTATTGAAGAAGTATTCCATACTGGAGGCGGATATCGAATATAACACAGAAAGGATTTTTAATCTTGATAATCCAGAGCATTGTATGGTTTTTAAGGAAACGGAGAGAAAACTAAAGGAAAAAGGCACTTTTTCAGAAAAACTGAAAAATATGGAATATACAGATGGTGTTGTCATCAATGTCATGTTTAAAAATATGAAATATGGTGACAATTATGATGCTGTAGAAGCAACTTTTCCTATTTATGATTTTAATATTCCATCGTCAACAGGAAGTTCAAGAATAAAGTCATTGAATGAATATCAATTGTGTATAAAAAACAGTGGAATCATAAAGGAAATCAGAGACATTACTGAATTCATCAATGTGAAGGATTTCAGAGAACGTTTTATAAAGTTTGAGAAACTGAAAGCATACAGTAAAGGACAGAATGCAGCTAATGGACATTATAGAAACAGCCAAAGGAGTGAAAAATATGGTAAACGGAAGAACTTTGGAAGATGAACTGAGACAGATTGATCTTTTTTTTGATTCAATGGATTTAGAGCAGTTTGAAAAGATGGTTTTCGAATGCGGAGCAGGGGAGATTTTGCCCAGTGAGGAGAGTATTTTTGTCAAAGCAGTTCCCAAAAGGTATGCAAATTTGGAAAGTAAAAAGAAATATTGTCCTAAATCTGTATTTGATATGACTTTTAGCGGGACAGAAGCGGCATAGGAATAGTGGAAGGGCAATTACCTGTTTGCATTTAAGTATAACATGTCGGCAAAGGCGGACAGGAGGGGATGGACATGGATAAAAGGGGTGTGATCACTTTTCTGGATTATAAAGTGAACAGAATTGAATTTGTAAATAATAGCGAATATAATGGGGAAGAAGTAGATATTGATTTTGATGTATCAGCGCAGTTTCAGGTTTCTGAAGACGGGCAGGAGATGGTTGTTGTACTGAAAACCGATATTTTTGCTCCGAAGGAAGAAAAGGTATATCCTTTCAGAATGTCTGTAGAGGTTGAAGGTTATTTTGGAAGCAATTTTGAACAGCAGGATGACAAAATCAGGCAGTATGGGAAAAATGCAGTTGCCATTTTGTTTCCTTATGTGAGGGCATTGGTTTCCTCTTTTACGTCAAATGCGAATGTGACTCCATTGATTTTACCGACTGTTAATGTCAACAGGATGTTAGAGGAAGAGTGAGTATTGTAATCTAAAAGTAAACAAAAGTGCAAAACAGGAACTGTCTGTGCAAGGCAGTTCTTTTGCTATAGGGGAATAGAAAATAGAGCGCAATAAAATATTACAGAAGATAGGAATGGATGCCGCATGAGAAAAACAGTGGGAAAGAAAATAGTTTTTATTATCATAGGCGCAGCAGCTGCTGTCGCTGCCTGTTTTGTGTGGAGGGCCGCTGTCGAAGATAATTCCGGCGATGCCGCGCGGTTCGCAGAGGAATACGGGCAGGTCGGGAGGGACAATGTCTTTGTATACAAAAGTGTGGACCAGGTTCTGGAACTCATGAAAAGCGGGACAGGCATCGTCTACCTGGGCTATCCGGAATGCGGATGGTGCCAGGCCTATGTGCCCTACCTGAACGAGACGGCCCGGGAGAAGGGGATCCGGGAGATATGGTACTGCAATACCAAAGAAGTAAAAGAAAGCAATATGGATAAATATTACGAGCTTATTTCCCTCCTGGACGGTCATCTTCAATTTACCGAGACGGGAGAGCAGTGGATTTATGTGCCAAATGTGTCCTTTCATGTAAAAGGAGAAATCATCGGCAATGATTATGAGACTTCCAAGGACACGCATGGTTTGACAGAACCGGCAGAGTACTGGACAGAGGAGGAAGTGAGGGAGCTGAAAGAGGCTCTGGCCGGTTACATGGAGCAGGTTGTAAAAGAAAAAAAAGATCCTTTACGGGTAGAATTTTACTATGAGAATGTCTGTGCTTCCTGCGAGGGGGATGCGGATTTTTATGCTCTGTACAACCGCTGCATTTCCCCGGAGGAGAAGGCAGGGTTGGACGTGGAGACCGCCACCTACAATGTGTTTATGGATTCCTGCAGGGAACGGTACGAAGAGCAGGCCGGACGCCTGGGGATACCGGAAGGCACTTCATTTCCCATTTTGATCATCGGGGACCAGTGGTTTGCCGGGTATGGGGAGATGGAGGAGTCGCTGCACCGGGTTCTGGTGGAGGAAAGAGGCCGCTGAGGCGGTTACGGAAAAATATCATATATTCAATAGAAAAGCATTATGCCGGAATTCTTTTATATCAGAATTCCGGCATTTTTAATGGCTTTGAACGGTTTTTGGGGCAGAATCCAAAAAGTATACTTTTTAGAACATGTCACTTTGCCCTCCGTATGAATCTCATATTACAACAAATTTATCAAAAAATCAAGAGGAGAAATGACATTTATTTAGCTATTTTACCAAAGTCGTTATATTGTACCATGCGTTTCATAAAGTATAGATTTTGGGACAGGGCCTCCGCAGGATCTGTAGGGATCCGGAAGCCCTTTCGGGCAGGGGAAGAGAACAGCCCCATGCTGAGGGAGGGGTATCCGGATCGGAATACAGCTTGGCAGACATATACATCCGGATGGGTGCTGCGGGCTGGACAATTTATTCATTATAAGGAGGAGAAATGAAGAAGAAAAGTATTTTAACTGTGGCAATGGCCGCAATCCTGGCAGGTTCCATGATGCTGAGCGGCTGCGGCAACGATGCCGGCACCAGTTCCGAGGCAGGCGGTGATTCCACACCTGAAAGCTCTGTCGAGGAGAGTACCGGCGGGGAAGAGAGCACCGGAGGGGAAGAGAGCACAGGCGGCGAGGAGAGTTCCGCTGAGGAGAGCACAGGCGGCGAAGAGAGTACAGGAGGAGACGAAGGCGGCACTACAGCCAGTACATATCCCATCGTGGAGCCCGGCAGTCTGGAACTGGATATCTTCATGCTGTCCATGCCCAACGTGGAGGATTTTGCCACCAATGATTTCACCAAGTACATGGAAGATCTGACCGGAATTCATATGAATTTTTACACCGGTACCCGTGACGATGCAGACCAGAAGCTGACCATGCTGCTGAACTCTGACGACTATCCGGATATCCTGATGATTGATCCTGGCATTCCGAAGTATGGTGTAAAGGAAGGAATCATTATTCCGATAGACGAGTATCTCAACGAAGATGTGATGCCGAACTACATGAAGATGATGAGCCAGTTCGACATCAATGTGACCCGTGAGACAGACGGAAAGATTTATTCCCTGGCCAACATCAACGACTGCTTCCATTGTAAGTATGCCCGCAAGATGTGGGTGAATACCAGGCTTCTGGCGGACATCGGGTGCGAGGTTCCCACCACCACAGAGGAATTCAAGGATGTATGCCAGAAATTCGTGGATAAGTATCCTGACGGTGTGGCAATCGCAGGCGCGGATACCGGATGGTTTGTACGTATGCAGGACTGGATTCTTGGCGCGTACACCTTTATCCCCAGCAGCACCAACAAGCTGGCACTGGATAAGACCACAAACAAGGTTGTGAACGTTGCTGCAACGGACGAGTACAAGGAAGGCCTGAAGTATATCAATGAGCTGTATCAGATCGGCGCCATTGACGACAGCGCCTTTACCCAGACATCAGAAGACATGAAGCGTCTGGTAAATACCACGGACGTTCTGTTCTTCCCCGCAGGAACCATTTCCGATATCATTGATTCCGTATCCGCCAACGAGCTGTACAGAGAGTACGCTGCCATGGCTCCCATTGCCGGACCGGACGGAACCAGGAACGCATGGACACAGCCGAACTACGGCGTAAGTGCAGGCGGCGCAATGATTACAGACAATTGCCCCGATGTGGAAGCAGCTCTTCGTTGGCTTGATTTCTTCTACAGCGAGACAGGAGACCTTTGCTCACAGTACGGCGCTGAAGAAGGCGTTGACTGGGTGCTGAATCCGGAAGGAAAGGTTGGCCTGAATGATGAACCTGCTTTCTGTGAGATTTTGAATACTTATTCCGGCGAGGCACAGAACCATGACTGGCAGGATGTGTGTGTTCGTGTAGCTCCCGAGGCATATCGTCTTGGATGGGCAGTAGATGCGGATGTGGATCCTTACTCTCCGGATGGTCTGGAGAAACTGTTGTTTGACGCTTCCAAGGAGCTGTATGAGCCCTATGGTTCCAGCAGTAATATTATCAACTTTGCTTCCGGCCAGATTAAGTTTACGGATGAGGAGTCTACCGACAGCTCTACTCTGGCTACGGAAGTGACAAAAATCATTACCGAAACTTCGGCAGCCTTTATGAGAGGCGAGAAGAACTTTGACACTGATTGGGATAAGTTCCTGAGCGATATGGAGAGTGCAGGTGCATCACAGCTTATCGAGATGTATCAGACGGCATATGACAGGTCAAATTAATATTTTGTAAGAAGGTTGTGATTTCTATTCAGGCACTATAATGATGCAGAGCTGAACGGGCTGTCTGCCTTAGGGCGGGCAGCCCTGTTCATAAGGAAGTGTTACGAAATTCCTAAGGAAGTGTTGTAGTTCTGTACAATTCCTGAGAGCAGAAAAGGATGGAGGGGCTTAATGAAGAAAAATTCAACTACGGTGCCGGCTGTGAAACCGAATAAAATAAAAAATTCCAACTGGCAGTTCTGGGCAATCATTGCACTGCCGATGATCTATGCATTTGTATTCGCATATATTCCCATGGGCGGTATTATCATCGCCTTTAAGGACTATAGTATCAGGAGGGGAATCCTGGGAAGCAAGTGGGTAGGACTGAAGTATTTTGAACAGTTTCTCACTTCTACAAGCAGTGTGACTGTAATCAAGAATACGATTATTCTGGGTATTTATTCCTTTATTGCCAGTTTCCCCGTGCCTATCTTACTGGCTCTGGGTATTAATGAAGTAAAGAACCGCTTTTTCAAGAAGACTGTCCAGATGGTTACTTATGCGCCGTACTTTATTTCCGTAGTGGTTATGGTAGGTATGATGAGGCAGCTGATGGATCCCAGGACAGGTATTATCAATGTTTTGATACAGAAACTTGGCGGGGATCCGGTTAATTTCTTTGGAGATGCCAGTATTTTCCGGTCTCTGTATGTGTGGAGCGGTGTATGGCAGACAATGGGGTATTCATCCATTATTTATGTGGCGGCGCTTTCGGGTGTGAGCCTGGAGCTCCAGGAAGCTGCCATTGTGGACGGCGCGACGAGGCTTAAACGGATTCTTCATGTGGATATTCCGGCCATTATGCCCACCATTGTCATCATGCTAATCTTTGGCTGTTCCAATATAGTGAGCATCGGTATGGACAAGATTTTCCTGATGCAGAATGACCTGAATGCGTCCGTATCGGAGGTTATTTCCACCTTTGTGTATAAGATCGGTGTTGTGAATGCAAACTTCGGGTTCTCCACGGCGGCCGGACTGTTCCAGTCTCTGGTAGCCTTTATCCTGTTGGTAGCCGTGAATAAGATTGCGAAAAAAGTCACAGAGACGAGTCTGTGGTAATGAGGGAGGAGAAAACATATGAAGACAGCAAAATTCCGTAATATGAGCACTGTAGATAAGATATTTGTGTTTCTCGTATATTTCATCCTCTCCCTGATTCTGGTGATCGTGCTGTATCCTCTGCTTTATGTGGTTGCGGCGTCCTTCTCCGACCCCCAGGCGGTTATCCGCGGGGAAGTGTTTATCTTTCCGGTGCGGCCTACTCTGAGGGGGTATGAGGCGGTATTCCAGAATAAAAAGATTTTGAGGGGCTTCGCCAATTCTTTCTTCTATCTGTTTGTGGGTACTGCAGTGAATATCTTTATGACCATTCTCTGCGCATATCCTCTTTCCAGAAAGGAATTTAAGGCAAGGAATAAGATTTCCCTGTATTTTGTATTTACCATGTATTTCAGCGGCGGCCTGATGCCTACCTACGTCCTGGTGAACAAACTGCACTTGATCGATACCAGATGGGCTATCATTATCCCCATGGCCATGTCCACCTACAACATGATCATCTGCCGTACCTTCATCGTGAACAATATTCCGGATGAATTGTATGAGGCTTCACAGATGGACGGCTGCTCGCCTTTCCGTTATCTGCTGAGCGTTATCCTTCCGTTGTGTAAACCCATCCTGGCGGTATTGATGCTGTATTACGGCGTTGCCAGATGGAACGATTATTTCAACGCCATGCTGTTCCTGAACAAAGAACAGCTGCAGCCTCTGACCATCGTTATGAAGGAGATCCTGATTTCGGGTCAGGTGGATATGACAAAGGTTTCGGATGCCTCCGCGGCGGCCAAGCTCCAGGGTATGTCTGATCTGCTGAAGTATTCCACCATCGTTGTGGGCTCTCTGCCGGTGCTGATGCTGTATCCCTTCGTCCAGAAGTATCTGGTGCAGGGCGTTATGATCGGTGCCGTAAAGGGTTAAGGGTTCTTCCGGTTCCCGGGAAACGCAGTGAAAATGAGACAGGGGCTGTTGCATTGAGGAAGACAGACACGGAACAGGAAAGGCTTAATGCCTGGAAATGTATTATCCTGTATCCTCAATGCAATGGCCCCTGTCGGATTTATGAGTACTTGCAAAAGCTTAGTTCCGGTTTGGCCGGAGCAGGGAGGGCAGGTGAGAATATAACCTGACGGAGGGGAAAGCTTTGAAAAACAAACCGCATTCTTTTTACACGATACGCCTTCTCCGGGACAGCAGGGCTTACTGGCCGGGGTTCGCTGCTTTGCTTCTGCTTGCAGGAATCAGCGCGCTGCTTCAGGCCAGGGGTTCGCTTCTGTGGGGAGAACTGGTGGACGGCGGAATTATGGGTGATAAGGCTGCTGTTGCCTCCTCATTTTTGTATCTGGCTGTATTCTGCCTGTTGCAGGCCGGGGTGGCTTTGGTAAACGATCCGCTGAATGCAGTTACCACGGAAGGGATGTTCAACCGGATTCGGGAGAGGGTTTTTCAGGTTTTGCACAGTGTGGACTATGCAGCGGCAGGAAAGCTGCTCCATACCGGGGACCTGGTCAGCCGCATGGGGAGCGATATGGAGGAGCTGTGTGAGATTTTTGCGGGACAGTATACCTGGTATCTCTACACTGTGGGAGAAGCGCTTGCAGCGGCTGCAGCCTGTCTGTTTCTGTGTCCGGTTTTGGGGGTGTTCTATCTGGCCGTCCTGCCTGTGACCATATTTTTGCTGCAGCGTTTTACTGCGTCCATGACACAGCGCCAACGCAGTGCTTCGGCTGACACGGGCAGGGGAATGAATGTGGCGGCGGAGACGCTGCACCATCTGGAGACAGTGAAGGCCTACGGAGCGGAGGCGTTGTTTGGCAGGGAATTTGATGCCTGCATTGACACGGCTGCCAGGGCCAGGGCTGCCAATGAGCGTTCCAATGCGGCGGTTATGGGCCTTCAGTATATGACGGCGCTGCTGCAGCTTGGAATTTTGTTCGGCGGAGGCATTTTATGCGTGGAAAAGGGACTGATTACCGCGGGCGGGTTGATTGCGTTCGCTGCCCTGAGCAGGAAGGTGAAGGCGGCGGTTGATTTGTTAAGCCGCATGGCAGGAACCTGGAGGAAGAGCGAGGCTTT
Source organism: uncultured Acetatifactor sp. (assembly GCA_910578995.1). Taxonomy (GTDB): domain Bacteria; phylum Bacillota; class Clostridia; order Lachnospirales; family Lachnospiraceae; genus Acetatifactor. Next base: position 24,216 of record CAJTSY010000009.1, read on the forward strand.
GTCGCAGCGGATCTGCGAACTCCTGGATTTGCCGGGGGAAGACGGGGAGAGTTCTGCCAGGGAAGTGCATGGAGATATTAACGACGGGGAAGTACAGGAAGGTATTTATGATAGGAAGGTACAACAGGACATTTCTGAGAAGATAGTGAGGGAGCATATAGACATGCTCTTGGAAATTCGAAATTTACAGTTTTCTTATGAAGACAAATATGTATTAGAAAATCTGAGATTATCGGTGGGCTTTGGGCAGCATGTAGCGGTATTGGGGCCAAGCGGCTGCGGAAAGACTACGCTGCTGCGTATTATTTGCGGCTTTTACCGCTGCGGCAGGGGGCAGGTTTTCTTCCGGGGAAGGGACTTAAGCGACTGGGAGACGGAAGGGCTTCGCAGGCACCTGTCCCTGGTATCCCAACAGGCAGGGCTGCTGCGGGGCTCCGTGTCTGAAAATGTCAGCGCCATGGCGGAAGGTGCAGGGGAAGAGAAAGTGAGGGCGGCTTTGTCTGCCGCCTCGGCCTGGGAGTTCGTAACAGAGATGGAGGATGGGACGACCTCAGACGTGGGGGAGTCCGGAAACAGGCTTTCAGGAGGGCAGAAGCAGCGTATTGCCCTGGCCAGGGCTTTTTACAAGGATGCGGATCTGATGATCCTGGACGAGCCGACTTCCGCTCTGGATCCGGTTACGGAGCAGGAGATAAAGCGTACCATGATGAGGATGCTGCAGGGCAGGGCCGCGCTGATTATTACCCACAGGACTGCCCTGGTTTCCGATGTGGATTACATCTACTGCATGGATGAGCAGGGGCGTATCCGGGAGGAGGGGAGCCCCGGGGAACTGATGGACAGGAGAGGGTACTATTATCATACTGTGAAGGCGGAAAATCAGTCGGTTCAGGGGCGTGCTTTTATTGAGGAGGGGAAAGCATGGCAGGAAAGCTGACATTAAAAAGCAGTATGGTACTGATGAAGCGCCTTTTTTCCTGCCTGGGTTCCCGGAGGAAGCAGTGGATCTTAGGATATCTGTTTTCACTGTCGGAAATCGGCCTTACATGGGTTCTGCCCTTTTTATATGAGCAGACAGCCATGCTTGCTGCCGGGGAGCCCGGCGGCTCCCTGTACCGTATCGGCATGTATTTTGGGTGTCTGCTTCTGTTTGCGCCCTTGATTGTCCTTGGCGCCTGGATGAGGAACACGGCGGTGATTTATGGGGAGGGCGCCCTGAAAAAGGCTCTCTTTGCCAGATTGTGCAGGCTTAACCTTCAGGACAGCCGGAGGTATGTTACGGCAGAGCAGGTGGTTCGCCTCACCTATGATGCAGGGAGGGCTGTGGGGATATATTCCGGATATGCGTTTCAGTCCTTTGTGAAATTTCTGGCCTGCCTGGTGATTTCCGTGTTTCTTTTGCTGCGGGAAAGCGTGGCTGTGGCTGCGGCAGGACTGGCGCTGACCGCTGTGTGTACTGTACTGTCTGTCTATTTCAATCCGAAGGTAAGGGCGGCGGAGCAGAGGGCCCGCAGGAGCAATGCTTCGGCTACGGCATTTTTGGCGGAGACAGGCCGGATAATGGATGTGGTGCGGGTTTTTCAGATGAAAGAGCCTTTGGCCCGGCGTTATGGGCAGGCCTGCGGGGAGGCGGCAAAAGAACGGGTGCGTTACCGGGGGCTGAACGGGATATCGGAAGCCCTGATGACGATTTTTACCAAACTGGCACAGCCGGCTGCCTTTGTCATGGGACTGGCGTTGTGGGCGGACGGAAAGGTACCGGTATCGAAGATGGTTTATATCGCGGGAATCATTGGCGTGTTGGCGGAGGGGATGAGCGGTTTCGCTTTGTTTATGAAGCATATACAGCCGCCGCTTGTGTCCGCGCAGCGGGTTTACGAGCTGATGGATTTGCCGGAGGAGGAACTTGTTGGAGGGGAGTCCGGGGAAGGGGAATCTGGTGAAGGAAAGCCTGTTGAAGAGGAATCTGCCGGAGGGGAATCCGTGGAGGAGAAGTCTGCTGTAGGGGAATTTCCCTGCAGGGAAGAAGTGCCTGCTGTGGATTTTCAGGGAGTCAGCTTTTCCTATGATTCCAAGCCTGTCCTGCGGGATTTGTCTTTTTCGGTGAGGCAGGGGGAGACGGCTGTCCTTGTGGGGGCATCGGGTAACGGAAAAAGCACCGTGCTGAAGATTTTACTGGGATTCTATCCGCCCCGGGAAGGAAGCATCCGTTTATTTGGCCGAAATGCGGCGGAACTGGGAGCAGCAGGGTGCAGGGCGCTGATAGGATATGTCCCCCAGGAGGGCGCAGTGTTCTCGGGAAATATTGCGGAGAATCTGCGCATGGGCAAGCCCTGCGCCACAGACCAGGAGCTGATGGAGGCTGTGCGTCTGGCCCGAATGGAGGATTTTGTTCCGGATGAGGCTGCCCTGTATTCCATTCAGGTTGGGGAGGAGGGGGCCTTGCTCTCGGGAGGGCAGCGGCAGCGGATTTCCATTGCCAGGACCCTGTTGCGGGATGCGCCGGTTTTGGTGCTTGACGAGGCCACGGCCGCCCTTGACGGTGAAACGGAAAGGCGGTGGCAGGAGACCATGATGCTGCTCCGCGGGCGAAAGACGATTCTGGCAGTGGCCCACAGGCAGCAGACGGTGGTGAATGCGGACCGTGTTTTCCGGATGGAGGAAGGGCGGATTGCGGATGCGGGGACCCATCAGGAATTGATGGAGCGTTCCGCGGAGTACAGGCGGATGTACCGGAGGGATATGTGCTGATAATTACATGGCGGCACTGCGAGGTGTTTTGATGCCTCTCTTGCACGGACAAACCCAGGCAACTCATTAAGCTGCTTTGCAACCGAAGCGATTGTTTTGACAGCAGGCGCCAAAATAGCGCACTTGCTGTGAACGGCGAAGCCATGGACAGTAACACGGCTGTACGGAATGCTTTCCTGGCGGCTATGGTTTGACTTGCGGGTTAAAGTCAGCTGTGATACACTTGGAGCAGGTGAAAGGAGCGTGAGGACATTGGCAGATTTTTCAATGTGAATGGGGCCTGTAATCCTGACCTGCACTATATGGCGGATATTGCGGATAAGCTGACACAAATCAGGAGCATGGTGGATGCGGGGCAGTACTTTATTATAAACCAGGCAAGATAGTATGGAAAAACGATAACCTTAGAGGAATTGGAAAAAGTCCTGAAAAGAGAGTATGTTGTGGTGAGCCTGGATTTTCAGATGCTTGGGGCGGCCGGTTTTCAGACGGAGAATCAGTTTTCTTGATATTTGCCGGTATTTCCGAGCTTGCCATCGGCGATAAGATTCTGATATAGGCAGTGGTTTAAGGCTGCCTGTCATATGATGAAAAATAAGGCGTGTTTCAAAGCATTGAGATATGTATGTGCTTTGCTGTCAGGTGCTGTTTGAAACACGTTAAAGATAAAAAACAGAAAGGAGTACTATGTTTACACAAAAGTTTATGGAGGAAATGGAGGCTCCCTTTCAGGCGCAGGTAAAGCGCATGGGGGAGAAGGGGGCAGAGGCGGCAGAGGCCGTTAAACGTGCTTACGAGGAGGGACGTGTCCATGAGGCGGAGGCTTTGAAATGTCTGTATGCGTCCATGCCTTTAAGCGATGCTTTGGATTATCCGGTGGAGCTGTTCGAGACCTATGCCAGGCACGGGGGTTTCCTGTGGGAGAAGGGGCCTTTTGCGGGGAAGGTGCCGGAAAAGACCTTCGCGGGCTATGTGCTGCATCATCGGGTGAACAATGAGGATTTGACGGACCACCGAGCATTTTTTTACGGGGAATTGAAGGAAAAGATTGCGGGGATGGATATGCATGAGGCCCTGCTTACAGTGAATTACTGGCTTGCCTCCCAAGCTACATACCGGGCCACGGACGGCAGGACTGCCAGTCCCCTGTGCGTGTACCGTTCCGCTTACGGAAGGTGCGGGGAGGAATCCACCTTCGGCGTGTCGGTGCTGCGCAGTCTGGGCATTCCTGCCAGGCAGGTGTATGTGCCCCTGTGGTCCCACTGTGATGACAACCATGCCTGGGTGGAGGCCTGGGTGGACGGAAAGTGGGTGTTCTTTGGGGCCTGCGAGCCGGAGGAGGTAGTGAACAAGGGATGGTTTACGGGCGCTTCTTCCCGGGCCATGTTAGTGCATTCGCGGTGGCTGCTGCCCACGGAGCCGGACGACGAGGATCTGGGACAGGCAGGCTCTAAGCTGCAGGTGATGCCCATGAAGGATATGTGCCATGTGCTGAACCATCTGGGGCGCTATGCCCTGACTACGGAAGCGGCTGTGGAGGTCGTGGACGGGGAGGGGAATCCCCAGGCGGACCTGGAGGTGCATTTCGAGGTGATGAACAGCGCCCACTTCGGCGAGGTTGCTACGGTACGGACAGACGGGGCGGGAAAATGCTTCCTGCGGACAGGCCTTGGGACGCTGCATGTGACGGCGGCCAGGGGTGATTTGTATGGGGAATGCCTCATGGATACCCAGTCGGGAGAGGTGTGCCGGATTGTCCTGAAGGCGCCGGAGGAGAAGTTCGGAGTCTGGGAGGAGATGGTGATTACCGCGCCGAAGGATTCTCCCGTGAACCGGGTGGTGCTGACGGATGAGCAGAAGCGTAAGGGAAAGGAGAGGCTTGCGGAGGCGGCGGCACTGCGGAAGGAGAAGGAGGGGCATTTTTACAGCGAGGAACTGGCGGAGAAGGCTGTGGCGGCACTGGAGGCGGAGACAGGTGCCGAGACCGCGGTTGAGAAAGCCGATTCCGAAAATTCTGCTGCCAGAAAAGACAAATGCATTGAGATCATGCGCAAAGCCTGCGGCAACCAGAAGGAGATTGCGGATTTCCTGGCAAGGTCTGCTGCAGGACGCTACCCGGTGCGGTGGAAACTGGCGTTGCTTGAGAGCCTGCGTGAGAAGGATTACCGGGATGTCACCGCGGACATTCTGGAGGACAGCTGTCTGGAGACCGCCGCTTTTGGCGGAAGTTTTGCAGACGAAGTACTGGTACCCTATATCCTGCGTCCCAGGGTGTGGAATGAGATGCTCCGTCCTTTCCGGAAGGACATCCGTACCTGGTTGGAGGAGGAGAGCGGCAGGCAGGGCAGGGACCTGGCGGAGGAAATCCGCAGAGACCCTGTGCAGGCCTGGAGACTGGTGAAGGAGAGGATTGTCTCCCATAAGAAGGCGGAGTACGGCGCACTGGTCACTTCCGCGGGAGAGGCCCTTCGGAGCGGTTACGGAAGCGAGATTACCAGGGAAGTGGTCTGTGTGCAGATCTTGAGGACACTGGGGATTCCCGCGAGACTGGATCCTGTGGAAGGCATGCCCGAGGTATGGGTGCAGGAAGAGGGAGCGGAAGGCCGCTTTGTGCCCATGGAGCATGAGGAGAGAACCTGCCGAGTGATCATACAGAAGCAGGGGGATGTGGAGTGGAATTACTTCGGAAACTGGACCATGGCCCGTTTCGAGGACGGCAGGTACCACACGCTGATGCTCGGATGGGGAGAAGAGGGCAAGATTTCCGGCCCGGTGCCTGTATTCCCCGGAAAATACAGGGTGCTGACTACAAATCGTCTTCCTAACGGAAATACCTTTGCTAAGCAGTATTTCTTTGAACTGGCTGAGGGAGAGGAGAAGGAGATAGTCCTGGAGCAGAAGGAGACGGCCGTTTCCGATATGCTGGTGTCCAACGACATTGCGGACTTTGCTCTGAGGACGGAAGACGGAGCGGAGCACAGGATTTCGGAAATGGTGAAGGTGCGGGAAGGCCTGTTTGTGTGGCTTGGGGAGGACGAGGAACCCACGGAGCACATCCTCAACGAAATTTTCGAGCGCAGGGAGGAGTATGGGGCCTTGGAGAACGGGATTACCTTTATCGCACAGCGTGCCGCTATCCGGAATAACCCGGCCTGCAGGAGAGTGCTTGAAGCTTTGCCGAAGATTCGGCTTTGCCTGGATGATTTCGGGGCGGATATGGAGGCCGTGGCACGCAGGATGTACTTAGAGCCGGGGAAACTGCCTTTGGCTGTAATCATAGACCGGAACATGAACTGCATCTATGGTGTCGCAGGGTATAATGTGGGGACCGGGGATATGATTCTGAAGCTGCTGAAACTGGTGGCGGAGGGCTGAGGATTGCCATAGAGAGAAAGAAATATACGGAAAAAGACACTGCGTATATGAGAGGGACAAAAAATGAACAAAATCGTAGAAGAGAGAACAAAGAGGACACAGTGGTACCGCGAGGCAAGGTTTGGCATGTTTATCCACTGGGGGTTGTACGCCATCCCTGCCAGGGGAGAATGGCTGCGCAGCGTGGAGCAGCTGACGAAGGAGGCCTATGAGCCCCTGAAGGACGAGTTTGCCGCGGAGAATTACAATCCGAAGGAATGGGCAAAACTGGCGAAGGAAGCCGGGATGAAGTATGCCGTGCTTACCGCGAAGCATCATGACGGATACTGCCTGTTCGATTCCAAGCTGACGGATTTCAAATCCACCAATTCCCCCTGCGGGCGGGATCTGGTGCGGGAATTCCTGGAGGCTTTCCGGGCGGAGGGCATTAAGGTGGGCCTGTACTATTCCGTGATTGACTGGCGGCATCCGGATTTCCCCCATTACGGGGATATGCACCATCCCATGCGCAACCATCCGGAGTGCTCCAATGAGAACCGGAATTTTGATAACTATCTGGAATACATGTTCGGCCAGATCAGGGAACTGCTCACCGATTACGGAAAACTGGATGTGATGTGGTTTGATTTTTCCTACGGGGATATGAAGTGCGATACCTGGAAGGCGAAGGAGCTCATCGAGATGGTGCGGTCTATCCAGCCCGATGTGATTATCGACAACCGCCTGGAGGGAAGCGGGGAGGACGCGGGCTCCATCCGCACTTTGGATCCCACTCCTTATTCCGGCGACTTCGCCTCGCCGGAGCAGATGATTCCGCCCGAGGGCATCCGGGACGTGGCGGGGAATCCCATTCCCTGGGAGGCCTGCATCACCCTGAACAACCACTGGGGCTATGCGGCCCATGACCATCATTATAAAACGGCGGAGATGGTTGTCCATATGCTGGTGGAATGCGTCAGCAAGGGCGGCAACCTGCTTCTGAACGTGGGACCCAACGCCAGGGGGGAGATTCCCGAGGAGTCTGTGGCCATCCTGAAAGAGGTGGGCGCCTGGATGAAGAAGAACGGAAAGAGCATCTACGGCTGCGGCTACGCGGAACTGCCCAAGCCGGAATGGGGACGGTACACCCGCAACGGCAACCTGCTCTACGCCCATGTGATGGAACCCCAGGTGGGTGCCGTGTGCCTGGAAAATATGGCCGGAAAAGTGGAGAAAATGAGACTTCTGGCCGATAACTCCGAGGTGAAGGAGACCCATTACTGGAACCTGAAGGAGTATGATAAGAACGCGTTTTTCTTCTTTAACCCTTACGCGGCGGACTGCTATCCGCTGCCGGATGAGAAGGATACGGTGGTGGAGATTTATCTGAAGGAAGAGTAAACTGAAGAGGAAACGGACGAAAAAGGGGCTGCCGCATTGAGAATCTTGGGTACTTAATACGGCAGCCTGTTTGAAGATTCGGGAGTTTAGGCAATGTTATCTTATTTTTTGAGTAACTATGCGAACAAAAGATTATACGATGAAATCAGGAGGGATTTGGGTATGTGCGAAGCGTTGAGGGAATTGATGAAAGATGATATAGGCCGGATGTTGGAAGAAGCCACGGAAGAGAAAGGCCCCTTTTCCCTCTCTTTTCAGAAGGTGTGTTATGGGAACTGGGGTTCTCCATTCTGGAGGATTTCTGATGAATGCGCCGATTTCCTCCAGTGTGGGGCAGTGGGGTTTGTCCTGTAAATCAGTCATGAATGCTTCTCCTTTTTTTCTGTGGACTGAGTGGGCCGGTGTGACGGTTCCGGGCGTATTTCCAGGCACGGTATCCGGATAATCGCCGGCCGTTTTTGTGTTTTATAATGTAGCAAAAAGGAATTGATTTTTCAAGTAATTTTCTGAGAGGTCCGTAAGAGGGGCCAGGGCTTCTTGACAGGGGATTGCGGAGATTTTATAATCTATGTAATAAGGAAAAAGGATTAACGCAGGCGGTCTGTTCCTATGGTGAGAAAAGGATTGGATAGAAAATATGTGGAAATAGAGAAGCTTTTCCGGGCGGCTTACAGAGGGACAAAAGAGTTCGAAGACAGCCAAAACTAAAATCCAAGAACAGGAATTAATTTATGGACGAACTGAACCTACAGGAAAGCGAAAAAAGCTAAACGAACAGTTCACAGCAGGGCATGTCTATTCCTGATTGAGACTTTTGAAGAACAGTTCATCTCGGTGCCGGAACAGGCTGGCGTTGCCCGCTTTGATTGCCCTATGATCCATCAGCTTGAGAAGGCCTGCCTTGGGCAGTATGGCTGTGCTGAGGATTGATAACGTTTATAAAGTGCTAATGTGCATGGTTTTGAGAAGGGAACCCTTTCAGAGGGATTAACCAGATATTCCATTCAAATAAAGAGGCAGAAGCCAGGAGGAGGCGAGGCTGAATGAACAGAAAGTTTCCCAGAATTGACATGTATAAAACAGGCCAGAATATCAAGCGCCTCATGCAGAGAAAAGGTGTGACGGTCAGGGATATCCAGGAGTACCTGGAACTGGCTGCGCCCCAGAGCATTTATCATTGGTTTGCGGGAAGATGCCTTCCGACAGTGGATAATTTATACGCATTGAGTGAATTGTTTTCCGTTCCCATGGATACGCTGGTATGCGGAAACAGGGAGAAGGCATTCTGTTTTTATAATTCTCCCATATATCAACGCATTTTTATGTACTATAAGAAGTACCTGGAGTATATGGAAGCAGGAAAGGTGAAAGGTAATTTTGCAGTACAGCCATAGCGGCAGGTGGAATAGAAAGGAACAGCTTTATAGTACAGCTTCAATGACAAATAGAAAATCCTCCCTTAAAATAGTCTTATACGAGATTATTTTGGGGAGGATTTTTGATACTATGACAAGAGGTAAAATCGTATTCACTGACGAAAAAGGCAGATATTATCAGACATTGGAATTTAACGGCGACATGTACCCGTCGGGACATGGAGAGACGATTATTGAAAAATATGAGGACGGAGGGATTCGGTCTTATGATGATTATGAAAGATTTGCTGTAAGCTTTGACAGGAGATATTTCGGGGATGCGGATTCCGCAGACGAACTTATATCAGAGTTTATGTTAGAGAACGACAGTGTGGATTACACAAATAACTGGACAGATTACCTGTATGTGATAAATGGATCAGGCAGAGTCGTCAGGGCATTCACAAAGGAAGGAACAGTGGAGATCCCGGCTGCGGAAATGGCAGTATTCCACTACCAGAATTTTGACAGAATGGTGCAGATTAAGAGAGATCATGACAGCGGATTTTAGTGTTTTGACAGACTGGGAGGAAGAGTTATGAATAATTGCGGTTATAAAATAGCGGGAAATGTAGCGGTTTCGGAAGAAAAGAAGGAAGAGTTCAACCGGTATATTCTGCGGATTCTGGACAGGGGAGGAATCAGAAAGACAGAACAGATAGAGCTTGGCGGCAGGACGGTTACTGTTGTCAGCCATCCGGTACCTGACCGGGAGGGAATCGTCAGATTTGATTACTCCATATTTGAGAAGAGAAAGCGGGAAACAGCCACTTACAATACTAAAACCTGTGAACTCATTACGCCGGACAGAGGATATCAGGAGTTCGGTCTGGTGATGAATGTAATTATGGCCATGCAGGAGGCGTATTCCCGGGGCAAATGTTATTTTATGGATGGAGACGAACCGGTTTCTGCGGATGCATATGTCGGTTTGATAAGAGGGATGCTTGGCATCAGTCCGGATTTTTCCCATCGGGCGAAGATGTGGGATATGCTTCTTTTCCTGAAAAATACAGAAGGATATCAGAATATCACAGCCCAGGCAGTATGGAAAGCTTATTCATTTGATTTGTGGGAGCTTGACATTGATCAGTTTATGGCGGCCTATGAAATTGACTCTAAAGAAATCACGGCGCCGCGGGAGATTTTTGACGGGAAGAAGGATGAGATCAAGGAGGCTCCGAAGGGAGTGCTGAAATACTATCTTTATCAGATAATGTGCCGCCTTGCCGGGGAGAAGCAGGAGGAAGGACTGGAACATTTTTTGAGGGAATTACTGGATGCTGACCTGGCAGGCAGAAGAAAACTGGCAGAGGATGTCCTGTATGGCGTGATTGCGGAAGTGTCGCTCTATGTATTGCCGTCCATAATTGTCCAGGCCTATGCGGTGGCTGTGAAACGGGACTTCTGGGATGTATGGAAGGGGTGGGAGGTAAAAGGATATTCAGACATTATTACAGATCAAGAACAGGGGAGAGGTCCGGTGGGTGAGAAAGATGATTGGATTCTACCGTTTTATAAAGCAATACAGAGGAAGAATGAGGATGAAATGATAGAATTCTGGGAGGACGGGACACTCCGCCTGTCGGAAGACATGAAAGAATGTCTGTCAGACTGGCAGGAGCGTTTTCAGGAGATTTCTTTGGAAAACGATTTTGACGTGGAGGATTTTCTGTCGGAAATTGTTGCCGACCTGGACAGGGACTGGGGATGCCGTCTGGTGGATAAGGCGTTTATCACAGAATTTGCAGAGCACAAAAATGAGGAGAATTACAAGAAGGCGCTGCTGCTGTTTAGAGATTTCATGGATGAAGATACTGTGTATTTTCCTGAATTGACGAAGAAACAGGCAAACAGTTGGATAATCAGAAGAAGCCGCGCTAAATTTGACTTTACGGCAATGAGCGCATTTCAGTCATTGCTTATAAACCATAGGCATAGACACGAAATACTGGGTTTTTAGAGGAGGAGGGACATGGGAACATTTGGATACTATACGGGTAAAATGCATATTCCGGAAGAAAAGAGAGAGGAATTTGCCGGACAGGTTGCAAAATTGCTGAATTACGGAGGAATGATGCAGCTTGAGAAAATCAGCATGTACGGCCATGACATGGGACTTTTAAAACCGGTAGAACTATATCCGGGCGGCAAGGTGTATTTCCATTTCAACTATTTTGAGGACGACAGTTGGGAGACGGCAATGTTTGACGCAAATGCCGCGTATTTCCACTCGGAAAAGATAGGCGGACAGGAATTCTGCGATGTCGTCACAGCCGTTTACTTCTTGTATGAAATGTACGATGACGGACCAGGATTTGTAGAGGTTGGCGGAGACATAGTCAGCGACAGAGGCTATGTGGGGTGGATCAACTATCTTCTGGGAACGGATTTTTCCATGAAAAAGAGATTCCGGTTTTGGGACAATGCGGAAGCATATGCGTTGGAAAGACTGGAAGGGTATGGTGATCCCGCAGGAAGTGACGCATTAGCGTTTATACCATCCGGTATGGAATATGAGGCCGGCGGGACGGAGTTCAGCGACCTGATGTATATCACGCATGGGACAAAGACACTGAAAAAAGCGGAGATAGAAAAAGGTACCTATCCGGCGGATGTCTATGACTGTAAAAAGGCGCTGAAAGCATTTTTTAAGTCCAATCCCGGTGATGAGGCTGTGGGGCAAATCCGGGAATTACTTGGAAAGAACAGAGAGGAGCGGAAAAAGACGAAGGGCACCATGCTTGAAGACATTGGAAAGTTTTCATTGATTCTGCCGGCCAGAGTGATCGCATACCTGACGGCGGAACTTCAGAAGCAAAGTTTTTGGGAGCAGTGGAAAGAGATTTACACTTCCGTTTATCAT
>CAJTSY010000009.1:36102-57307 GCA_910578995.1 uncultured Acetatifactor sp.
TCCAGGAAGGGCAGGCCTGCATGTACGAATGGAATGAGACAACGCAGAGAATCATCGACTGGATTGAAGCGCATATCTGTGATACGCCGACTCTGCTGGAGATATCAGAATATATCGGTTATTCGCCATTCTACTGCTCGACGCAGTTTCATAAAGTCACGGGGCGGACGATCAAAAGCTATATCGCGGCCAGGCGGCTTGCATTGGCGGCCCTGGCCCTGCGTGACTCCGACGCTCGCATTCTCGACATTGCGGTCAGGTACGGGTATTCTTCGCAGGAAGCCCTGACGAGGGCGTTCTCAGCGGCGTTCGGATGTACACCGGCGTCCTATCGTAAGAAACCTGTCCCCATTCCCCTGCCAATCCGTCAGGTTGTCTATCTCCCTGAACATTATCAGGCGTTGAAAGGAGCACAAAGTATGAGCAGTATGATTTTAACCGCAGCAAACGTGAGGGTTGAATTCATTCCGGCCCACAAATATATGGGAATCTGGGATGAAGCCGCGACAAATTACGGCGAATTCTGGCAGAAGCATGACTGCGACACCGTATGCGGCATTGTGGACAGCATGAGCCATGCCTGCGATATGATTATCAGCGGTCACACCGCGGGCTGGAAGCGGGTAAACGGGGAGCTCAGATATTTTTATGGCACGGGGCTGCCTGCGGATTACACGGGGCCTGTGAGGGAGGGGTTTGAGATAAGGGATATTCCCGCCAGCTATTACCTGGTATTTTTCCATCCCGTATTCGACTATCTGAAGGACAATGGAGAAGTCATGGGAAGGGTGGAGCAGCTTGCCTGGAATTACGATATCGAGAAGGAGTTCCAGGGCGGGAAATATACCTGGAATGAGGAAGTGTGTCCCTGCTACCAGAGACATTATCCGGAAGTACTTGGATATCAGATCCTCCGGCCCATAAAGCGTAAGGTCTGATTGCAATCCGGAAGCATTCCATTGGGATATCAGAAAACAGCCTGGCCGAAAGAATACTTCCTAAGCCAGGCTGTTTCTGATATTTATTTGTTTATTAACAGGTCTCTTCTGTTATTTCTTCCCTTCCTTAGCAGGCCGCACCATAAAGAGACTGATCAGCAGTGCCACAATATACAGCACGATGGTCACATACAGCACATTCTGGTAACCCACGGGGTTCACCTGTATGCCGTTATGGTCTGAGAACTCTCCTGTATGGTTCACAATCCAGGTAGCCAGCTGGTTGCCGGTAAGCCCCGCGATAGCCCATGCGGAGAGGGTCAGGCCGTGGATGGCGCTGATATTGCCCATGCCGTAATGGTCGGAGAGCAGGGTGGGCACATTGGAGAAGCCTCCGCCGTAGCCTGCGTTTACCACAAAGATCAGGCCTAATACCAGGATAATCAGCAAAGTATTTCCCTCGCCGTTCTTAATGCCGCCCGTCAGCATGACGATTCCGGTAAAGGCGATGGAAAGGATGAAGATCAGCTTGTAGATTGTGTTCCTGTCCTTCATCTTGTCAGCCCAGGCGGAGAAGCCCAGACGGCCGCCTGCGTTGAAAATGGCGGATACGGTGGAAATGATCCCGGCGGCTCCTGCCAGGCCGATACATTTCACGATCATCTTCTCCTGGGAGATCAGCGCCAGGCCGCAGGTAATGTTGATGTAGAACATAAGCCAGATGCCGATGTAGTTGGTGATGGGTCTTGACTTGATGACATCCATCATGCCCTTGCCCTTTTCCGCCTTCTGGGGCTCATGCCAGGTGTCGGGCTTCTTCAACAGCAGATGCCCCACGAACATCATAACGAAATAAACCACGGCCAGAATCCAGAACATCTTGTAAATGCCGCCGTCTCCCAGATTGTCCAGCATGGCCTGCATGATGGGGCTTGCGATGGCCTTCGCAGCGCCGAAGCCTGCAACCGCCAGTCCGGTGGCCAGGCCCTTCCTGTCCTCAAACCACAGCATCAGGGTCTTTACCGGGGACAGATAACCGGTGCCCAGGCCGATGCCCATGATAAAGCCATAGCAAAGGTAAATGCCGATCAGCGCCAGGGGGCTGTGCTGATGGCTGCCTCCGTAGTAAATGAAAAAGCCGGTTCCCGCCATACCGCAGGCGAAGCAGATGGAAGCAATCAGCGACGACTTGTGGATGTCCTTCTCCACGATATTGCCCAGGAAGGCAGCGGACATGCCCAGGAAAAAGATGGCGAAGCTGAAGGCCCATTCCGTGGCGCCCTTGGAGAAACCGATGTAATCAGCGATCTCCTGGCTGAAGATGGACCAACAGTAGACAGTACCTATGCTGCAGTGAAGCAGCAGCGCCGGAATCGCGGCGCGAATCCATTTGTTGTTCTTCATGATGTACCTCGTTTCCTTTTATGTTTCTTTGTACAACATATTTCATCCGGCGGCAGGATCTGGCCGGAAATATACTTTTCACTTTCCGGAAAAAGATACGTTTTCCGCGTCACATTCCACGACAGGAGTCATACCTGTTTCCTAGCAGTGTGTACTGCTTACGGGAGTCGGGCAGGCCGCCTGTCATGTGGCCGTTTACGGGAGTCGTAAAGCGGTTAATGCAGCCGGGATGTAAATATCTTGGCATATGCTATTGTACTCGCAATTTCAGTAAAATGCAAGCACTTTAGCAGACCCTTTATAATCATTTTCCATCGGTTCCATCCGTTTCTTTTGCAGTCAGCGGAAGGGGTGACCGGGAAAGTTTTTGAAAGAATCGTTTTATTATCATCCCATATCTGCTATAATGGATTTCAGGGTAGAATCGGAATACATGACTGTGCAGAGAAAGAAGGAGGGGCAGAAATGGCAACCTATGTTATTTCGGATATACATGGTGAGCTTGACAGGTTTGAGGAACTGTTGGACAAAATCGGGCTGAGGGAAACAGATATGCTCTATGTCCTGGGGGATGTGCTTGACAGGGGGCCTCATCCGGTTAAGACACTGCTGAAGCTTATGGAGATGCCCAATGCCATATGCATAGCGGGCAATCATGAGATTATGGCGTTGGAATGCCTGGAATTCCTGCGAAAAGAAATCACGGATATCTCTATTGAAGAATTGGATGAGAAGATGCTGGAAAACCTTGTGACGTGGCAATATAACGGAAGCCTCACCACAATAAAGGAGTTCCGGAATTTGGACAGGGAGATGCAGCAGGATGTAATCGATTACCTCAGAGAATTCCTGATATATGCGGAACTGACTGCAGGTGGAAAGGATTACCTTCTTGTCCATGCGGGACTGGGCAATTTCGCGCCTGAAAAGGATATTGAGGAATATTCACTGCACGATCTTGTCTGGGAGCGGGCTGATTATGAAAAAGAATACTTTGATGACATCTATGTGGTCACCGGGCATACGCCGACGCAGATGATAGAAGGAAATCCGAAACCGGGATTCATTTACAGAAAGAACCATCACATTGCGATCGACTGCGGGGCGCATCACCGGGGCGGACGGCTGGCGGCCATATGCCTGGATACGGGGGAGGAATTTTATTCAACACCGAATCCCTGAGTTTAGTGCACGGAATGTTCATTTCAGGCTGGTCGGGGAAGCTTACTGAGGTATATACGGATGAGTACCGCGAAAAAGAATAGGAAGGCAGAGATAAATGAAATATACAGATGAATGTTTAGCAGATTGAGACAGAAAACAGCATTTTTCGTGTTCTTTTTTGTGCGTTTTATATAATTTTTGAAAAATAAGCAAAAAGTAGTTGCATTTTTTTCTCTGACAGATTATAATACTAAATGTGCTTCGGGGTGTGGCTCAGCTTGGTTAGAGCGCCGTCTTAGGGAGGCGGAGGTCGCGAGTTCGAATCCCGCCACTCCGATAGATTAAAAACGTCAAAACACTGGTTGCACAGTGTTTTGGCGTTTTTTCTTACTGTATAGTAAGCTTTTTATCCCTTGCCGTTTGCTGTATTTCTGGACGCTGATGGCAGTCTTTATGCCGAACCTGATATTTCTGTGATATGTGATAAGGGGAGGATTACAGACGAGATAAGGGGAGGATTACAGACGAAGGATGTAAGGGTGCGCCGGACTGGATTGCGGAAATTGTTGGCAAATCAAGCATGCGGATGGATTGTTATATATAGCTTTTTAAAGATCGGACGGCAGGTGCCAGGGAGTACTGGATTGCTGATCCGATGAAGCAGAGGATTACGGTCTATCATTTTGAACACGATACAATTGAAGAGTACTCGTTTTCAGACAGGGTAAAAGCCGGAATATACAATGAGCTTGAAACTGGCTTTGCGGAGATAGGCATCGAATAGTACAGACAGTAAAAGGATTGGTTTTCCAGTCCTTTTTGTTTCAGAAATGAGTTTCTAAACTTATGCAACTTATGCATTAAAATATGGAAGGACAGTAAATTATGCCGCGGAAAGAAGAGCTGAAGACAGGAAACGGGAAAAGGGTAAGCCAGGGAGAGGCAAAACGGAAGAACCCGGAACAGAGGGGAACAAATTCGGAAGGTCGGAGTCGGAAAGATGCAGGTCCGGGAGTACGGGATCGGAGGGAGGCATTTCCAGAAGACCGGGGCCGGAAAGATGCAGCCTTGGGAGCCCGGAACTGGAAGGAGGCATCTCCGGAAGACCGGAGCCGGAAAAGTACAGTTCCAGGAGCCCGGAATCAGAGGGATACATCCCCGAAAGATAAAAAACAGAAGAAAGAGACAAATCAGAACCTGTGTCCCGTAGCTGCCAAATGCGGCGGCTGCCAGTGGATTAACAAAAGTTACGAGGAACAGCTGCGGGCCAAGAGTACGGAATTTCATAAGCTGATGGAGCCTTACTGCAGGCCGGAGGCCATTATTGGGATGGAGAGTCCGGCGCATTACCGCAACAAGGTGCATGCGGCATTTGGAGAAGACAGACGGCATAATGCTGTTTCCGGCATTTATGAAGAGCGGAGTCACCGCATTGTCCCTGTGGACAACTGCCTGATTGAGAACCGGAAGGCGGATGAGATTATTGTGTCCATCAGGGGCCTGCTGAAATCCTTTAAGCTCCGCCCTTATAATGAAGATACAGGTTTCGGCCTGCTGCGGCATGTTCTGGTCCGGGTGGGCCATGCCACAGGGGAGATTATGGTGGTGCTGGTCTTAAGTTCTCCTATCATGCCCTCCAAGAACAATTTTGTTAAGGCGCTTTTAAAGCTTCATCCGGAAATCACCACCATAGTGGTCAATGTGAATGACAGGGACACCAGTATGATACTTGGAGACAGACAGCAGGTAATCTATGGGAAGGGCTATATAGAGGACAGGCTCTGCGGCATGACATTCCGGATTTCCCCCAAATCTTTCTACCAGGTGAATCCGGTACAGACGGAAAAACTGTATGCGAAAGCCATGGAATATGCCGGGCTGACAGGGAAGGAGACTGTACTGGATGCCTACTGCGGTACGGGAACCATCGGCATGATTGCCAACAGGAACGCCGCCAGGGTGCTCGGGGTGGAACTGAATCAGGATGCAATTCGGGATGCGGTAAGCAATGCCAGGAGGAATCAGATCGATAACATCCGGTTTTATCAGAATGATGCCGGGAAGTTCCTCCTTGAGATGGCGGAGGAGAAAGCCAGTCTGGACGTGCTGCTGATGGATCCGCCCAGAAGCGGCAGCAGTGAGGAATTCCTGAATGCGGTGGCAAGAATCAGGCCTGGGCGTGTCGTGTATGTTTCCTGTAATCCGGAGACCCTGGTGCGGGATATGAAGATTCTGACGAAAAAGGGATATCGTGCGGAAAAATGTGTGGCTGTAGACATGTTTCCGTTTACAGATGCCGTGGAGGCTGTGGTTGCAATGGTGAGGAACAGTTAGAACACAAGTATATAGTGCATGTGAGTATGGGACTCTGCAGCCTGGGCGGAATATGGAAGTAAGCCCGGGCTGTAGAATTTTGAGGAGAGAACCGGAAGGGAAAAAGCAGCAGAGGGACGGGAAAGAAGAAGTACAGGAGAAGACCGGAAGGGAAGAAAGGCGGGAGAAAGCCGGAAGGGAAGAAATTGGAGGAAGACAGAAGAGAAGAAATATAGGAGAAGGCCGGAAGGGAAGAAATACGAGAGAAGCTGAGATAGAAGAAAAGCGGAGAAAGCCGGAAGGGAAGAAAAGCAGGAGAAGACCGGAAGGGAAGAAATTCGGAGGAAGCCGGAAGAGAAGAAATATAGGAGAAGTCTTCAACAGAAGAAATACAGAAGAGGTATAATATGGAAAAATGGTATGTAACGGCAAAAAAGGCGGATTTTAACGCATGGGCGGAAAAATATCGGATCAGCCCGGTGACGGCGAGGATTTTGCGGAACCGGGATCTGACGGAAGAGGCGGAAGTGGGGAGATTTCTGTACGGAACCCTGGAGGACTGTCATTCCCCCTGGCTGTTGAAGGACATGGACAAGGCAGTGGCAGAAATCTGCGGGGCTGTGGAAGGAGGGCTGCCCATCCGGGTGATCGGAGATTACGATGTGGATGGAATCTGCTCTTCCTACATACTGACCAGGAGCCTGGAGATACTGGGGGCAAGGGTTGATACAGCCATTCCCCACCGCATTCATGACGGCTATGGGCTGAATGAAAACCTGATCGAGGATGCCGGACGGGACGGTATCGGCATGATTATTACCTGTGACAACGGCATTGCGGCGGCACCGCAGATAGAACTGGCAAATTCTTACGGAATCCGGGTGATCGTGACGGATCATCACGAGGTGCCATTTATAAGGGAAGCAGTGGAGGGCGGTGATATTGCATGCCGCCGGGAACTGCTTCCCCCCGCCCTGGCGGTGATTGACCCCAAACAGGAGCAGTGCCATTATCCGTTTCCGGGTATCTGCGGCGGGGTGGTGGCCTACAAAATGGCGCAGGCCCTGGCGGAAAGAACACAGAATGAAGCCCTCCGGAACGCCATGGACGAACTGTTGGAGTTTGCTGCCCTTTCCACAGTCTGCGATGTCATGGAATTAAAGGAAGAGAACCGGATTCTGGTGAAAGAGGGACTGAAGCGCCTGCGTGCCAGCAAAAATATGGGAATACGGGCCCTGACGGAAGTTAACGGAATCGAACCGGGGAAGCTGAGCGCCTATCACCTTGGGTTTGTGCTGGGGCCCTGCCTGAATGCCACCGGCAGGCTTGACACGGCGAAGCGTGCACTGGAACTGCTGCAGAGCCGGAGCAGGGTTGAGGCCATGAATGCTGCCAGGGAGTTAAAGGAGCTGAATGACAGTCGGAAAAATCTGACGCTGCAGGGTGTGGCGCAGGCGGAAGAAATGATTGAGAAGCAGCACATGGAACGGGATAAGGTGATGGTGGTTTTCCTGCCCCAGGTGCATGAAAGCCTGGCGGGCATCATCGCCGGGCGCATCCGGGAGCATTACAACCACCCGGTTTTCCTTCTCACAAGGGGGGAAGAGGGGGTAAAGGGTTCCGGACGTTCCATAGAAGGCTACCGCATGTATGAAGCCATGACGGAGATAAAACATTATTTTACCAAGTTCGGGGGACATGCCATGGCGGCGGGACTGTCCATGCGGGAGGAGGATATTCCGCATTTCCGTAGGGAACTGAATGAGAAATGCAGGCTGCAGGATACGGATTTTATTCCCCGGGTACATATTGACGTGCCTATGCCCCTTACTTATGGAAATGAAAAGTTAGCAGATGAACTGGAGCTGCTGGAACCTTTCGGTGTGGGGAATCCGAAACCCCTTTTCGCCCAGAAGAATGTCGTATTCCTGTCCGGCTATAAAATGGGCGCAAACAAAACCTCTGCCCGGTACCGGGTGCAGACTCCGGAGGGAGAGGAGAGGCAGCTTGTCTTTTTTGGGGATCTGGAACAGTTCGGCAGCTTTCTGGATGAAAAATACGGCTCGGGGAGCCAGGCCGCTTTGTATGAAGGAAGAGGACATTTCGCCGTCTCCGTGGCATATCAGTTGGGGAAAAATACCTATAAGGGAAAAACGGAAATTCAGTATGTGATGCGGCATTACTGTTGACAGTGTTACATATTCTTAGTATACCGACACTGGGGAAATCCGCTGCAGCCCCAGAAATCACCGAAGCGCCCTTTGCGCTTTATCAGAGGTGAGCCGCATCTGGGACAGGCGGCTGCTTCCAGGCCGCCGTTCTCTTTGGCCCGTTTTTCCCAGAGATTTCTCATTTCCTCGTAACACTGCCAGTTCATCATGCAGTCGTTCAGCGCCCGGTGTGCTCCGTCAGTTTCCAGGTGAAAATAGGAGGCCACATCTGTCAGGCGGAAACGGGTCAGGGGGAGAAGGTTCCTGGCCAGGTACAGGGTGTCCACATAGTCATTGTTGATATGCCTGTGCAGTTCCCTGAGCGCTCCGGCGGAGAGAAATTTCAGGTCGAAGCTGTGGATATTGTGCCCCACCAGGCAGTCCTTCCCTGCAAAGCTGAGGAAATCACCCAGTGCGGTTTTCAGAACCGGCGCATCCTGTACCATTTCATCCGTAATTCCGTTGATCCTGGCTGCATCGGGCGGGATGGGTCTGCCGGGGTTTACAAGGGTGGTAAAACGGTCTGCAATCTGCCCGGTTCTTATTTTTAAACCGGATATTTCTATGATTTCGTCCTTTTCCGGATTTAATCCCGTTGTCTCCAGGTCAAATACAGTATAATCCTTCAGAAATGAATTTAGCTTTGCCATAGTTCTGCTTCCTCTTTCGCATTTTTATGTTTGAATATTTTTGCGTTCACATATTTATGTTTTCGGATGCTTCCGTGTCCGGGTACCTTTGTTCTCGGATGTTTTCGTGTCCGGATACTTCTGTTTTCAGGTGCTTTTGTGAATCAGTAACATATCCATTATATTCTTTTTCCCGGGAAAAGCAATAAGAATCTGTGCCTGTCTGGACGTGCGTTTAGGCGTGCGCTGTGAATGGGCCCTGGCGTAGGATGACGGTAGGCCGACCGTTCGTATTTCCGGTCATCAGTATTTTCTGCCATCTGCATGCAGAGGTATCCTGGCTGTTCTGGCGGATCCGTTTCAGGGGCTTCGGATACATTGTTCCGGCTGAACGGCATAGAAAATTGCAGCAAAGAAAATAAATTAAAAATTTACATAGACACAGTCTGTCATGGTCTGCATGTATAATAATAGAAAACAACGTTCCCGGACAGCTATATTTTTTCAATAATTTCCGCAAGCGCTTTTACGATGGTGGTAAGTTTTGAGTAGTTGAAGGCTCCCTTTTTCTTCGTTTCATTGAGGATTTCATGAAGCACCATATCGTTTTCGGGCATTTCGTCCATCAGCAGATAGTCGGCGCTCATGTTCAAAACTTCGCAGAGGGTAATCAGGGTTTCCAGGGACATCTTGCGGTTTCCGCGCTCGATGTGCCCGATAAAGGAAACGGAGAGCCCGCACTTTTCTGCCAGCTGCTCCTGGGAGAGCCCCATATTCTTCCTCGCGTTGCGGATGCGGTTTCCAATGGCAATGTAATCGATGTTCTTCATTTGACAGCTCCTGTTCCTTTCCATTCTATATCGAAATCCCATTTTTCATAAATTGACTAAAAGAATTAAAAATTGATAATAAGAAGAAAAGACTATATAATATTCTTGCAAGAGGGCGAAATTTGTTTTATTATATACATAATCCTGATTAATTATTTTGATAATGTGAATAGATGACAGATTTTGTATATAAATGTTCAGATAGACACATTCTGTCATTCTCCCCGTGTATAATGACAGCTATATACGAAGGAGGGCAAGTCCATGGATGCAATGAAAAATGATAAGATGGAGCGGGTTTTGGGGATTTACACGGAACTGCTGAACGGGCACCTGGTGAATAAGGCCGTGGAGGCGCGGAAATACGGGGTAAATGAGAGGACGATCCAACGGGATATTGACGACATCCGTAATTACCTGGAACTGGATGCGGAGAATACAGGTTTTATCAATACTATTAACTACGACAGGGCGGAGAAGGGCTATAAGCTGGACCAGATTTACCGGATGAAACTGACCAACAGCGAAATTCTGGCACTGTGCAAGATACTGTTGGACAGCAGGGCGTTCGTGAAGGATGAGATGGTGGATATGCTGGACAGGCTGATTACCTGCTGTGTGCCAAAAAGCAACCAGAAACTGGTGAGGGATTTAATCAATAACGAGGCTTTTCATTATGTGGAGCCCCGTCACAAAACCCGTTTCCTGGAGACCATGTGGAAAATAGGGGAGGCCGTCCGGGACTGCCACTACATCGAGATTGAGTACAGGAAGATGAAAGGGAAAGAAGTCGTGACGCGGAAGGTGAAGCCGGTCGCCATTATGTTTTCGGAATATTACTTTTATCTCACGGCTTTTATCGACGATGAGAAGGTGCGGCAGGAATTCGATGTGCTGAACGATTCTTTCCCTACCATTTACCGCATTGACCGCATCCGGAAGCTGGAGGTGTTGGATGAGAGGTTTCATATCCCTTACAGCAGCCGGTTTGAGGAGGGGGAGTTCCGGAAACGGATCCAGTTCATGTACGGTGGGAAGCTTCAGAGGGTGAAGTTCAAGTACCGCGGGGAGAGCATTGAGGCCGTGCTAGACAGGCTGCCTACGGCGAAGGTTCTTTCGGAGGAGGACGGGGTTTATCTGGTGTCGGCGGAGGTTTTCGGGAAGGGGATCGATATGTGGCTTAGGAGCCAGGGGGAGAGGGTGGAGGTGGTGGAATAAGATACGAAGCAGGGCAGCAGAATACTGAATGGCAGGCGGTGATGAGTTGGGATATAAAATTGGTTCGTTTAATATGCGTAACTTAGGTGCAGCGGCACTTGGTATGAGTAATGAAAGAAATTTGAGGAAAATCGCGGAAATTATTCGGAAAGAAGAATTTGATGTTGTTGCTTTACAGGAAATTTTGAGTGAAGGTAAAGTTTTTACGTCGACTCATTATGCAAAAAGATCACTTTTGATGGAGTTGGGAAGTGGGTGGGATTTCTGTTGGGCAGAGGTGGAAACAGGCGATGCGCCAAGACATGAGGGCTATGGATTTTTATGGAATCAAAGAAGACTGCGTTTATCAACTGCAAAGCTTTCAGATGGAACTGTCCGAACTTATAATCCAAGGATTTTAGATCAGGTGATCATCAGAGAAGAGATGAGGCGCAGACCATTTTATGCAAGGTTTACTCCAGAAGGAATGCCTGGAGGATGTTTTATGGAGATACGCTTGCTTTGTGTTCATACATTTTATGGAAAGGATACACCAGACGACAGGTTAATTCGTGACAGGGAACTAGATATATTGATGAATGAAATTTATCCTCAGGTTTCTGACCGTATCTATGGAAATAATATGCCTGCATATACAATACTCTTAGGTGATTATAATGTGGAATTGCGAAGGCCTTGGAAAGAAAATATGGCGAGATATGCCCCGGCATATTTGAAAGCTGATGAGAGGGATATCATTGAGACATCCGAGTGGAGAAAAATGAGAATAAAAACTGTCCAGGACGAATTTACCACATTAAAAAAGTCTGATTCCCAAAGTGAAGGCGATAGAAGTACGGGAGGATATGCACATGACTATGATCATTTTTCTTTTGAGGAAAACAGGTTTGAAGGAATTGTGATGAGTGCCAGAAGAGTCGATGCAGTTCGAAGATATTGTGATGCTGATTTTGACAAGTACCTGCGAACTGTGTCAGACCACATTCCAATAATGATGGAAATAGAAATAAAATAGGGAGACAATGGATGGATACAAAAGATCAAAAGTTGGAAAATTCATTTCCATATCCTGGTTTCGAAATTACAGAAGAAGCCAAAAGGAAGGCTGCATATGCGCTGAATATGTGTACGGTATCGGTTTCTCAGATTATTGATTATAGGGATTTGAACATACTTGAACAGGAGTATGAAGCTATTTTGAATAATTTGAATCTTGAAGAAATACCTAAAAATGAGGCTCTTTTACAAATCTTGAAACAATTGTTGGACACTATTACATATTTCAGGATAGAAGCTGGTGATAAAGTGATGATAGAAAAGGAATACCAGCAGAAAGTGAAAAATGCAATATGGTCGGCTGTTCCAAATTTTGGACTTATTGTTGCCGGTGGAAGTCCTCTTACTATGGCAGTTTCATTGGCATCGCAAGTCGGTATAGGCTATATGAATTACCGAAGGAATAAAGCTGAGTATTCTTTAAACAGAGAAAAGCAAATGTGGCAGCTGCAGCGGACAGCGATTGAACAATTTAATGGTTTGAGGCGTGAATTGTTCGATACAGCATGGAGATTAGCGGACACTTATAAGTTTCCGGATGAATATAGACTGACTGAACGGCAGATAAAACAGTATAACAGGATATTGATGGATCAGGACGAACTTAGAAAATTCGAGCGTCTTGATGCGATTAAAGAGAAGTTTAGCGCATATCCACCGTTTTGGTATTTTATTGGAAATGCCGCAAATTATGTGGCAGAAAACAAACAGATAGACATTAGTGGAGAAACAAGGCTGCAATTCAAAAAGATAGCTCTTGCGCATTTTGAAAAATATGAGGAGTTAAGCAAATGTAACATACTTCGCGAAGACCAGCTTGCGGCATCATGTGCGCTTGAACATGTGGATCTGTTATTGTCAGTAGGGACATATGACAAAACAGAAATCCTCAGATTAATTTCAAAGGCAGTAAAAATGTCTGGGAATGCGTTTGATATCATGCAGCTGTGTGCCATTGCATATCTGAAAGTCGGCGCAGGGGACGAAGCAGTCAAGCTATTACGAATATTGGTCAATGAGGATTATAACAGGATTATAAATGCGCAGTTGTTGAGCAGTATTTATGTAAGCAGAAAAAATATGGCAGAATATGATATTTTAAAAACGCGTGTTCCGGTACAGTATTTGTATCCCATGCCATTAAAAGATGAAAATTCAGAGGAGATTAACGGTCAGTTTGAAAGACAGCAGAAGTTGGTATTAAAAGCAAAATACAAAGAGGTGCTCAAAAGAATCATTGATAAATACTCTTCTGAATTATATAAAGATATTTCCGTCTTTGATTTTGAGAGAACATATGATGAAGTTTTTTTTGAGAACTCAAAGAATTCTAAAAGAACCAGATTAGCAGCTGTAGAAAATCTTTTTGCTGATGGGGATAAAAAAGAGTATTATTTGGAAAGGCTTTGTAATATCAACCTGCCTATGGAATACGTTGGAATTTTTGAGAGCATGTATGGCAATATTTTTGCAAATCCATTCTTCAGTGACCCAGTACTACAGGGCGAAGTAATTGACAGAACTAATACAGCTATCGGGGTATATCGTGATGTGGTCAATGGAATACAGGAAAAGATAGATTCAAAAACATTTTCTGTACGGGAATATGAGAAGCTTCAGCGGGTTGGGATATATCGTTTCGTTAAAGAGTCATTCAATTTGTTATATAGGCAAAGTTGTATTAGAATAGAACATACAGATATGGATAGATTATTTTCGTTAGAAGGTAATCTAATGGCATTGTGTGACAAATTGGGAATTCCAGAGCCTGAATTAGCAATTGCTGGCGGAGAATATGACAATAATGATCAACATATTACAAAACAACTATTTGATGTAAGTATATTCGGTTCCCGGGCTGTTGTGGCAAAAAGTAAAGCAGATTATATCAATGAAATGGTATCTTATGTCAGGGATAAAATGGACAAGATTGCTATTGGCGGTGATTTAAGGGTCTATTATCGGGGAAAGACTGAATTTGAGCGTTACTTTAATGATGCCATATTTGAGAAGTATCCAACATTGAAGCCGAATTCAATAATGGTACTGAAAGATAAATCAGAAAAAAGTTTTGATCTTATCTTTACAACGGAAGGTATCGTATATGTCCTTAAGAATAGAGTTCGTAATAAGACTCCCTATAACGATATCACATATTCTCAAAATAGGCTGGGGCTTTTTGGGGAGGAGTATAGGAACAGGTCTGTTGATGCAGGTGCTCTGTTTGAGATAGTGAGGGGGATTGATAAGAGGTTTATTAATGATTTGGAGCAAAGGATAGAGTACATAGGCGGCAGGGTGACAGCAAAAATACTGAACGAATGGTTTAAGAGTAAACCGGAAGCTATGGGACCGGGGATTGTAAAAGTGTATGCATGGCCGGATGCCGAAATCTTAAAACATATGGGATTCTGTATTGAAGAGAATCTGGACAGGGACATGTATCTGCTTCAGTTTTATTGCAGTAGGGACACCGGTGACATTATTCGTTTGAGGATAGTGGAATTTGATTCACTGGATGTTGGTTTTAGAGAAAAATTGGATAAAGCCGGAGGTATTATCAAGGTGGAAGAAAGGCAGGCGAGTAGATTGGGATAGGGATAGCAACGTTTCTTGCTATTGCAGCGGGGACATTAATTGTTACGGCCGTTATTTATATCACATATCTGACGGTTAAAAAACTCAAAAAATTGCTCCGCGAACATTTGGAGAGAAAGGAAAAGTCAAAGGTTGCATTTGGGAAAACCCGAAAAATTTTGGATGAGCATGCAAAGGATATTTTGGCAAGCGCTCCATCCATGACTATGGAGGAGTTAGAGAGAGTTTGTGAAGACACTCCATATTTTGTGGTAGATTATGATCCGGATACTGACGAGATTTCAGATTATACCACTGTTAAAGTGGAAGATACCGACAAAAAAATTGAGGATTTAATGTCTGACAAGCAAGGCATTATTTTATTTAATTAAGG
This sequence comes from uncultured Acetatifactor sp., assembly GCA_910578995.1. GTDB lineage: Bacteria > Bacillota > Clostridia > Lachnospirales > Lachnospiraceae > Acetatifactor. The sequence continues at coordinate 50,836 of CAJTSY010000009.1, forward strand.
AGGAATAAAAATGGTAAAAGAAATTCTTATTGGAGCAGGTGGAGTTATTGTGGTTGCAGCGATCATTGCTGCGGTGAGGTATCAAATGTTACATAAGGACGATGGTTCCATAGAGAACATCTTTGTGGATCAGCTGAATTTGGGGGAAATCAAAAATTGGTTTGTTGATAAGATTACAATTGACTCATATAAGGGTGTTGTATTCTATCCCACTAGAGAGAATGCGGAGAGGTGGAAAATAAAAATACCTGAACAGGAAAATATGCTGATTCAATTAGTGTATGATCAGGATAAAGATAAGGTGGTTGCGTATAGAAATATAGCATTTTCGGAGATGAGTCCTAAGCTTAAGGAATTACTTGATGCGAACAATGGTACCATTGTTATTGATAAGTAGGACGGAGGCGGATTATGCTTGGGTGGATTTTGGCTGGAGTATTGTTGGCAGCTGCTGTTATTACTATATATGTATCTTTCTTAAATAAACGTGTTGCCAGGGAAAAACTCAGGGAACAAAATATGCGAAAAGCTCAAATCAGGAGCATTTGCATATCCGATGGAGTTACGCATATTAAGTTGGATGCTATTGATACAGATGGAAATGAAAGGGAAGTCGAGTTTGAAACTGATGATTATGATGAGTCTGAAATCTATAAAGGCGCAGTCATAGTAGTATAATAAAAGAGGCGTTAGAACGAGAGGAGGTAAATAGGATGTTGATAGCTTTGGCTCTGATTGCGGGTGCACTCGCGGTAGGTGCTGTTGTTTATCTTACAGTCAAACTTACAGTATCTTTTTTAAAGAAGTATAAAAAAAGAAAAACGTCGAGAGTAATGGCTGCGCAGGTGAAGGATTTGGTTAAGAATGCGCCGACGATGTCACTTGATGAATTAGAGGATGATGATGTTATTATTGCGGAGTATGATGAGGATGAAGATGAGCTGGTACAGGATATTAGCATTTCAAAGGATACAGATGACAGAGTGACTAATATTTTGAAAAATAATGGAGGGATAGTGGTCTTTGACTGATTATGAATGTATATTTTTATTTTTCGAAAAACAGTATACCTCAGATTAATGATGTTGAGGTTGTTAAAAAGAGTATTGCGAAGGCGGTCACGAACTCATTTAATTTATTTGAGAGAGTAAGTATAAATGATGTGAGCGTGCGGCGTGTACAAATATCCAACGATATTGATATTATGTTTGTACTCGATACAATGCTTACAAATGATTCTGGAGAAACTGTGAAATGTGTTCAGGTGTTAAAAAATGCTTTGCAGCAAATTATCCAGACTGATCAGCAGAAGCAGGATATTTATAAAATTAACATTAGAATTGACGAGTCTCATGCACCATTGGGCAGGGATTATACGGGGATAACTAATATGGCTGAATATAGCAGAGCAAGAGAAAAAAACGATGAAGTATCGGAACTGGACTATGCTAATAGGGCAAAGGCATATACGCCTGTTGAACCGGCATATTCTTTTGACAGGGTTATTCTTCCGGAGGATGTGTTGGAAAAGATAGAATCAACAATAAACATTCTTCGTTATGAGAGAAAAGTATTTGACGAATGGGGATTGTATGAAATTCAACCGAACCCTTCATCTTCATTGAGCTTTTTTGGACCGTCAGGAACAGGAAAGACAATGGCCGCGGAAGCCATTGCCCAAAAGTTGGGTAAAAAAATTCTCAAAGTCAGCTATGCAGACGTAGAAAGCAAATATCATGGGGAAGGGCCTAAAATGGTCAAAGCCATTTTCCTGGCGGCAAAAAATGAAGATGCGGTTCTCTTTTTCGATGAAGCGGACTCTCTTCTCTCCAAGAGATTAACGAATGTATCCCAGGGGTCAGAACAGGCAATTAATTCTATGAGAAGCCAATTGCTTATTTGTCTGGAAGAGTTTAGAGGTATTGTCATATTTGCAACAAATTTGGTTGTGAATTATGATAATGCATTTCTTACAAGACTGATCAGTGTAGAATTTAAAAGACCAGATATTGATACAAGAAAAAAGATTTGGGATGTGCATGTGAGATCATCAGCTAATAAGAAACTGAATATCCCATTAGCTTCAGACGTGGATACCAGGGCATTGGCAGAAAAATATGACTTTGCAGGCAGAGAGATCAGGAATGCAGTTATAAGTGCTTGTGTAAATGCAGCAATGCATGAGAGAGATATTGTTACTCAGAATGATTTTATAAAAGCATGTGATAAAATCGTTGAGGAAAAAGCCGGTGTAGCTAATGCCAGTGACCATACCATTAGCGATAAGACTAAAGATATGGTAAAACAGGCTATTGCTGAGAAGATAAAAGAGGGGGGAGTTAAGCATGTTTCTGCGGCCACTGAATTGTGAGCAAAAGAAATTGTTTTTAAATCTGGCAACTGCAGCAGCAAATGCAAACCATGTTATGGAAGAGAGTGAAAAAGCTCTTTTAGAGGCATATGCTGACGAAATGGACATTCGTGTTGATGATGCAGAAAACTGTAGTATAGAAGAGATATGCGCCAGATTGAAAGACATTTCGAGCTTGAAGGAGCTTAATCAGATTGTTTTTGAGATTGTTGGAATGGTGGTAAGTGATAATCAATATGATGACCACGAAAAGGCCTTTATAGGTAAAATGGCTCAAATTTTTGGAATACCAATGGAACGTATTGACCAGATGTTTCACTGTGTGAATGAATATTCAGCGTTACTCAGAAGAATAAATATTCTTATGTTTGAGTGAAACTGTCACAGCTTTTGTATTATGAATGTTGGTATTAACCATCTCCCTTTTCGGAATTTACCTCGATAAGGGAGAAAATAAAAAGAGGAGAAGAAAATGACAGCTATCTTGGCCACCATACTTACAGCGATGCTTATCAAAGTAGGATTTAGTATTTTGAAGATATGGATTATTATGCACGTAGTATTGCTCACAGCGAAATTCCTATTTAAAAAATTGAAGGAAATTATATGTAAAGCTGGGAAAAGAGTTTTTGTCGGGAAACTGGACAAGCTGATCAATGCAGTAGACAAAAAGGGAAAGACGGTAAATATAAATGATTTAAAAAGTGAAATAGGAGAGGAAGGTGTGATATTAGCCGAAGTGAGCGAAGATGATGAAGTTGATGAGGATTCCATTAAAATAATTAAAGCAGATAAAATGGATGAGTCTCTTAAAGGAAAGCTGCAGGATGAGGGTATAGTGTTGTATGCCTAGCAAAATTATTTTAAAAGAATAAAAATTAAACAGAATATATTCAATTATAAGGAGAAAACTATGAGCGATTTTTTTAAAAAAATATCCAAAGCAGTTGATGTGTTTACTGATACGTTAATCGAAAATACGAATTCCACAAGAGAGGTTCAACTATATAGATATGATGATTTAAAACAATTTGTTATAAGTAAAGGAAAAGAATATTCGGTCGTTAAAAAGGCGATTATCTCAGTTGAAAAGGTTAATGAATTTGATGGAATAGTGTTTTCAGGGGGAAGGTATCTTATCAAGATAGTTTTGTTAGATGAAAATAAGCGTCCAGTCTATTTTGACGGAAAGGAAGATGCTTATATTGGGACTATTATTATTGCGTCTTCGATCGATAAACCATTACAAGAATTTATGGGCGGGAAGAATGAAAAAATTGTGGGGGTTAAGTAAATGTCGATCATTATAGGGCTGATATGTTTTGCTTTAGCAGCGGGAGCGGTTGCCTTTATAGCAAAACTTACAGGATCTTTTTTAAAAAGTTATAGGAAAAAGAAAACGTCCAAGCTTTTAGTAGCAAAAATAAAGGAAGTAATGAAAACAGCGCCTGAAATGAAATTGGATGATTTGGACGAAGAGGATGTGATCGTGGCTGAGTATGACGAAGACGAAGATGAGTTGGTGCAGGATGTTAGTATTGCTCATGATGTGGACAACCGGGTGAGAGATGTAATTGAACGAAATAGTGGGATTGTTGTGTTAACTTAGCTATGGCCAGGAGATGATAGGCGTATTTTGGGACAGTCTGCAAAATTATCGGATACAAAAAGGGAGAATAAATGAATATAGCACAAAAACTTGATGAAATTGTAAGACAATGACAGGGGTGTCCGCCGCCCGAGTTTGCCACTTGCAAGGTCAAAAATAGAGCCATAACGGCTCTATTTTTACTGTAGCTATGCAGATTTTCCAGTATTTGTGCGGCTTGTGAGATTTTGAGAAAATATACCTACATTTATGGTCTACATGAAAATCTTTATTCCTGTTTTTATGCTTTTCAGCTCTGCTCTCCGGTATAGTTTTGCGGGAATACTTATGCCAAAGGAGTCGAGGATCAGCTTCAGGTCCGGGTCATCTACGTCCATAAAACGATACAGTTCCCCCGGGCAGGAGGTCTACCTTCCATTTATTAAGGGCCTCCTGTATCCTGTGCCCGTTAAGCCCGGTGCTCCAATACGCGTCCGGATCCGGCTGTACATTTCCGGAAGATATCATTCTTTGCTGGATGATGCGCAGCATAATCAACGCGATCATGCAGATCAGCAGGTGTGCCGTCACATGTTCCGGTGTCCGGACATAAAGCGGGCGGGTTTCCAGGCCGCCCTTCATTACACGGAACTGGTCTTCGATCTGTGTCAGCCCGTGGTATTTATCAATGACTTCCCGGGCATCCATGGTCAGTTCAGAAGTGACGATCTGGTAGTAGCCAAGGCTTTTGCGGTATTGCGATACCTTGTCAAAATCAATGAATGCTTTGATTTTTGTGGAATCCAGTATCTCGCCTGTCTTCTCATTGACGCATTCCTTTTTGAAAAATTTACGCAGACTTTTCGACTGGGTTGCGGTAATGCGGAAATTTTCCGGGTGTTCCTGCAGTTTTTCCAGAAAATCAAGGAACTTTTTGTTTTCCCGTTCTGCACGCAGCTGAAATTTTTTACTCCAGTAAACAACCGCTTTTTCTTCGATGGTGCGCTTGTTTCCGTTTTCATCTTTGACCGTTTTCTTTACGATTCTGGATTTATATTTGAAATCATCGCTTATAGAAATGTAACCGTCATCGCTGTATGTCCATTCCTGTTCTTTTTTCGTACTTTTCAGGAGGCTTTTTGAAACAATGTAGCCGTTCCCGGCATCTTTAAGGTGGAGCAGGTTCGGGTAGCAGCATATCCCCCGGTCACCGATCAGGATAAAACGGGAAAATTCCAGACCATCGATATTTTTCTCCAAAGCAGGACGCAGGGTCAGATGGTCCAGGGTGTTGCCCGGGAAGGATTCAATGGCAATGGGGATCCCGCTGTCATCCATAAAGAGCCCCATCTGGACGATAGGGAGTTTGCGTTCTTCTTTGCAGACGCCCATTTTCCGCTGCCCTTTTTCGATTACATTTCCATCATCGTCAAGGATATCTTCATCTGGACCGTTGATTTCAAAATAGAAGTTGGTCACATCATAATAAATGATCTCTGGGGAACGTCCGGCTTTTTTGACAAGGTTTGTATTGAGCCTGCGAATGATCTTATCCTTATTGGAATAGATAAAATCCAGGGTATCAAAAACATTGTCCGGGTTGAATTGTGTGAGGACCGGTTCAAAATAATCCCCGTTTTGACGGACAGTGGCGGATTTGGAGGCAGGATTTAACAGTCTCCCGAATATAAGGAGTTTTGCAAAAGCATAAACATCATACTGGATTTTGGCAAACCCTTTGTAAGATGAGAAAAAAGTGTTCAGGCCCAGCTCTTCCAGGATGCGTTCGAGGAGGATATGGGATAAAAAAAGCAAGGAAAACCTTGCAAAATAAGGAAATTTTTTATTTGGTTTTGTTTAGCAAGTGGCAAACTCGGGGTATAATAAGGCTATCAGGATACCGGGAGAAAACAGCATGGCCTCAAAATATACGGAAGAACAACTGAACAGCCTTGACCGGGAAACGCTTACCAGGCTGTTCCTGTCGCAGCAGGAGCAGCTTGAAAATATCGACCATACGCTCCAGCTTGTTCTGGAGCAGATGGCGGATTTAAAACGGCACAGGTTTGGCAGGTCATCAGAAAAACGTGAGGCCGAAGGCCAGATCTCCTTTATGGAAGCGGACGGGAAGATCGTATTCTTTAACGAAGCCGAGGCTGTCGCTGCAGAGGAAAACGCACTGGAAGAGCCGGAAAGCGTTTCCCGCACAAGGCCGAAGAAAAAGCAGGGAAAACGGGAAGAAGACCTGGACGGGATTCCGGTAGTTGTGGTGGGACATTCCATGACGGATGGGGAACTGGAAGATAAATTTGGAAAGGACGGCTGGAAACAGCTCCCGGATGAAGTATACCGCAGGTACCGCTTTACCCCGGCGAAAATCGAGGTGGAGGAACACCATGTAAAGGTATATGCCGGGAAAGAAACGGAAGAGATCATCAAAGCGCCGCATCCGCAGACCTTATTAAGGGGGAGCCTTGTTTCCCCTTCGCTGGAGGCAGCGGTAATGAACGCCA
>CAJTSY010000010.1:0-4730 GCA_910578995.1 uncultured Acetatifactor sp.
CGCATGGGAGGGGGCGGACATCTGAATACCGCGGCCTGCCAGATGGAAGGGGTGGGCATCATTGAGGCCATCGGGGTGCTGAAGCGTACCGTTGACAGCATGCTGGAGAAAAGCGAAATTTGATCTGCTTTGAAAGGCGGTTCCTGAAGTGACAGAAGAATGAACAGGAAAGGATCGGGAAAGATGAAAATTATATTATTACAGGATGAAAAGAAACTGGGCAAAAAGGGTGATATCATTGAAGCCAGTGAAGGATACGCAAGGAATTACATCCTGCCGAAGAAAATAGGGGTGGAAGCCACGCCCGGAAATATGAATGACCTGAAACTTAAAAAGGCAAATGAGGACAGAATTGCCAAAGAGCAGCTGGAGGCTGCAAAAGCGCTTGCCGCCCGGTTGGACGAAAAGCAGGTGACCGTAAAGATAAAGGCGGGGGAAGGCGGAAGGGCATTCGGTTCCGTTTCATCAAAAGAGATTGCGGCTGCCTGCAAAGAGCAGCATGACATCGACCTTGACAAGAAGAAAATCCTGCTGCAGGAGAATCTGAGAAGCTTTGGGACATATGAGGTGGCCATCAAGCTGCATCCCCAGGTCACCGGGAAACTGACGGTAAAGGTGACGGAAATGAGATAGTCTTTTGAAGAAGGGATGACAGTCGGAAGCGATGGATATCATGGAAGAAAATGTGCTGAAAAGAATACTGCCCCACAGCGTGGAGGCAGAGCAGTCCGTGATTTGCTCCATGCTTATGGACAGGGATGCTATTGTGGTGGCCTCTGAACTGATAAAGGAGGAGGATTTTTACAATAGGCAGTACGGAATTCTGTTTGGGTGCATGTGTGAATTAAATGACGGGGGGAGCCCTGTGGATGTGGTGACTCTGCAGGAGAAGCTGCGGACAAAGGATGTGCCGCCGGAAGTCAGCAGCCTGGAGTTTGTCAGGGAGCTTCTCACCATGCCCATAATCTCCGGCAATGTAAAGTACTATTCAGAGATAGTGGCGGAGAAAGCCACCCTGCGCAGGCTCATACGGTTGAACGAGGAGATTGCCAACAACTGTTACGCGGGAAAGGAAAGCCTGGAATACATACTGGAAGATACGGAAAAGCGGATTTTCCAGCTGCTGCAGAGGCGCACAACGGATGACTACGTTCCTATCAGACAGGTAGTCATGAACGCGATGGATAAGATCGAGGCCGCAGCCAAAAGCAAGGGAAGCGTTACGGGGATTCCCACAGGCTTCCTGGATCTGGACTACAGGACGGCAGGGCTGCAGCCCTCGGACTTGATTTTAATTGCCGCCCGTCCCTCCATGGGCAAGACAGCCCTGGAACTGAATATTGCCCGGCATGCAGCATTCAAGAAGAATCTGACGGTGGCCATATTCAGTCTGGAAATGAGTAAGGAGCAGTTGGTGAACCGTATGTTTTCCATGGAGTCCAATGTGGATTCCCAAAAGCTCAGGACAGGGCAGATGAACGACCAGGAGTGGGAACGGCTCATTGAAAGTGCGGGGGTCATCGGGAGATCCTCGTTGATTATAGACGACACACCGGGTATCAGTATTGCAGAGCTTCGTTCAAAGTGCCGGAAATATAAACTGGAACACAATCTGTCCATGATTATGATCGATTATTTGCAGCTGATGACGGGGGGGACAGGAAGAAATGAATCAAGACAGCAGGAGATATCCGATATATCCCGTTCCCTGAAGGCAGTGGCCAGGGAGCTGTCCGTTCCGGTGGTGGCATTTTCCCAATTGTCCAGGGCCGTGGAACAGCGGCCGGACCACAGGCCCATACTTTCTGATTTGAGGGAGTCGGGGGCCATTGAGCAGGATGCAGATGTGGTGATGTTCATCTACCGGGATGATTATTACAATCATGATTCAGAGAAAAAAGGGATTGCCGAAATCATTATCGCAAAGCAGAGAAACGGCCCCATCGGCACGGTGGAGCTGGCATGGCTGCCGGAGTACCAGCGATTTGTGAACCTGGAGCACAGGGAGACGGTACGGTCTGACCTTCAGGAAAGAACCTGAACGAAAATTACGAAAGAGAATGGGCGGGAGCGCCTGTTCTCTTTTTTCATTATAGGAAGGTCCGTAGCCAGACGGACATGGAATCAGTAGGGTGCTGAAGGCGCTGTTTTATATTATAGGAAAGTTCTGTATTATATGGGAAAGGAGATATCATGGGGAATTATCTGTTGATTTCAGATGCCGCAAGAGAGGTGAAAGTGGAGAGCCACGTTCTGCGTTACTGGGAGGATGAACTGCATCTGCCAATTAAGCGGAACGAACTTGGACACCGCTATTATACAGAGGAGGATGTGGAGCGTTTTAAGCAGATAAAAGGGATGAAAGAGAGGGGATTGCAGTTGAAGGCGATTAAAATGATTTTAAAGGACGGAAAACTGGATGTACTTTCTTCCGGGGAGAATTCCGGAACGGAGAGACGTGAAGGGCAGTATAGTGCGGATAACGGAATGGAGGGACGGGGAACCGGACTGGCCATAGACATTATTCCCAACAAAAATCAACAGCCGGAAGCCGTCCGGGAATCCAGGGAGGACAAGTCCCGCAGGCTGCAGTGGCTGCTGCAGCAGCTGATCCGTCAGACGCTGCAGGAGAACAATGGGGAGCTCTGTCGGGAAATCAGGGAAAGTGTGGTGAAGGAGTTGGACTACCAGTTTCGGATGCAGGAGGAACGGGAGGAAGCCAGGGACAAAATGCTTGCCGAGAGAGACGAAGAGCATTTTAAACGGATGGACGAGCTTCTGCGCAGGAAAACCAGGCGTCTTGGCAGAGGCAAAGCCGATAAGGAGCAGGAGGATAAGGAAGGGGATAAAAAGGAGGCAGGTATACCCGGGGAGGGACAAAATGCTGTCCCGGAGAAAAAGAAAAGGCGCTTCCTGTAAGAAAGCGCCTGGTGTTTCGCTCTGCCGGGGTTAACCCTGAGAAATAGCTCCGGTGGGGCACTGCCCTGCGCATGCTCCGCACTCAATGCACTTATCGGGATCGATCTCGAACTTGCCGTCTCCCATGCTGATTGCGCCAACGGGACACTGGGACTCACATGCTCCACATGCAACACAAGCATCGCTGATTACGTATGCCATAATAAAATCCTCCTTAAGATGAAATAATAGTTTTATTTTGAGGAATTTACATTCCTTCTTTTTTTGATTCCGTCAAGAATGGCCTTCTTTTTGTCTATCAGCTTATCCTTATCCATGGGAGGAACCCCCTTCAGGCGGTATTCCATCCCCAGGCTTTCGTACTTTTTCTCGCCCATTGTGTGGTAGGGCAGCACATCAAGCGCTTTCAGGTTGCTGAACTGGCCAATGAAGTAGCCCAGGTCAAACAGATATTTTTCGGCGTCTGTAATACCGGGAACCACCACATGTCGGATCCACATATCCACGTGTTTTTCATCCAGATATGCGGCAAATTTTAAAATATTTTCATTGGGCTGCAGCGTGAGCTCCCGGTGCTTCTCAGGATCGATATGCTTGATGTCCAGCATGACAAGGTCTGTCAGGGACATCAGCTTATCAAGTTTCTGCATCAGGGGAGCATTGTCCGGATTGAAAGCGATTCCGGAACTGTCTATACAGGTATGGATGCCCTTTGCCTTGGCAAGTGTGAAGAGCTCGGTGACAAAGTCAACCTGCATTAAAGGCTCTCCGCCGGTTACTGTGAGACCGCCGCCATTGGCATAAAAGGCCTTGTTTTTTTCATATTGCTCTATAATGTAAGAGGGCTCCATAAGTGTGCCGCCGTTCATTTCCCAGGTATCGGGATTGTGGCAGTAGGCACAGCGCATGGGACATCCCTGTACAAATACGACGAACCGTGTACCGGGACCGTCGACGGTTCCGAAACTTTCCAGTGAATGGATTCTTCCCTGCATAAAATTACCACGCTTTCTACAGTTAATGACAGTGCAATTCTCTACGGAAATCCCCGGGAAGTTGTAGGAATGCCGAAAGGCACTTCCTGTAGGAATGTCAAAAGGCACTTCCTGTAGGAATGCCAAAAGGCACTTCCTTACTTCCCGGGGTTTCACACGGCTAACTCATCTGTTTACACAGACTCATGGAAGGTACGGGAGATAACGTCAGCCTGCTGCTCGGGAGTCAGCTTGATGAAGTTAACTGCGTATCCGGATACACGGATGGTCAGCTGAGGGTAGTTCTCGGGATGCTTCTGTGCGTCCAGGAGCATATCCCTGTTCAGTACGTTTACGTTCAGATGATGGCCGCCCTTTGTAGCGTAGCCGTCGAGTAAGTTTACAAGGTTGTCAACCTGTGCAGTATTGGATGCCATAATGATTTTCCTCCTTAAATAATATAAATTTATGGTTTAAAATTGTCAAAAATGCAGGTGTTTTCAGAAAATGGACTTTAGTGGTAATCGTCCAGGCCCTGCTCAAGAGTAGGAACACTACAGGCCAGCGGCGTCCTGGAACAGTCCGTGCAGCCCATTGTCTGAACGTTTTTGGATTCTCCGATATCCTGGTCATAATCCACGTTTACGTGGCCTATGCCGTCTGTCATGCCGGCGTCCAGCATTTTTACCAGGTCATCAATCATCTTATCCTCGTCCATGGTGCCTCCTTCTTTTTCCCGGCGGCAGCGTTGGGAGATTTTTGCTTCCCGTGCCGCCGCAGAGGTATTTTATTTCAGGTCTAATTCGACATCGCCGGAGAACACTGAAGTGTTCTCGT
>CAJTSY010000010.1:4830-53308 GCA_910578995.1 uncultured Acetatifactor sp.
CCGGAGAACACTGAAGTGTTCTCGTCACTTTACTTTAAGTCAAGCTCGATGTCACCGGAGAACACTTTGTCTTCCTTGCCCAGGGCGCCCGGAATGATGGTGAAGGTATTGGAAATACCGTCCTGTGCATCATTGAAAGGCAGCTTGGATACGGAAGCCAGGGATGCTACTGCACCGTGGGTATCGCGGCCGTGCATCGGGTTGGCGCCGGGTGCGAAAGGCTGACCCTTCTTACGTCCGTCGGGTGTATTACCGGTAGCCTTACCATAGGTAACATTAGAGGTAATGGTCAGGATGGATGTGGTAGGGATACCTTCACGGTAGGTGTGGTGTCTCCTGATAGCGGTCATGAAGGTGTGTACTACCTTCTGTGCAATCTCGTCTACGCGGTCATCGTCATTACCATATTTCGGGAAGTCGCCTGTGGTCTTGAAGTCAACGATAACGCCGTCCTCATCGCGGATAGGCTCAACCTTGGCGTACTTGATGGCGGAGAAGGAATCTGCCACGATGGACAGGCCTGCAACGCCGGTAGCGAAGTAACGCTTTACATTCTTGTCATGGAGAGCCATCTCCGCTCTCTCATAGCAGTACTTGTCATGCATATAATGGATAATGTTCAGGGTGTTGACATATACGTCAGCCTGCCACTCCAGCATGTCGACGAATTTGTTCCATACGTCATCATACTCAAGCACATCGCCGGTCACAGGACGGTACTTGGGGCCTACCTGCTTCTTGGTCACTTCATCGACACCGCCGTTCAAAGCGTACAGAAGACATTTTGCAACGTTTGCACGAGCGCCGAAGAACTGCATTTCCTTACCGATTACCATGGAGGATACGCAGCATGCGATACCGTAGTCATCGCCGTGGTCAACTCTCATCAGGTCGTCGTTCTCGTACTGGATGGAAGAGGTCTGGATGGACATCTTCGCGCAGTATTTCTTCCAGCCGGCCGGCAGTCTGGTGGACCACAGTACGGTCAGGTTGGGCTCAGGAGAAGGTCCAAGGTTTGTAAGGGTGTTCAGGTAACGGAAGCTCATCTTGGTAACCATGGGCCTGCCGTCCACACCTACGCCGCCCAGGGACTCGGTAACCCATACGGGATCGCCTGCGAAAATCTGGTTGTACTCGGGCGTACGTGCGAACTTAATGCAGCGCAGCTTCATGATGAAGTGGTCAACGAACTCCTGAATCTGCTCCTCGGTGAAGGTACCGTTCTTCAGGTCTCTCTCAGCATAGATGTCAAGGAAGGTAGAAGTACGCCCAAGGCTCATTGCGGCGCCGTTCTGCTCCTTAACCGCGCACAGATATCCGAAGTACACGGCCTGGATGGCTTCCTGTACGTTGGAAGCGGGCTTGGAAATATCGCAGCCGTAGGAAGCGGCCATCTCCTTCATCATCTTCAGGGCTACCATCTGCTCGGAAAGTTCCTCGCGCAGACGGATTACGTCATCGGTCATCACGCGGCCGGTGGAATTCTTCTGGTCCTGCTTGTCTTCGATGAGCCTGTCAATGCCGTACAGAGCTACACGCCTGTAGTCGCCAATGATACGTCCGCGGCCGTAAGCATCGGGAAGACCTGTGATGATATGGGAAGAACGGCAGGCTCTCATCTCCTGGTTGTAAGCGTCAAAGCAGCCTGCATTGTGAGTCTTTCTGTGGGTGGAGAAGAATTCGGAGATCTCCGGGTCAACTTCGTAACCGTTGTCGGAGCATGCCTTCTCTGCCATACGGATACCGCCGTAGGGCTGCAGGGATCTCTTGAAAGGCTTGTCGGTCTGGAAGCCTACAATGGTCTCCTTGCTCTTGTCCAGGTATCCGGGGCCATGGGAGGTGATGGTGGAAACAACCTTGGTGTCCATATCCAGGACGCCGCCTGCTTCCCTTTCCTTCTTCTGCAGGTCAAGAACCTGTGCCCACAAATCCTTTGTGTTCTGGGTAGGGCCTGCCAGGAATGCTTCATCGCCTTCATAGGGATGATAGTTTCTCTGGATGAAGTCGCGGACGTTGACTTCTTTGTCCCATTTTCCTGCTACAAAATCTGTCCATTCTGGTCTCATTTTGAAATACCCTCCTGTAAAATTTGAATTAGTTGAAAAGTAGGTTAACTGCTTCTAATTCCATAGCTTTATTATATGAAAAACAGTGGTGAGAGTCAAGGTTAGAATGTGTACTTTTTTCTGTACACAGGCAGAAAAACACCAAATTTTACAAGAATTTTATAAACTATGGAAAATTGGCAATTTTCTGCTGTCTTCAGGAAGAATAGCTTGTCAGATTTTAAGGAAAGATTTATAATGGAGCTTGGGCAATATTTATTTACAATAGAGAGGAGAAGAAAAAATGTCTGGAATAACGAAAGAAATGACCATCGGTGAGATTCTGAACGCCAATCCCGGCGTGGCGCCGGTATTGATGGAGGCCGGAATGCACTGTCTGGGATGTCCTTCCGCGCAGGGCGAGTCCCTGGAGGAAGCCGCCATGGTACACGGGATCGATATTGACGCCCTGATGAAGGCCATCGAGGAAATCTGACCCTGCGGATGGGCCGCAAATCCAACTAAGCCGCAACTGCGGCTTTGTACAACAGCCCCACTCCCTGCTTCCAGGTACAGTATGGAGCAGGGGGTGGGGTTTATCTTGGCACATGAACCGGAATGTCTTAGAGACCGGCGGGAGCGCCGCCCAGCAGATTTACGGCATTCTCCCGGATCAGTGCTTCATAATGCTCTGCCAGAAACGCGCTGCTGCCGGGAACGGAATGTTTCGGGATGCCATACTCAGAGACGATATTGCAGATCCTGTCAAAAGATTCCGGGCTTTCGTCCCCCTGTGCCAGCAGGAGCACATAGCCCTGGGCGGTGTTCCGGGCAGTTTCCGTTTTGTACAAAGTACTGGAACCGTGGTAACTGTCCGCTATCACGCGGGAGACATCCATCACCTGGCGCAGGGAGCTCATCAGGAAAATCCGGGCCGGGGAACGGTCTTTCCCGGCTTCGGCGCCAGGGGCATCGGAACCGGTATCCTTCTGTTCTGTCTGCATCCGGCGGAACAAATCAAGTATTTCATTTGACGAGTCTTCTTCAAAATGGAAATCCATGTCGCTGTTGTCCTCGGTTACGGAGGGGGCAAACCTGGAGAAACGGGTATCCAGTTCTTCCGGGTCTTCCACTTTGGTAATAATCAGAACGATACATTCCGTATTCAGGGGAATCGCTTCTATCATGAGGGGAATGTCCTCGGCCTCAAAGCCGAACTCGAAATTTGCCTGTCTCATCATATCACGGAACAGGGTTTTGGCCTTCTCGGTTCCGTAAGCCAATTCGCTAATCTTCAGTTCGCGGCTTGCCAAATCTTCTCTGGTCAGGGTGCAGCGAATCTGGTTCTCATTTACTTTTTCTATTTTCATACGACAACCTTTCTTTTCTGCATGGCTGAACTGTAATATTAATGCTTTGTTATGTCATAATATCCTTTCAGCGTCATTAAGTCAATAGCAGATTTGAGAGTTTAACATTTTTTTATAATTTGCAATCTTTATCTTGCCAAAACGGCAGGTTCGTGGTATACTGCGCTTGTAAGTGCCTTTGGTACTCTGTACGGGGAAGGAGGCGCAGCAGTCTTGATTTCAGGTTGATTTAGCTGTTTTTGGAACGAGTCGTTCCGTTTCATCCTTTATATTCTAAGTGTGTATATCACATAATATGACAGTATTGAAAAACTGACATATGTCTAAGGATGTCTTACAAGCGATGCATATGGAAATCTGCTATCTGCTTGGTCATAAGTATGTCAACTAATTTTCACAATTATAATTCGATTTAAACGTATTGCTAAATGGAAATTTTTTCCGTGGTACGTACTGCTGAAGGCATTTACCTTAATAACAGGGTCTTTCGGGGATTCATCACAGACAGCCGGACTCCTTTTGGGCGAAATCCGGAGGTCCCTGGATAAAAGGAGGAATTTATTTGTGTAGAAGACAGATGAAGGCAGAGGAAATGAATGCTGCCAGAGAAGATATGCTGCGGCGCCTGGAACAGATGAGGCGAAGCGGGGTGGAACTTTTTGTGGACGGAAGGGCTGCGCTTCCGGCGGAGGCTGTTTCCAAGGCAGTAAGGGAGAACAGCCCCTATATGGCCGATTATGTGATCGACGCAGCGGGAACCATCAGACAGGTACGGTTTGACAGGGTTACACGCAGGTAGTCCTGGATGGCCGCGCGGGCGCCGCCGGACAACAGATAATGGGATTGCCTCTCGTGCTGTGGACGGCGGTACGCCCCGGCTGATAAAAAGACAAGATAGGTGAGAACTGTAATAAATGCTTGAATTATAAAAGTTACAAAAGTATTACAAATTTGGTAATGACGCGGGGATGGAAATGTGGTATTATGTAACTGCAAAATCATTTGATGCGCAGTATACATTCTGAAGAAAGGTCATGATGCGAAATGAAGAAGAAAATGATACCGGTAATCGTGGCACTGGTGCTGATTCTGCTGATCGGGGGAGTGGGATTCGGCGGTAAGATTCTGGAGAAGTACTCTTATGGAAAAGACCCGGCGGATATGGATGAATATTACGGGGTGTCCCAGGGGCAGATGGCAATCATCCTCCAGGATGAGATGATTGGTGAAAAGGCGGTACTGGTGGACGGTATGGTTTATTTTGACCTGGATACAGTGCATCGGTACCTGAACGAAGGATTTTATGCGGATATCAGTGAACAGAGACTTCTTTATACCACGGCGGGAGATACGGCGGAAGCGCTTTTCGGGGCCCGGGAGTACAGCGACGGGGCAGGCGTCCACCCTGTGGAGTTTGAGGTATGCCGTATGGAGGGAGAGACCCTTTACCTGGCGGCAGATTATGTAAAGCAGTATACGAATTATGACTACACACCGTTTGACAGACATGTGCAGGTATATACCCAGTGGGGGGAAAAGCAGACCATGGAAATCGCAAAAGATACCCAGGTCAGACAGCTGGGGGGAATTAAGAGTCCGATTCTGCGGGAGATGGAAAAGGGAGAGGTGGTTGAGCTGTTGGAGGAGATGGAGACCTGGAGCAAGGTGAAGACCTCCGACTCCATCATTGGATACGTGGAGAACAAGAGACTGGAAAATCCGGGAACGGAAACCGAGGTGCCTGTGACGGATTATGTGGCGGAGGAATATACCTCCATATCCAGGCCGGGGAAGGTGAGTCTGGGATTTCACGCCATCGGCGGGGCGGGAGGAAATGCAACGCTGTCCGAGATGCTTGCCGAAGGGACGGGGATCAACGTCATAGCGCCTACCTGGTTCAGCCTCAGCGACAGTGAAGGCGGATTCCGCTCCTTTGCGGATGCCCAGTATGTGGCCCAGGCACATGGGCAGGGGCTGCAGGTTTGGGCGGCATGGGACAACTTTAATTACAGGAACGAGACCGGGGAGGAGGTCAGCAGTTACGCGGTTCTTTCCTCCACCACAAAGCGCCGTCAGCTGGCGGGAAGTATGGTGGAAACTTCACTGGGCTTGGGCCTGGACGGTGTGAACATAGACTTCGAGGGGCTTACTGAGGAGTGCGGTGAGCATTATGTCCAGTTTCTGAAGGAACTGTCCGTACTATGCAGAAAGAACGGACTGGTTTTGTCAGTGGACAACTACGTGCCCTTTCATTTCAACAATTACTACAGGCTGGACATCCAGGGCGTGGTGGCGGACTATGTGATCATTATGGGGTATGACGAGCACTGGCACGGCAGCGGGGATCCGGGAAGCGTGGCAAGCATTGAGTATGTGTCCAACGGCCTGGACAAGACCCTGGAGCAGGTGCCGGAAGGAAAGGTCATAAATGCGCTGCCCTTCTATACCATTCTGTGGAAGACGGAGGGAACCGAGGTGACGGATCAGTACATTACCCTGAACAATGTACAGGATTATCTGCAGCGTGTGAATGTGACACCCCAGTGGGATGAAACCACCTGCCAGAATTACGCGGAGTGGGAGAGCGGGGCTGCCAGATACCAGATCTGGATTGAAGATGTGGAGTCCATAGAGGTGAAGCTGAATGTTATGAAGGTAAAGAACCTGGGCGGCGTTGCAGTGTGGAGACTGGGCTATGGCACGCCGGAGGCATGGGAGAAAGTTGCCGCCTATACAAATTCCTGACCGGGGAAACTGTCCTTTAATGGTTTTAAAGAAATTTCCATGGGAATATAAATGGTGTAAAGCTAATACAGGGGCAGAAGCGGAATGAAAAAATTTCAGTACAAACTGCTGTCAGGTGCGGCAGCGGCCATGCTACTTGTGTCCATGCTGTACCTGGGACGTGAGGCGGCGGTCTACGTGGCAGGCAGCGGAGTGGACGCGGAAAAGGAAAAATGGCGTGTGGTCATCGATGCAGGGCACGGGGGCGATGATCCGGGCAAGGTGGGAATCAACGGGGCGGAGGAAAAAGACGTAAATCTTCAGATTGCCGAACTGGTCAAAATGTTTTTGGAAGCAGGCGATGTGGACGTAGTCATGACCCGGGAATCCGACGAGGGGCTGTACGATGCCGGGGCGCCCAATAAGAAGGTGCAGGACATGAAGCGGCGCATTGCACTGATCGAGGAGACAGCGCCGGTGCTGACTGTGAGCATTCACCAGAACAGTTACCCGGAGGAATACGTCCGGGGGGCGCAGGTGTTCTATTATACGGGGAGCGCTCAGGGACAGATGCTTGCCCAGAGCATCCAGTCCCGGCTGGTGGAGAGTGTGGATCCGGAGAATAAAAGGCAGATCAAGGCAAATGACAGTTATTATCTGCTGAAGAAAACGGATGTACCCATTGTGATTGTGGAGTATTGCGTTCCAGACAGACGAACTGGTTTATAGGCAGAAATGCCGTGTCAGGCATTTCTGCTGTGCATCTCTTTAAAGAAGTCTGTTGATTTCCAGACGATCTCAATGGAATCCATAGAATTCCCGATATCCGTTGATTCTGTAGAGTCCCTGGGGCTTCCGGGACTTACTACAATTTTGTCTACAAATATATCCACGGCACACTGAGTCAGGTTTTCCACCCCGGCTGTTTCCAGAAGGGATTCTGACGTGTTTACCCCCCGTTTTGCAGACAAAGCGGCAGATTTCATGGAAGCCAGTTGTTTCTCTAATTCATTTTTTTCCGATTGGAGGGCACTGTCGGTGGAGGAGACGGCATTTTTCTTCCTGACAAATTGTTCCCGGCTGATGTGCCCCGTTCGGTATTCTTCATAGAGGCGGGGAACTTTTCCCTTATTCTGTTTTAGCAGTCGTGAAACGGAATACAGTCTGTCCTGCAGCTTTTCCCTGTCGGACTTGGGGAGCGGCATATGTTTGTCCCAAATAAGGAGGATTAGCACCTGTAACGGTCCAAGCACCTGTTTTTTTAGAAATGCATCTTCTACGGAATGTAAGCTGCATGTACCTCCGCCCGAAGGCCTGGCATGGGGGCAGTAGTAAACTGCGTGGGTGTGGGAACGGCGTGTGTGTACTTCGTGCTTCAACCTGCATCCGCATTGGCCGCAGTAAATCTTCCGGTAAAAGAGGTTCTCATTCTGTCGGCGGTTGTCAGTGCGGACAGTTTTCCGGTTCTGTATGATGGCGGCTGCCTGCAGGAAGGTATCCCTGTCAACAATGGCTTCATGGGTATCCCTGACCACCACATAATCTTCTTCTTTCTGCCGCTTGAATTTTCTGCTGCCCACACATTTTACCTGGACGCGGTTGTTGACAGTGGCGCCTGTCATTGTTTCGTCCTGCAGGATTTTTGTTATCTGCCAGGGTTTCCAGGAACAGGACATCAGCTGTTTTTCTGTGAAGCCGCCGCATTGGAAGCCGTAAAGCCTGTGCAGCCTCTGGGCAGGGGTGGGGATCTGCAGTTTGTTTAACCGCTGTGCAATCTGGAACGGCTTCCATTCGGAGAGCGTCAGGCTGAATATAGTTCGGACTACCTCCGCGGATTCGGGGTCAATCACCAACCTGCGCCGGATGGGGTGCTGACCGTCATGCCGTTGGGAGGGTTGGACATTATGGGAGATGATATACCCATAGGGTGGTCTGGCTGCTACAAAGTCTCCGCGTTTCTGCTGCAACTTCCTGGTGCTTTTTACCTTGGCAGACAAATCCCTGCTGTAATAGTCATATATCACATTTTTGAAGGCTGTTTCAAGTCCGGGGGTATTGCCTGTATATGCGGAACTGTCAAAGGAATCGTTGATGGCTATGAACCGAATTCCCATGAAAGGAAAAAGCTGTTCGATGTAACGGCCTGTTTCGATATAATTCCTTCCAAAGCGCGACATGTCTTTTACGATAATGCAGCCGATACAGTCGTCCGAAGCCAGACGCAGGATTTCCTGAATCCCGGGCCGCTCAAAATTTGTTCCGGAGTAGCCGTCATCCACAAACTCCCGTATCTCCATTTGGCTCAGTCCGGCATTTGACTCGATATAACTGTGTATTAACTGCCGCTGTGCGCTGATACTGGCGCTCTCATCCCTGAGGGTATTTTGCTTCAGGTCGAAATCCTCGTCGGATAGTCTCAGGTAGCAGGCGAGAATTCTGCTTTTTGTAAAATTATTTTCGAAAATATGACTGTGCTTCATGGTTGGCCACTGCCTTTCCGAACCTCTGGCACTGGTTCATGGACGTAAATATCATCCTGGGGGCCGTTATTCGAGTAACGGTATCGCTTTTCACTGTTTTTCTCCAGTTCCTGCATACAGACACGCCGGACTTCAAAAAAGGTTTCACGGCTTACGATGGCTTCATGGGTATTTTCCGTAATCGTCCAGTCCTCAGAGGGGATATGTCTGGTTCTGGTCAGGTTTCCGGATAGGTTTTTCCTCTTTTTTCCCATTGCCAGATCCCCTGTATAGGTGCGGTTGCTCAGGATGGTTTTGACGGTAATGCCCTGCCAGGTGCTGTTTTCATAGCGTGGCGCCTTTACGGCACCTGCCAGAAACTGATAACGCATGGGCGCCGGAATCTTGTTTTCATTTAGGAGACGGGCTATCTGGAAACTGCCCATGCCTTCCAGCTTCCACTGGAAAATCTGTCTTACTATAGGGGCGGTTTCCGGATTGACAATCAGGTGGCGGGGGTTGGCAGGATCCATGCAGTATCCATAGGGCGGTACATTTCCGTAATACAACCCGCTTTTCCGCTGGAGCTCCTTGGCAGAAAATATTTTGCGGGAAATGTCCCTGGCATAGGCTTCATTCACAATGCTCCTGATCATGGCGTCTAAGGGCTGAAGCGCGCTGCTGTCCAGGTTTTTTGAGTCATAGCTGTCGTTGACCGCTATGAAACGGACATTTATGGCGGGAAACACCGTTTCAAGGTAATGTCCGGTTTCAATATAATTCCGGCCAAAGCGTGACAGATCCTTTACCACAATACAGGAAATACGCTTCCTTTTTACATCCTCCATCAGGCGGATCCATTCCGGCCTGTTAAAGTCGGTTCCGGTTTTTCCGTTATCGGAGTAAATATCTACAATTTTTAAGTCATTTCGGCTTTTCGCATAATTTAGCAGCAGATCCTTTTGGTTGCTCAGTTTTTCACCTTCCGCGGCCTCCTGGCCGGATATGCGCAGATATAAACCTGTGGGACAGGGCCTGGATGTGCCATCCGTACCGGATCCAATTTCCGGGGAATCCACAGCGGCTGTATCGGCAAACCTGTCTGTTCTTTTATGGGGCATTGTCCATACCTCCTTTATAAGGGTATTAGGAATTCCCGGACCGTCAATGTGTGCCGGCTAAGAAATTCCGGATTCAAACTCATCCGGAAACCGGAAAACGATATGTATGCGGTTTTTGGGATAAATGTATATCTTCTTTACCATAGACACCAACAGTCTGCGGCTAGGGACAGGAGAATCCATGTATTTGCGGAATTTGTCTATCAGGGATGAATTCGCCGCAGGCGCGGTATTGAGTGTCTCCTGCTGCCTGGCCATGTCGGCAAGGGATTCCGTCAGTTCGTCCGCCTGTTCCTGATAGGTGTCCCTTAAATCCAGATATTCACTCCTGTTCAGCAGCCCGTCATGGTAATCCTCATATAGAGAGGCAAGAAAATGCCTGTATTTTTGCAGGGCAGCCTCTGCACGCCGGGTTTCCTGCGTCAGCGCCGCTGCCTCCGGCTGTCGGCCTGGGGCATTTTCCAGATGGGAAAGAAACTGTTCCCTGTCGGAGAGGCAGTTGATGTATTGGCGTAACGTGGTTGTCACGGTTTGTTCCAGACGGGACTCGTTGATGCAGAATCCCTTGCAGCAGGCAGTATGGCCGGAAAGATAGCAGCCATAATAGAAGTAGCTTTTACTTTTTTTTACCGTCTGCTTGCGGCTGCAGTTTTGGCGGCAGCTGCCGCAGACAACCAGGCCTGAAAAGGGATAAATCGTTTCCTGTCCGGCAGACTGGTGGGTATCCGTATCCAGTATGTCCTGAACCAGGTCAAAGTCCCTTCGGCTGATAACGGCTTCATGGGCATTTTCCTTACGAAACCAATCTTTCTGCGGTCTGGCGACAGGCTTCCGGATTTTGTAATTGGGACGGTATGTTTTTCCTTGGAGCAGAGTGCCGGTATAGACTTCATTCTCAAGGATGCGCCGGACTGTGGTGCCGTACCATCTCGGCATACTGTATACCTGGAAAGCGCTATTGGCATGGCCGCCATTTTCCTGTTTGTACCGGATGGGGGTGGGAACTTTTCTTTCGTTTAGGAAAGCCGCAATCTGCAGGTTGCTCAGCCCTTCGATTTTTTTGGCGAAAATGAGCCGAACGATATTGGCTGCGGGCCGATCTGTGACAAGTTTGTTCCTGTCTGTTTCCGAACGCCTGTAACCGAAGGGGACGGAGGGACCCACATAGTCTCCCTGCCTGCGTTTCACATCCAGATTAGAGCGCACCTTTACGGATATGTCCCGGCTGTAGGCATCATTTATTAGATTCTTAAACGGCAGGAGAAGCTGGTCGGAAGACGAATTGTTATAAAGGCTGTCATAATTGTCATTGACCGCAATGAACCGGATGCCAAGGGTCGGAAAGATTCGTTCTATATAACGCCCGGTTTCGATGTAATTGCGTCCGAACCGTGACAGGTCTTTCACGATGATGCAGTTAATCTCTCCGTTCCTGATTTCTTCCATCATCTCCTGGAAGCCTGGCCGGTTAAAATTTACCCCCGTATAACCGTCGTCAGAGTAGTGCCCTGTCAGGTGCAGCTCAGGGTGATTCTCGGCGTATCGCTGGATCAAAGCCTTCTGGTTGTTGATGCTGTCGCTTTCCTCTTTATCCCCATCGTCCTTTGACAGGCGGGTATAGCCTGCCGCCATCCACTTTTTTTGTACGCCGTCTATGTTCATGGCCGTTCGTCCTTTCGAAAAACAGTTCGGAATAGTCTAAAGGGAACTGAAGTAGTCCTGGAGCAGTTCCTGAAATGAGCTGCCTTCGCTGCAGAAAGAAACTTTCACAATGGTATTATTACAGCGAAAACAATAGGGATTCCTGATATCCCTGATAAAATTCTGTATCCGCTGTGTTTTTTCCAGGGTGGTGTCGATTTCGATACCGCTGATCTCAACCAGATTCCGGAGGTCGGCTTCCCGGATGTCCGGAGGGCATGAAAGGTGAGGCTGTTGGTTATCCATATTTCCTCCGCCTGTTTATTCAACACAATCTATGCCTGTTAAGAGTTGTCCTATTCTAATAAAAGGACGTGTCTCCCGCGTATCAGCCGTTTTTGGGCGGAAATTCTATTGCTGCCCGGGTGTCTTCGTTGCTCAATGTCTTACCACATCCGCAAATTCTGCTCCGGAGGCCCTGGCCAGGTCCGGCGGGGCAAGCTCCGGTTGGGAGCCGATTCGGCCGGCTGTTTGTTGCATAGAGCAGGTAGTTTGGTTTTTTACAGGTGCCTGTGCGGAGCATTCGCAGGGGTCATTTCATGGCAGCGGCATTCAGGTGGTTGCATTTTCAGACAAATCAGGTATAATAAATAAAACTTCGTGTACTGTTTTCCTATGATCTACATATCACATACAGATTGGCGCAGAGGGGGATGAGGTCAGATGTTTCACAGAAAAATCCTGCCCGCAGAGGAAGAACTGTGGGATACGGCCATACTTCTGGTATTTGCCGCTGTCTGGTACAGCTCCCTGTTCCGCGGTATGGGGAGTGGGACGGCCAACGGAGCGAACAGGGTGATATTCCTGTTGGGCGGATTACTGCCGCTGTATACGGCGTACATAAAAGGAAGGGGTGCCCTGAACTGCCGGATGAAGCGCCGGGAAGCGATATCCGGAGGGAGATGCTGCAGGGGCGTCATCCGGCGTTTTGAGTCGGAGAAGGTTTCTTTTACAAACCGTCATGGACATATCCATTATAGGAAACTATACTATCTGGTCATTGAAAAGATGGAGGAAGGCCCTGCCTGCGGCACGGAGATAAAGGCCGGCGCCTACCGCGTTCCCGTGCATCTGTATCTGAAATCACCGGAGGTAAAGCTTTATTCGGATGCCTCCGGCTGGAACTGGTATGTGGAGGGACTACAGTGCAGCAGATTCAGGCAGAAACCCGGTGTGTTTCAAACGGATGACGCAGACAGGGGCGTTTATGGGTGGGATGTTCTGACCCGGGTTATCGCTATTGCCGTTCTGCTGTTCATGCTGCTACAGGGCATTCTCTAATCCCGTGGAAGAGGGCGGTAAAACACGGCGCAGGCAAAGCACCGTTTCTAACCGATATCCCTGCCTGCAATATATTTCCTCGCGACGCCCCACGAGACAGTATAAAGCAGGATTCCCGCGGCAGCCACCAGGCCGCATGCTGTCAGCTTGTCGTCAATCAGCATGGCGGCGCCCATAAATACTATAGCGGAAAGGGGATATGCAATAATGAGCCCCAGCAAGCTTTTTTCCTCACTGAAAAGGAATGTGAAGGGGATTGTCATGCTTCCGGAGAACAGGGCCATGGCAATGCTGATGCTGACAAACAGCAGCATGGAATGGGAATCAAATTCCCCTCTGCATACAGAGACGGCAATGCTCAGAACGATGCCTGAAAGCAGTCCGGTTCCGCTGAGCAATAAATACAGGATATACTTGCTGTCCAAAACCGCTTTCCTGGATACGGGCAAAACCACAGACACTTTTCTCCATCCTGAATTTTTATCCATGTTGATGGTGGTTACGGAGATCATTCCCAACATAACGGTGGCAAGTACGGCCAGTACCCATGTGGAGGCCAGGAAGGACATGCCGATTCCCACAATGGCAAAAACCACAAGGATGATATAAAGTACGGATTTGATCAGATAGTAGTCTTTTAATAATAATCCTTTCATTCTTTTCCTCCCTTTATATAGAGCAGCATTATTTCGTCAATGGTTGCAGGCACAATCAGGGCCTTCGGATATTTTTTCTGCATTTTCTCCCGGTGGGAAACCAGAACCTGCCATTCATAATCCATTTTGCGGTATACAATCATGTCTGATTTGTCCAATGCGTCAAACTGCGCCGCCCCGCACTTGATAATGCCGTATTGTTCAACAAGTTCGTCCTTGGGCTTGGAGAACACCACCTGCCCTTCATGGATAAATACGATATAGTCCGCAATTTTTTCCAGGTCACTGGTAATATGGGAAGATACCAGTATGGAATGCTCTTCGTCCTGCACAAAATCCAGAAGCATGTCCAGGATATCGTCCCGGACAACAGGGTCAAGCCCGCTGGTGGCTTCGTCCAGAATCAGCAGTCTGGAATCGTGGGACAGGGCAACGGAAATCGCCAGTTTCATTTTCATCCCTTTTGAAAACTGTTTGATTTGCTTGTCAGGAGGCAGGGAGAATTCCTTCAGCAGCCGGAAATAGGTCTGTTCGTTCCACGAATGATAGACATTTTTCATCACCCGGTTCATCTTCTTTGGGGAAAGCATTTCCGGATAATTGCTGCCGTCAAAGACCACGCCAATCTGTTCTTTGGTGTCCCCGTCCAGTTTCTCGTGCCCCAAAACGGAGACATGGCCGGCTTCCTTTTGGACAAGCCCCAGAACCGCATTGATGATTGTGCTTTTGCCGGCGCCGTTTTCCCCGATCAGCCCGACAATACAGCCGCCGGGAACGGTGAAGGAAACGCTGTCCAGGACAAAATCCTGATAAGTTTTGGTAAGCCCCGAAATCGTTAAAGCTTCATTCATTGTCAATCCTCCTCATACAGCAGCGTCAACAGGTTAATCAGTTTGTTAAGCGGTATGCCGCTTGCTAGGGCTATTTCGATCGCCTCATTCAATCGTTCCTCTATTTTCTTCTGCTGTTCTTCTAAATAGAAATCCTGGTTTTGCACGGAGACAAAGCATCCCTTTCCGGCTGTTGTCTCGATAAAACCGTCTGCCTGCAACAGGTCATATGCCTTTTGTACGGTTAATATACTGATCTGCAGCGATTTTGCAAGGGAGCGGATGGAAGGAAGGGCTTCCCCGGCTTTTAATTCGCCGCTCATAATCTGGGTTTTCACCTGTGTTGAAATCTGCTCGTACAAAGGGCGGCTCGTCTTATTGCTCACAACAATCTCCAAATTTTCACCGCCTTTCTGTCATTGGCTGTACTGCATCGACAAGAACAGTATAGCACGCTGTAAGTCGGGTGTCAAGAGGGGATGAGAGTATATTTTTAACGGGAGTTTTTTAGATGAATGCTTTGGGGAAACCGCTGAAATATGCACCAAAATATCCTTGACAATACCGGGAATTGTGCTATGCTGTATATTTGGACGGAACCGGATGGTCTATACCATAAAAAACGGCTGTGTGGAAGAACCGGATCTGTCCTATGAGGACGGGGTCAGGACGATATTCCTGTATACAAAAGGAACGGAAGGGAATCCGCCGGAAAGGCTGCGGCAGCTCGGACAGTATATGGAGAATTCCACGGCGGAGAATGCGAAGTCTGAGGGTCTGCCGAGATTACATGAGATGGTGACGAAAGTAAAAGCAGACAGGAAAGTGGGGCTGGCGTATATGAAATAGCATACCGGCTTATGAATGGAGTACAAGGAGGAGAAAATGCAGTACACAACTACTTATCGTTCACCTGTGGGCGGAATACTGCTTGCATCGGATGGCATCGGCCTGACAGGGCTCTGGTTTGAGGGGGAGAAGTTTTATGCGGACGGACTTGACCCGGAACATATGGAAAATAATCATTCCATGGAAAAAGATATTCCGGTTTTTGAAACCGTGAAAAAATGGCTGGATATCTATTTTTCCGGCCGGGAGCCGGATTTCATGCCGCCTGTGCATATTGCGGGAACACCGTTCCGGCTCAGTATATGGAAGCTTCTGCGCCGGATTCCCTATGGGGAAACTGTCACCTATGGAAAACTGGCAGAAACGGCAGCAAAGGAAAGGGGGATCGCCCGTATGTCCGCACAGGCGGTAGGCGGCGCAGTAGGGCATAACCCGATTTCTGTCATCGTCCCCTGCCACCGTGTGGTAGGTACGGACGGAAGCCTGACGGGATATGCGGGCGGTTTGGATATAAAAGCGAAACTACTTTCCCTGGAAGGGGTGGACATGAAAAAATTTTATTTTCCGACGAAAGGGACAGCACTCTGATTTCGTTGAAACCGGAGGCTGTAGCCGCTTCCTTAAGTACGCGCCATTGATTTATAGGAATTTCCCCATGCTTCCATAGCGTCAAGAATGGGGCGCATGGTTTCCCCCGGTTCTGACAGGGAATATTCCACTCTTGGCGGAACTTCCGCATACACAGTGCGGGTAATCAGCCCGTCTGCTTCCATGGACCGCAGGCTGTCTGTGAGAACTTTCTGGCTGATACCGTCCAGATTCTTCTGTAATTCATTAAAACGCCATGGCCGCATCCGCAGGTTGCGGATAATCAATAACTTCCATTTATTTCCGATGAGTTGAACGGTTGTAGCCACCGGGCGTTCAGGCAGCAGTTCGGCTTTCGTCTTTATGATACATCTTCATTACTTCAAAAAAGACTGTTACATTTCCATTATACTGTAACATTCCTTGAAATGCAATCATGGGATGCTTTGAAAAATATTTGTGAAATATTAATAAGAAAATATCTTGTGAAGAATATCTGAAAGAGTTTTTGGAGGCGGCAGTGGGATTCAATACGCCCGGCATTGTGAAGTACAGCTTCTGGCGTATGACGCATCAGTGGAAAAATGCCGTCTATGTCTGCCTGAACAATGGGGAGGCATATATGCCTGACGAAATTAAGGATAAGTATATATGTATTAACGGAGATATTAGGGAAATTCTGTATCGGCTCTGAAGAAAAACAAAGACCTGCTGCGTTTCGGAGGGCGGTCCATGGCAGTTCATGACAGCCCGGAAAAGTCCGGGGCCGATAGATTACTGTTTACCGGGTTTTGCCGCGAGGCGTTTTCATGAGTTCCTTATGTGACAAACCCGAGACTGAGGGTACTTAAAATGGGGATCCTCCTGTCCGGTTCTCTGTGCTTTGGCTGCTGTGAAAAACGAAGCCATAAGCAGTAATGCCGGTAATCCGGAGAGGCGGGATTTCCCTGGCGGATTGACATTGCTGTTGAAACAGGGCTGCCCCAATTCCACTGGTTTTAGAGGGTCAGGTTAAGGTAGCCAAAAGGAGGGAATTGTGCTATACTTGTGTCAGCCATACAGGAGAAATAATTCCCCGGAGGAGGGCTCTGCAGTCTGTCATCTTTCTGGTTTTTCTTCGGGGAAATGGTCTGATGGAGCAGTATGGGCTTTGTAAAGCTACTGTTCCCGCCCGCCGATTCCTTTACTATGTGCCGTATTGCCTGCAGAAAAAGCAGATGATTCATGGTTTCATTATGATACTTATAACTGTCGCCTGCACCTTCATCCTTACGAAGACACTCCCGAACGACCGGAAGGAAAACGGGAATGAAGCGGCCTGAGGCAAGGCGCAGGGCTGATGAAAAGGGCGGTAAATTTGAGCCTGGAAGAGACCGGAATGATAGAAATCAAGATAATTGACCGTGAACACAGGGCAGATATCAATATTCCCAACCGGCCATTTCGTTTGTTCGGAAGAATGATACCGGCTTATACAAACGAAATGTGGAGTTATACCATTGAAAAATTCGAAAATGAAACACAGATGTGCTTTCCGGATGAAAATTATGACTATGATGCAATGATCGGAAACAGTACATTCATTGGAGCCTATGATCACGATGCTTGCATAGGCCTTGCCATTATGCAGAGCGGCTTTTTTAAATACGTGTATCTGTATGATTTGAAAGTTAATCCGGAGTACCGCAATCAGGGCGTTGCAAAACTTTTGATTGATAAAGCCGGGGAGCTTGCGTTTGTCATCGGGCTATAACGGAATTTATACGCAGGGACAGGATAACAACCTGGGTGCATGCCTGTTTTATGTAAAAGCCGGTTTTTATATAGGCGGCTTGGATACGAATGTCTATAAGGGGACAAAGCAGGAAGGAAAATCCGACATTATCTTTTATTATGACTGTTGACAGAGGAGAACGGAGGGGGATGGTTTAAGAAGGGGACATGGTGGGAGTGCCGGGGATTGAACCGGCTCCCGGTTTCGGCGGCGGAATCGAAAAGGATGGGGAAAAAGGGAGGGGCTGTGGTGACAGCTTCTTTTTTGTGTCCGGGCCCGGATTCCGGGTGAAGGCATCATCATCGGCGGGATTACCGGGAGCCACGGCAGAAAAGAGCAGCGTTAGGAACAGCCGAAAGGAGCAGCTTTAGGTTTATGCTGCATCAGACGGTTTGCAGATTCCGGAGGAAGTTCCGCGACGAGCCGAGGATATTCCGGGATTATGACTTTTGGGTGGCATGCGGAAGAAAAACTGGATAGGAAATTACCATAAATAAATCAGATTTTCCATGGAAACCCGGAAGCACATAATATATAATAAGATAATTCCCTGAAACCGGACACATAGCAGGAAGCAGAGGCAGGAAACAGGGACAGGAAACAGAGGGAGGAAGCAGAAGCCAGAAGCAGGAAACAGAGCAGGAGGACAGAAAAAACGGTGATAGTAGGCGAGAGGTAGGAAGAAAGCAGGAGGCACGGAGATGAAATATACGATGAACAAGGCCCCTATGGGCTGGAACAGCTACGATTATTATGATACGACTGTCAACGAGGCTCAGTTGAGGGCAAACGCCGATTTTATGGCGGCGCATTTAAAGGATGCCGGATGGGAGTACGTGGTGGTGGACATTGAGTGGTACGCCAAAGATGCAGGAACCATGCGGGACAGGTACCAGTACATACCTTTCGGGGAGGAAGAGATCGACGAGTACGGGCGGCTGCTGCCGGATGAAAAACGGTTTCCCTCGGCGGCAGGCGGGAAGGGCTTTGGCCCCCTGGCGGAGTACGTGCACAGCCTGGGGCTGAAGTTCGGCATCCATATCATGCGCGGAATCCCCAGGACCGCGGCCCATCAGCATATGCCCATCCTGGGGAGCAGCGTCACGGCCAACCAGGCGGCGGATCCGTCCTCCATCTGTGGGTGGAACCCGGACATGTACGGGCTGCGGAAAAATGCGGAGGGCGCCCAGGCCTATTACGATTCCATTATCAGCCTGTATGCGCAGTGGGGTGTTGACTACATTAAATGCGACGATATCTGCAACACCAATCTGTATCCCCACAATCCCTACTCCGCCGCCCATGAGGTGGAGATGCTGCATGCAGCCATCGGGAAGAGCGGCAGGGACATGGTACTGTCCCTCTCCCCGGGACCGGCGCTGATCGAGAAGGCCTGGCATTACGAAAAATACGCAAATATGTGGCGGATTACCGACGATTTCTGGGACAGGTGGGATTTGCTGCGGAACATGTTTGACAGGTGCGAACTGTGGCAGAACCATGTGGCGCCAGGTTCTTATCCCGACTGCGACATGCTTCCCCTGGGAAAACTGGGAGGAGGCTTCGGACAGGGGGAGTGGGACACCCATTTCACCAGGGAGGAACAGATCACCATGATGACGCTGTGGTGCGTCTTCGGCTCGCCGCTGATGGTGGGAGCGGAACTGACGAAACTGGACGACTGGACGCTGTGGCTGCTGACCCGGAAGGATATCCTGAAGCTGGTTTCCAATGAATATGTGGGAAAGCAGTTTGAGAAAAACCAGGATTATGCCATCTGGAGCTGCCTTAACAGGGAAAACGGGGAGAGGTACCTTGCCTTTTTCAATTTCCGGGAAGAGGAACAGCAGATTTCCTGCGTCCTGGAGGAAGTGGAGCAGCTTGCAGGCAGGACGGCAGGCATCCGGAAGGCCGCAGAGTTGTGGAGCGGAACGGACAGGGAGGTAGCGGAGGGCGTACTGACGGATTTGGTGCCAGCCCACGGTGCCGGGCTGTTTGCGCTGTTGGATTCCTGAGCCGGACAGGCGGAATTGCTGTGACAGGCAGAACAACCAGGCAGGCGGAACTACTAGGTAAGCGAAACAACCAGCCAGGCGGCAAAAGAGCAGCAGACAATATTAATTGTTTTATAACAAACTATAAATGAAATATTGATAAATCATAGAAGTATAGAAACAGGAGCAGCGAAATGGCAGGATATTTATTTGTACATTTTATCGGGGAAGGGCAGGACGGCGAGCAGGGGAGCCGTGACCTGATGGTATGGGAATCTCCGGATCTGATCCACTGGAGCGAGGAGCGCCCCTGCCGGGTGGGGATACCGGAGGCAGGCTGCGTCTGGGCGCCGGAGGCGGTGTACGACAGGGAGAAGGAGGCTTTTCTGGTCTTTTTTGCCTCCATGGTGAAAAGCGGCGGGGATAAAGCGGCAAAACAACGGATTTACGCCGCCTATACCAAAGATTTCCGGGAATTCTCGGAGACCTTTCTGTTCATGGAGCGGGAAAACCATGTGATAGACACCACCATACTGGAGAGCGGCGGAAACTATTACCGTATTTCCAAGGACGAGACGGAGAAGGTATTGATTCTGGAGGAGGCGTCTTCCCTTATGGGGGATTCACCAGGATTCCGTCGCCTGTTCTGGATGCCCTGAAAGGGGTGGAGGGACCAGAAGGGTACCTGCTGCCGGACGGGAAAACCTGGTGCCTGATTGCGGACCGTTTCGCGG
This sequence comes from uncultured Acetatifactor sp., assembly GCA_910578995.1. GTDB lineage: Bacteria > Bacillota > Clostridia > Lachnospirales > Lachnospiraceae > Acetatifactor. The sequence goes on from CAJTSY010000010.1 coordinate 24,957, forward strand.
AGGGAAAGGGGTATCTGCCTATGGTGACGGATGACTTATCCTCCGGAGATTTCCGTATCCTGGAGCCGGATGAATATGACATGGGACATGCGAAGAAGCGGCATGGAGGCGTACTGGCCGTCACGGATGAGGAGTACGAGCGGCTGTGGATGCAGTTCGGCATTCCGTTATTTCCGGACGGTTCCGGAATACTGGCGAGACAGACTGGAGAAGCTCCGCAATCTGGGCTGCAACACGGTGGAGACCTACATTCCCTGGAACATGCATGAGCCGGAGAAAGGGAGGTTCCGCTTTAACGGCATCCTGGACGTCGAGAGATTTGTGAGCCTGGCGCAGGAACTGGGGCTGTATGTCATCCTGCGGCCCTCGCCTTATATCTGTGCGGAATGGGAGTTCGGCGGACTGCCGGCCTGGCTGCTGCGGGAGGAGGGCATGAGGCTTCGGGTGAACCCCCCGCCCTTCTGAAGCATGTGGAGGAATATTACAGGGTGCTGCTTCCGAAGCTTGTGCCCATGCAGTGTACCCAGGGAGGGCCTGTGATCCTGATGCAGGTGGAAAATGAGTACGGCTATTATGCCAATGACACTGGTTACCTGAAGGCCGTCAGGAAGCTGATGACAGACGGGGAGTGGATGTGCCCCTGGTCACCTCGGACGGCCCCTTTCCGGAGAGCCTTCATGCGGGGAAACCCTCAGCGGAAAAGCCGGAGCCGGAAGGAGGCCCTTCTGCGGAAACGGAAGAACCGGAACGGAATCTCCCTGCGGAAAAGGGCGCCCGCCTGGACATCCTGATGGAGAATATGGGACGGGTGAACTTCGGCCCGCGGATGGAGCTCCAGCGCAAGGGAATCGCCCAGTGCGTGCAGATTAACGGACATATGCACAATCACTGGGAGCAGTACCCGCTTCCCCTGGACAACGTGGAAAAGGTGGATTTTTCCGGAGAATATTTACCGGGGACGCCGGCATTCTATCGCTTTTCCTTCAACGTGGAGGAGGCCGGCCCGCAGAAACGTCTATATATACCCGGTCCGCTGTTAAAACAGGGAGAAAATGAAATCATTATGTTCGAGACGGAAGGAAAGGCGCCGGGAACCATATCCCTCAAGAGTGTGCCCGACCTTGGATAATAAATCCGAGAGTGAAATGCGCGAAGAGAACGCGCATGACGGAACTGGAATAATAAAAAGCAGTCTCGGAACGGACATGCCCGGGAGAATTTTCATCTGGATCACTTTGCAGATGAAAATTGCTCCCCCATAAGGGCATGGAAGTGGAGAGACGGTACTGGAATAGGAGGAACGACATGGATAAAACATGGGTAAGCGAGGTCTATGAAAAGATCCTCGCAAAGGAAGAAAAGGTTGCGGAACGCAGCCGGGGCAAGATCCCTTATACGACAAAGGACGGTGTCTTTGACGATAAGGGAAAGACGGACATCTGCTGGTGGACAAACGGTTTCTGGGGCGGCATGATGTGGCAGCTGTACTATGCCACGGGGGAGCCCGTCTATCTGGAAAATGCGCTTGCCACGGAAAGTAAGCTTGACGCAAACCTGATGATCCGCCAGGGCATGGACCATGACAGCGGTTTCAGGTGGCTGCCCACCTCGGTGGCGCACTACCATATGACAGGGGACCCGGCATCGAGAAACAGGGCGCTCTTAGCGGCGGATAACCTTGCAGGCCGGTTTAATCCGGTGGGAAAATTTATCCGGGCATGGAACGACTGGGGCGGAAAGGAGGACGGATCCTTTGCCGGACGAGCCATCATTGACTGCATGATGAACCTGCCCCTTCTGTACTGGGCCGGGGATGAATTGCATGACCCGAAATTTTACCACATAGCAAAAATGCATGCGGACACCGCCGCCAGATATTTTATACGGGAGGACGGCTCCGCGAAGCATATTGTCGACTTTGACGCCAATACCGGGGAATACCTCCATTCCGTAGGAGGACAGGGCTACGGACACGGCTCTGCATGGACCAGGGGACAGGCGTGGGCGATTTACGGCTTTGTTCTCAGTTATCTTCACACGGGGGAGGAGAATTATCTTGCCGCCTCCCGGAAAGTGGCGGATTACTTTATCGCGAACATTCCGGATTCGAAACTCATACCGGTTGATTTCAGACAGCCGGAAAGCCCGGCATACGAGGATTCCACGGCGGCTATTGCGGCATGCGGGCTGTTGGAGCTTACGAAATGTGTCCCTGAAAAGGAAGGGGACAAATACGAAAACGCGGCGCTTGAGATGCTGAAGGCGCTTGCAGACAATCGCTGCTGCTGGGACAAAGACACGGACAACCTGCTTGAAAGGTGCACGGCGGCATACCACGATGCGGAACATGAGTTTTCCATTATCTATGGGGATTATTATTTTATCGAGGCAGTGTGGAAGCTGATGAGGAAGGAATTGTTTATATGGGGCAATGCACACGGGCCGGCGGCAGGTTACTGTTCGTCTGATGCCCCCGCGAAGCCGTGAAGCGTAATCGCCGGCAGGCCTGCGGGGCATTTTGGGACAAATAACTGTTGTAACATGTCCGGCTCCTGTTGTATAATAATAGAGACAAAAGACTTTTCCCATTGGAATGCAGGGTTCGCCTGTATGAAACACAATCCGAATGCGGCTTCCTCTCCAACAGCGCTGAGGCGGAGAAGCTGTGCAGTCCGGAATACCAGCAGCGGGTGGCGTGGGCAATCCATATGGGAATACTAAGGTACCTGAATGAACGGGACTGAAGGAACAGGCTGTAACGGAGTCCGGAAACTAGCCAGGGAGAGTGGAGAGGATGGAGACAAAGCTCATTAAGATCAGACCGGACTGTCCGGAATTTGACCGGGAGGAAGAAGACGGGCTGCGCCGGGCAGGGGATGTGATAAGGCGGGGAGGCCTGGTGGCATTTCCCACGGAGACTGTGTACGGCCTGGGGGGAGATGCCCTGAATCCCCGCTCTTCCCGCAGGATTTACCAGGCAAAGGGCAGGCCCTCGGACAATCCCCTGATTATACATATCTGCCGGCTGGAGGATCTGTATGGGATCGTAAGCCGGGTGCCTGAGGCGGCCTTAAAAATCGCCGGAATGTTCTGGCCGGGGCCGCTGACCATGATTCTGCCAAAAGCACCCGGGGTACCCCCTGAGACCACAGGGGGACTGGACACGGTGGCGGTGCGTTTTCCCTCCCACCCGGTGGCCCGGAAACTTATTGAATACAGCGGCGGCTATGTGGCGGCGCCCAGCGCCAACCTTTCGGGAAAGCCCAGTCCCACCTTGGCCAGATACGTGGTGGAGGACATGGCAGGGAGGATAGATATGATCGTGGACGGCGGGGAAGTGGGCATCGGACTGGAATCCACCATCCTTGACCTGACGGTGGAGCCCCCCCGCATTCTGCGTCCTGGTTATGTTACACAGGAAATGCTGGACAGTGTATTGGGCAGAACCGATATAGATGCCACGATTATAGACCCGGACAGCAGACAGATTCCCAAGGCGCCCGGCATGAAGTACCGGCATTATGCTCCCGCAGGCCGCATGGTCATTGTGGAGGGGGAGCCCGGACAGGTGGCGGCCTATATCAACCGGCAGGCGGAGGCGGACCGGAAAGCAGGGGAGAAGACAGGGATTATCGGAACCACAGAAACACTTGAATTATATTGTGCAGATGTGGTAAAATGTGTAGGAAGTCGTGAAAACCAGGCGGACATTGCCAGAAGGCTGTTTGCCGTCCTCAGGGAATTCGACGACGAAAAGGTGACAAGCATCTATTCGGAAAGCTTTTCCGGCCGCGGGCTGGGACAGGCCATCATGAACCGCCTGCTGAAAGCGGCCGGGAACAGGCTGGTAAAGCTTTGAGAAGTCTGATTTTGACAAATCTGGCTTTCAGGAGTCTGACTTTGATAAATATGGAAGAAAACCGGCTTTAAAAGGATGTATCCGCTGTGATGCGGAAAAATCAGGAGGTGGCATTGACATGATAGCAATCGGAAGCGACCATGGGGGGTATGCCCTGAAGCAAAAAGTAATCCGGCACCTGGAGGAGAGGCAGATTGAATGGGAAGACATGGGATGCCATGGGATGGACAGCTGTGATTATCCCGTGTATGGCCGGGCCGTCGCAGAGGCTGTGGCCGGGGGCAGGTGCGAAAAGGGAATTGTCATCTGCACCACGGGCATTGGGATCGCAATGACGGCGAACAAGGTTCCCGGCATCCGCTGCGCGCTCTGTTCCGATCCCCTGTCGGCGAAGCTGACCAGGCTGCACAACGATGCCAATGTACTGGCCCTGGGAGGCGGGATGCTGGGGGAGAACCTGGCTCTGGAGATAGTGGATGTGTTTCTGGATACGGCGTTTTCCGGTGAGGAGCGCCACAGGCGGCGGGTCAGCCTGATAGAACCGGCGGAATAAGGGGAATGACTGTTAACCTACAGCTTGAGTATAATTTACAGGAGGAATGACATGGGAGACGTAATGATTATGAACCATCCTTTGATCCAACACAAGATCGGCCTTATCCGCAGAAAGGAAACCGGCACCAAGGACTTCCGCCAGGCTATCAGCGAGATTGCCATGCTGATCTGCTATGAGGCCACCAGGGACTTGAAGATGGACGAGGTGGAGATAGAGACCCCTATCTGCAAAGCCACCGTGAAGGAGCTCAGGGGCAAGAAGATGGCCATCGTCCCTATTCTCCGTGCGGGGCTTGGAATGGTGGACGGAATGCTGAGTCTGATTCCGGCGGCGAAAGTGGGGCATATCGGCCTTTACAGGGATCCGGTGACCCTTAAGCCTGTGGAGTATTACTGCAAACTGCCTGCGGACTGTGCGGAAAGGGAGGTGTTTGTGGTGGATCCCATGCTGGCCACAGGGGGATCTTCCGTGGCAGCCATCCGGATGCTGAAGGAAAAAGGCTGTAAAAATATCCGTTTTATGTGCATTATTGCAGCGCCTGAGGGAATTGAGGCCATGCAGGCCGAGCACCCGGATGTGGATATTTATGTGGGAGCACGAGACGAAAGGCTGAACGACCACGGCTATATTGTTCCGGGCCTGGGAGATGCAGGAGACCGTATTTTCGGAACGAAGTGACCTGGGGCTGTCTGTCTTACTACACTGTGAAAGGCGGTGTAATGTCTTGAAGATCTGGAAGAAAACAGCATGTGTACTGACCATTGCGATTCTGGCCGGTGTTCCTGCCCGGGACCCCGGTCCTGTTGTGGTGTCCGCGGCTTCCACTACCCGGGAAAAGCTGGACCGCACCCAGAAGGAGAAGGAGAACCTGGAGGACGAGCTTGACAGAACCCAGGAAAAACTGGAGAACCTGGAGGGCAAACGGGACACCCTGAAGAAGGAGTTGGACTACCTGAACGCCCAGCTCTCCGCGGTGGTGGCGAACCTGGAGGAGCTGGAACAGCAGATCGACGACAAGGAGCAGGAGATCGCGGATACCCAGGCAGCCCTGGAGGAGGCAAAGGCGGCGGAGGAGCGGCAGTATGCCAGTATGGCCGTGGTGGCCCGCTGTCTGTACGAACAGCAGGAAGACAGTTACCTGGTTGCGCTCCTGTCCTCGGGCAGCTTTTCCGAACTGCTGAACATGGCGGAACAGATTGAAAAAGTAGTGGCATACGACCAACGGATGCTGCAGGAATATAAGGAGAGCCGGATTCTCATAGAGGAACACGAGGAGAGGCTCCGCAGGGAAATGACGGAACTGGAGGAACTGAGGGGGAAGGCAGAGGAGGAAAGGGACAAGGTTGACGGCATGGTCAGCCAGACTTCCGCCGCCATCGCAAAGTACGGGGATCAGATCTCCGGCGCGGAAAAGAAGGCTCTGGATTATGAAGCCGAGATCCGGAAAAAAGAGGAGGATCTGGAATATCTGAAAAAGAAACTTGCCGAGGAGATCGCCAAGTCCCAGGCGGCCGCCAACGGAGCATGGCGGGATATCTCGGAGGTGAGCTTTTCGGAAGGGGACAGGCGCCTGTTGGCCAATCTGATTTACTGTGAGGCAGGGGGGGAGCCCTATGAAGGTCAGGTGGCCGTGGGAAGCGTGGTGATGAACAGAGTGCTCAGCTCCCAGTTTCCGGACACCGTGGTGGGCGTCATATACCAGGGCGGGCAGTTTTCTCCCGTGGCAAGCGGCCGCCTGGATCTTGCGCTGGCTGCCGACAAAGCTACCGACAGATGCTACCAGGCTGCCGACGCGGCCATGTCGGGGGTGACCAATGTGGGAAACTGCGTTTTTTTCCGGACGCCCATCGACGGCCTCACAGGAATTAATATAGGAGGGCATGTCTTCTACTAGCGCATCCTCCGGAGGGCAGGAAGGGCATTTTGGAAGGCGGCAGGGAGTTTCGCGGTCACAGTCCCAGGCTGTCCAGGTAGTTCTGCAGCCTGTCAAATTTATCGCGGTAGATCAGGGAGAGCAGGTGGTTAAGGCTGCGCAGACAGTAAATCATCTGCTCTTTCGTGATAAGGTTCCGCTCCATGGCTTCCGCCAGCTCATCCAGGTCGACTACCTTTACCCTCCCCTCGGGATATACGATAACATCGGCCAGGAGGTCCGTAAATGTCATTTCGTGCCCGGAGGGGTCGAAGGAGTATTCTACGATGTCACAGTACCAGTAGAGCAGGGAATTGTCGCTGCGGTAGATTTTGCTCAGTTTGATTCCTTCATTGAGAAAGAAGCAGGAGCAGCCGTGGGAAAACGTCGTCTTCGGATTCAGGGTATTCCACCTGGTGACAATGGTCTCCTCATCCTGTGTGACAATTACATCATCCTCAAGGAGAAGGTATTCGGCGGGGATGATGCGTCTGCGGTATATTTTGGCTATGTTCATGAGAGGCTCCTTTCGGCACTGTAATGATTCCATGTCTGTCTGGCGGCAGGCTTTCCTATAATGTAAAATAATACATCTCCGGCCGTGTTAAGTCAAGAATCCGGGCGAAGATTTATGACAAATAGAGCATATTACCCTAGACATTTTGGATAAAAATAGGTATAATATGTTGGGTAACAAAGAATGGGCATACCTCCGGACACGGAAGAAGCGGTGGTGTTTTATGAAGCGGCGCAAGGGCGAAGAGCGGATCGTTTATGAATCCATGGCAATGGTCATGCAGTTTGGCCTGAATATGATCGTGCCTATCGGCATGATGTCGGCCATTGGGATTTGGCTTGACCGGAAATGCGGCACTTCCTATTTCACCATTCTTTTCTTTGTGCTGGGAGCCGTGGCAGGAGGGCAGAACGTATACCGCATGGCGAAGCGCCTGTGGGGAGGAGAAAGTCGGGACGGGGAACCGGGTGATTCTGATGAAGATAATTGAGGGACTGCGAAAAAGAAACAGGACGCTTCTGGAGATGCATATCGGCATGCTGTTTTTCGGGATTCTCTGCCAGTTGGTGGGATTTGCGGCAGGGGGGAGGATGGATTATGCCCTCAGCCTCTGGTTTGGAATTGCCTTTGCCGTGGCCGGCAGCATTCACATGTGCCGTACGCTGGACAGGGCTCTTTTGTGCGGGGAGAATGCCTCCGGCATCGTTACAAGGGGGTATTTGTTCCGGTATGCACTGACGGCGGCGGTTTTGATTGTCATTTCCGTTACGGGGGCGATGAATCCTCTGATTTTTTTCCTTGGCTACATGAGTCTGAAAGTAACGGCTTATCTTCAGCCGATTACTCATAAACTGTGCAACAGGCTGTTCCATGAAACGGATCCCGTTCCGGAGGAAGAGTCTCCGGCACAGGAGGGAGAGGCTCCGGCAGGGCAGTGATACCGCCGTGCAGGGGACTTTCCAGGATTATGGTTTTACAAAATTTTCAGGAAAGAGAGGTGAGAGTATGGGACATGGAATTTTACTGTCCGGTGGGTCGGAGGTTGACTTTATGATCCACGGTGTGTTTGAGTATTCCTTTTTCGGACACCCTGTATGGATTACCACTTCACATGTGTGCATTTTCATCGTCATGCTGCTTCTGACAGTGTTTGCTGTCGCCGCAGGCAGATGTATGGCAAAGGCATCGGAAGTGCCGGGCAGTTTCCAGAATGTGGTGGAAATGATCGTCGAAATGCTGGATAATATGGTAAACGGCTCCATGGGGCAGGCGGCTCCGAGATTTTACAATTATATCGGAACCATTTTTATCTTTATCCTGGTCAGCAATATCTCGGGTCTGCTGGGACTCCGGCCGCCCACGGCGGATTACGGTGTCACGCTGCCCCTGGCGGTTCTGACATTCTCCATGATTCATTTTAACAAGTGGAAATATCAGAAACCCATGACGATCTGGACAGATCTCTGTTCTCCGTTGCCGCCCTGGCTGCCAATCTGGATGCCGATTAATATCGTCAGCGCAGTGGCAGTGCCGATTTCGCTGTCATTACGTTTGTTTGCGAACGTTTTGTCGGGGACGGCTATGATGGCGCTGCTTTACGGACTGCTGGGATGGTTTGCCACAGCCTGGCCCGCGGCGCTTCATGTGTATTTTGATTTGTTCTCCGGAGCAATTCAGACGTACGTATTCTGCATGCTGACCATGACATACATTTCGAATGAGATCGGCGATGGCACCCGGCGTTAGCCCGGGGAGGGATTTTCCGGGAGAAGGACGCAGCCCGGGGGATTCTGCGGTTCGCAAGGCGGACCTTTCTTGGAACCAGTAGATTTTATTTAATTACTTATTATTTATATCATTCAGGAGGAAAAAAGAATGGATTTCAATGAAAACTTTATCTTAGGATGTTCCGCAATTGGCGCAGGTCTGGCAGTTATTGCCGGTATCGGACCCGGCGTAGGACAGGGTATCGCGGCAGGCCATGCTGCTGCGGCAGTTGGACGCAACCCCGGCGCGCAGCCCAAGGTCATGCAGACCATGCTTCTGGGCCAGGCAGTAGCAGAGACCACAGGTCTGTACGGTCTGCTGGTAGCCATTCTGCTCATGTTTGTAAAACCGCTTCTGCCTTAACAGTGTGAGAAAAATTTTAAAAGGCAGAAAGGAGGTTTAAGGATGATACTTTTAACAGGTGGCGAGTCCATGTCAAGACTGTTTGACCTGGACTGGCAGCTGCTGGCTGATTCCGTACTGATGATCATAGCCATCTTCTTCCTGTTCCTTATCCTGAGCTATTTCCTGTTTAATCCTGCGAGGAAAATGCTGAATGGCCGTAAGGAAAAGATACGGAATGAACTCAATACGGCCAGGGAGGCTATGGAAAATGCCCAGAAGCTGAAGAAGGAATACGAGACAAGGCTCCAGGGCGTCGAGAAGGAGGCGGAGGGCATCTTAAGCGAGGCGCGCAGGAAGGCCCTGGTCAGTGAAAACCAGGTCATCGCCCAGGCCAAGGAAGAAGCCGCACGGATTCTCGACAGGGCCCGGGTGGAGGCTGAGCTTGAGAAGCAGAAGATGTCCGACGACGTGAAGCGCGAGATCATTGTGGTGGCATCGCTTATGGCCGGCAAGTTCGTGTCCGCATCCATGGATACGGCAGTGCAGAATCAGCTGATCGATGAGACCATAAAGGAAATGGGTGATAAGACATGGCTAAATTAGTATCCAAGACATACGGAGAGGCTCTGTATGAGGCAGCCATGGAATCAGGCAGGGACAGGGCTGTCAGTCTGATGGAGGAAATCCGCTGTGTGGAGCAGATACTGAAGGAAAATCCCCAGTTTGACGAGCTGATGAAGCACCCCGGGATACCGAAACAGGATAAGCTTGCGCTGGTGGAGGAGATCTTTAAGGGACGTGTCAGCGACGAGCTGGCGGGTCTGCTGGAGGTTGTGGTATCCAAGGAACGCTATAAGGAACTGCCCGGGATATTTGCATACTTTACCGAAAGGGTGAAGGAACTGTGCGGCATCGGTACGGCCCATGTAACCACCGCGGTGGAACTGGACGGAGGGCAGCGCAGGGCTGTGGAAGAGAAGCTTCTGAAGACCAGCGGATACAGGGAGATGGAAATGGATTTCGAGGTGGATGCCTCGATCATAGGCGGAATGGTTATCCGCATAAACGACAGGGTGGTGGACAGCAGTGTCCGCACGAAACTGAACGGCTTAACGAAACAATTATTACAAATTCAGCTGGGGTGACCGGCTGGAAGAAAGGTGCGACAGATCCATGAATTTAAGACCAGAAGAAATAAGTTCTGTTATCAAGGATCAGATCAAGAGGTATGCATCCACCCTGAATGTATCCGATGTGGGTACGGTCATTCAGGTGGCGGACGGCATTGCCCGCGTACATGGACTGGAAAAAGCCATGCAGGGTGAACTGCTGGAATTTCCCGGCGATGTGTACGGAATGGTGTTGAATCTGGAAGAAGATAACGTGGGCGTAGTATTGCTGGGAAGCGCCAGAAATATCAACGAAGGGGATACGGTCAAGACTACCGGGCGCGTAGTGGAGGTTCCGGTGGGGGATGCCCTGACAGGACGTGTTGTGAATGCCCTGGGACAGCCCATCGACGGAAAAGGGCCTGTCCAGACGGACAAATACCGCAAGATTGAGCGTGTGGCCAGCGGCGTTATCACCAGAAAGAGCGTTGACACGCCTCTTCAGACCGGTATCAAGGCCATTGATGCCATGATTCCCATCGGGCGCGGACAGCGTGAGCTGATCATCGGTGACCGCCAGACAGGAAAGACGGCCATCGCCATTGATACCATTATCAATCAGAAGGGCCAGAATGTAAAGTGTATTTACGTTGCAATCGGCCAGAAGGCATCAACCATTGCGAATATCGTGAAGACACTGGAAGAATACGGCGCCATGGCGTACACTACGGTAGTAGTGTCGACTGCAAGCGACCTGGCTCCGCTCCAGTATATTGCTCCCTATTCGGGCTGTGCCATCGGTGAGGAATGGATGGAGAAGGGGGAGGATGTTCTGGTAATATACGATGACCTGAGCAAACATGCTACGGCATATCGTACACTCTCCTTGCTGCTGAGGCGTCCGCCCGGCCGTGAGGCATATCCCGGCGACGTTTTTTACCTGCATTCCAGGCTGTTGGAACGCGCTGCCAGGATGAGTGAGGAGTACGGCGGAGGATCCCTTACCGCCCTTCCCATCATTGAGACCCAGGCGGGGGATGTGTCCGCCTATATTCCTACCAACGTGATCTCCATCACCGACGGCCAGATCTACCTGGAGACGGAGATGTTCAACTCCGGTTTCCGCCCGGCCATCAACGCGGGCCTGTCCGTGTCCCGTGTGGGAGGCGCGGCCCAGATCAAGGCCATGAAGAAGATCGCTGCGCCCATCCGTACAGAACTGGCCCAGTTCAGGGAGCTTGCAAGCTTTGCACAGTTCGGTTCCGAGCTGGACAACGACACCAAGGAGAAACTGGCCCAGGGCGAACGTATCCGTGAGGTGCTCAAGCAGCCCCAGTACGCGCCCATGCCGGTGCAGTACCAGGTTATCATCATCTACGCGGTGACCCACAAGTATCTGCTGGATATTCCCACCGAGGAGGTCACCAGGTTTGAGAAAGAGTTTTTCGAGTTCCTGGATACCAGGTATCCTGAGGTGCCGGGGAACATTGCGTCTGAGAAGGTGATTTCCGAGGAGACGGAAAAGACGCTTCAGAAGGCGGTGGAGGAATTCAAGAAGCAGTTTATGGACGCGGCAGCAAACCATTTCTGACTGTAGTCCATAACCAGCGGGCATTCTGCCGTGTGCAGAAAATGCAGACAAATAGAAAGAGGATATAGAATATGGCATCAATGCGTGATATAAAGCGCCGCAAGAGCAGTATTCAGGGTACCCAGCAGATCACAAAGGCCATGAAGCTGGTATCCACTGTGAAACTGCAGCGCGCGAGAGCAAGCGCAGAACGCTCCAAGGGATATTTTACCTCCATGTATGACACGGTGAACAATATTCTGAAGAGAGTGGGGCATATTGACCACAAGTATCTGACACCCGGTGCTTCCGCCAGGAAAGCCGTCATCGTGATAACTGCCAACAGGGGTCTGGCCGGCGGCTACAACTCCAATGTGATCAAGCTGGTTACAAGGCATCCCCAGTGGAGAAAACAGGATCTGGAGATCTACTGCCTGGGTACCAAGGGCAGGGACGCTTTTGTGCGGAACGGCTATGCAGTGAGGGAGTGTGATGCCGAGATCGTGGAGAGCCCCCTTTACAAAGACGCGGCGGCATTGTGTGACAGGCTTCTGACATCCTTTGCGGAAGGCGAGATAGGGGAGATTTACCTGGCTTACACCAATTTTAAAAATACGGTGAGCCACATCCCCACCCTGCTGAAGCTCCTTCCGGTGGAGGTTCCGGAGGAGAGGCAGGAAAAGGATGCGTCTGCCATCATGAATTTTGAGCCGGAGGACGCGGAAGCCCTGGATATGCTGATTCCCAAGTATGTCACCAGCCTGATTTACGGGGCGCTTCGGGAATCCGTTGCCAGTGAGAACGGCGCGCGGATGCAGGCCATGGATAATGCCACCAGCAATGCGGAGGAAATCATCAGCGATCTGACGCTGAAATACAACAGGGCCCGTCAGGGTTCCATCACACAGGAACTGACAGAGATCATAGCAGGTGCGGAGGCTCTGGGCTGATTGTTTGTGCTGTTAAAATCGGCACTGCAGTCAGAGACGGCATGACGGGAAGTCTGAATGAGATTATGCAAGAAAGAAATTATCCCGCGCAAGCGGGAGGAAAGAGGTAGAAATGGCAGGAGAAAACAGGGGTAAGGTTACCCAGGTTATCGGCGCGGTGTTGGACATCCGCTTCGACGAGGGTAATCTGCCTGAGATTAACGAAGCAATTCGCATTCCTACCGGAGAGGGCAACGGGCTGACTGTGGAGGTATCCCAGCACCTGGGAGACGATACGGTCAGGTGCATCGCCATGGGAAGCACCGACGGCCTGGTGCGGGGAATGGAAGCGGTTGCAACCGGCGCCCCGATTTCCGTTCCGGTAGGAGAGAAGACATTAGGGCGAATCTTCAATGTTTTGGGTCAGCCAATTGACAATAAGCCGGCTCCGGAGGGAGTATCCTACGAGCCGATCCACAGGCCCGCGCCGAAGTTCGAGGAGCAGGCCACGGAGAAGGAGCTGTTGGAGACCGGCATCAAGGTGGTGGATCTGCTCTGCCCTTATCAGAAGGGCGGAAAGATCGGACTGTTCGGCGGCGCCGGGGTGGGCAAAACGGTGCTGATCCAGGAGCTGATCCGCAATATCGCAACGGAACACAGCGGTTATTCCGTGTTCACCGGCGTGGGAGAGCGTACTCGTGAGGGTAACGACCTTTACCATGAAATGATGGAGTCCGGGGTTATTGACAAGACCACCATGGTCTTCGGACAGATGAACGAGCCCCCCGGAGCCAGAATGCGCGTGGGCCTTACCGGACTGACCATGGCGGAGTATTTCCGTGACAAGGGTGGCAAGGACGTGCTGCTGTTTATTGACAATATTTTCCGTTTCACACAGGCAGGAAGCGAGGTGTCCGCACTGTTGGGGCGTATGCCCTCCGCGGTGGGTTACCAGCCTACCCTGCAGACTGAGATGGGAGCCCTCCAGGAGAGGATTACATCTACAAAGAACGGTTCCATAACCTCCGTACAGGCTGTCTACGTGCCTGCGGATGACCTGACAGACCCGGCGCCGGCAACCACCTTTGCACACCTGGATGCCACCACCACCCTGTCCCGTTCCATCGTGGAGCTTGGTATCTACCCGGCTGTGGATCCCCTGGAATCCTCTTCCCGGATTCTGGATCCCAGGATTGTGGGTGAGGAGCATTACAGGACGGCCCGCGGGGTGCAGGAGATTCTGCAGCGCTATAAGGAGCTGCAGGATATCATTGCCATTCTGGGTATGGATGAGCTGTCGGAAGAAGACAAACTCGTAGTTTCCCGTGCACGTAAGGTACAGAGATTCCTGTCCCAGCCGTTCTTTGTGGCAGGCCAGTTCACGGGACTGGAAGGAAAATACGTACCCATCAACGAGACCATCCGTGGTTTCCGGGAGATTCTGGAAGGCAGGCATGACGATATTCCTGAGAGTTATTTCCTGAATGCAGGCAGCATCGACGACGTGCTGGCGAAGGTGTAAGCTGTAAAACGGCATCCGCCCATGGGGCGCCGCTGTATTCAGCGCCCGGGCTAAACGGAGGCGGGAGTTTCCTGCCATGGCCGGTTTCCCGGGGGCGGATGCGGAACTGAAAGAAAAACGGAACTGGAATAGGAGAAGGATTATGGCAGATAAGAATAGTTTCCTTCTGCGTATCATTACTCCCGACAGGGTTTTCTATGAGAATCCGGCGGGCATGGTGGAGTTTAATACGACGGAGGGCGAGATCGGCGTGCTGCCCGGCCATATTCCCATGACTGTGATCGTAAAGCCGGGAATCCTGGTAATCAGCGAGTCCCAGGGGGAAAAAAAGGCAGCCCTGCATTCAGGATTTGCCGAGATCCTGCCCGAAAGCGTGACGATTCTGGCGGAAGTCATCGAGTGGCCTGAAGAGATCGATGGGGAACGCGCCAGATCCGCCAGGGAAAGGGCGGAGAAGCGCCTTACCGGCAAATCGCCGAACACGGACATTGCCAAGGCGGAGACTGCCCTGCAGAGAGCCCTGGCACGGATCGAAGTATTGAAGTAGAGATGTAAGCAGGAAAATTTTTGATGGTTTCCGGTAACAATCGGATGAAAAAAGCATATGTTGATAAAAAACGGAAAGAAAAACATATGGAATTTCATTCTAAGCTGTTACAGCCGCTGCCGGAAAGTAAGGTAAGGGGTTGGAATGGACCCCTTCCTTTTTATATGACCTATCCGGACGCATTCGGTCCGGGGAGGGAGCAGGCGCTGCTGCAGGATCTGGAATATCTGCAGCAGACGTATCCCGTTGACGTGAAACGCTATCAGAAGAGGATAGCGGATATGCTGGATAAGGCAGACTATGAAGGAAGTATGATTTATGACGAATATCCGGACAGATACAGTCTGCTGGCCCTGACAAAATCAATTTGCGGGGTTCTGGAAAAAGAAGAGGAAAACGCACCTGCGGAGGACATGATACAGGTACTGCTGTGCAACGAGATTTATAAACGCAGGCACGGGGGACGCAGGGGAAGCTGTTATTTTTTGTAAACAGGATGTAATGAAACAGAGACAGAATATATGGATGAACGAATGGAACTCTTCCGGCAGATGCTGGATCAGGATTTAATACAGATGACGCTCAGCGGCGCCATAGACCCCGGCCGGGCCCAAAAGGTAAAAGTACGCCCGGTGTCCATCAGGGGTCAGCTGTATTTTCAGGAGACGCTTTATCGTGAAAATAAGGTATTCCACTCCAATCACCAGAGGGAGGAGATGCTGGAGCGGCTGCTTGACTATATGGACCACTGCTTCCGCCAGGCCCAGATGCGCAGCGGGGCCAGGGAGGCCACGGTGCTGGTGGGCAAAAAGGGGAAAGTCAGTATCAGATGCAGGAACTGCCCGGAAGACGGGGCACAGAAACAGAAAACCACCGACCTGTCCCATGACCGCCGCAAGCACTATATTCTCCAGGAGGGACAGCCGGTGGATTTTCTGGTGGAACTGGGGGTTCAGATGCATGACGGGCGGATCGTCAAGGCAAAGTACGACAAATTCCGCCAGATTAACCGTTACCTGGAGTTTATAAGGGATATACTGGAGAGGCTTCCTTCAGACCGGACCATCCGCATTGTGGATTTCGGCTGTGGAAAGTCTTATTTGACATTTGCCATGTATGATTATCTCCATCGGCTGCAGGGCAGGGACGTCCAGGTGACGGGCCTGGACCTGAAGGCCGACGTGATCAGGCGCTGCAGCGAGCTGGCGGTAAAACTGGGATATGAGGGCCTGGATTTCCAGGAGGGGGATATCAGTACCTTTCAGGGGGCGGACATGGTGGACATGGTGGTTTCGCTCCATGCCTGCGACAGGGCTACGGATTATGCGTTGGAAAAGGCGGTGAAATGGGGCGCTTCCGTGATTATGGCGGTTCCCTGCTGCCAGCATGAGTTAAACGGCCAGATACGCTGCGAAATGCTGCAGCCTGTGCTGAGATACGGGGTGGTAAAGGAGCGGATTGCGGCCCTTGTGACGGATGCCCTGCGTGCGAACCTGCTTGAGAAAAGCGGATATGAAACCCAGATCCTGGAATTTATTGACATGGAGCATACGCCCAAGAACCTGATGATCCGTGCGGTAAAGACTGGCACGATGAGGCCCAGGACAGGGGTATACGGTACGAAAGACCAGGAAGCCATGGACAGGCTTATGGAGTTCCTGCAGGTAAATCCCACTTTGAAGGAGCTTTTATGAAAAGAAGCGCGATAAAACTTTCGGTTTTTTTCCTTGTCTTTCTGCTGTCGCTGGTGATTGTCAGCAGGTTTATGAATATGGGACATGATAACCTGACCATGGAGATGGCCCCGGCCTCCCTTCCCCTGGTGACCATGTCATACCAGGGTATGGAATACAACCAGCTCCACGGTTACCTGGGGGACATGGACACTGCCTTTCAGAGGGAATCTCTGACGGTACTGGGGGAGGGGCGGGAAACCGGGTTTGTGGTGGACACGTTCGGGGAGACCGTAAACGGGGTTTCCATTGAGGTGAGGAGTGCGGACGGCTCCAGGCTCATAGAAAACACGGAGGTGGGCGGCCTCAATGTTCAGGGGGACAGAATCAGCGGAACAATCACCTTGAAGGACCTGATAGAAAGGAATACCGAATACTCTCTGAAGATTCTGCTGAACCTGGAAAAGGACAGGCAGGCGGCGTACTATACCCGCGTAATATGGGGCGAGGATCTTCACACAGGGGAAAAACTGGATTTCTGCAGGGATTTCCATGAGAAACTTTATGACAGGGAGGCCGCAAGGGAACTGACAAAATACCTGGAGACCAATTCCCGCCTGGAGGACAACAGCTCTTTCCACAGGGTGAACATCCACAGCAGCTTCCGCCAGATCACCTGGGGGGATCTTGAGGTGAGGGAGGTTACGGCGCCGGCGGTGAGGCTCACGGAAATCGGCACCCAGACGGCCTCCCTGCTGTTTGACTACACAGTGGCCACCTCCGAGGGGGGAGGCTCCACTTATTATATGATGCAGGAATATTTTCGGATCCGGTATACCGCGGACAGGATTTACCTGTTGGATTACGAACGAACTATGACGCAGATTCCGAATATGGAGAAACTGTGCGCCAATGACAAGATACTGCTGGGTATCGCGGATACGGACGTAAACATGATGGAAAGCGAAGACGGAAATGTAGTAGTGTTCGAGGTGGCCGGCCGGCTGTACAGCTATGATGTGACAACCAATAAACTGACTGTGATTTTCAGCTTTTATGACAGGCAGAACGGGGACGCCAGAACACTGTACCAACAGCACGGGATCAGGATACTGTATGTGGACGAGGGCGGAAATGTACAGTTTGCCGTTTACGGTTACATGAACCGGGGAAGGCATGAGGGAGAGGTTGGGATTCAGCTCTATACCCACAACAGTTCTCAGAATACCATAGAGGAGCTGCTGTATATTCCCTATGATAAAACTTACGGCGTGCTTGCGGCGGAGATGGACCGGCTGTTGTACCTGAACAGGGAGCAGAAGCTGTATCTTGTCCTGAATAATACGGTTTACAGTATTGACCTGACGGGCAGAACCTATTCCCGCCTGTTGGAGATATCCCAGGACGAAGGTCTGCAGGTTTCGGAGGACAGGCGTATAGCAGTGTGGCCCACGGGGGAAGATATCTATCACAGCGCGGCGTTGGAGATCCGGAACCTGGGCAGCGATACCCGGAAAACCATATCCGTGGATCCGGACCAGGTGATCCGGCCTCTGGGCTTTATGGAGGAGGACATCATCTACGGGGTGGCTTATGCCCGCGATGTGACGCAGGAAAGCTCCGGCAGGATTTTCTTCCCCATGTATAAAATATGTATCTGCAATTCTGCCGGCGAGGTGTTAAAGGAATACAGCCAGACGGATATTTATGTTACGGAGTGTACCGTTGCGGACAACCAGATCACGCTGGAGCGGGTAAGGCGCCTGGAATCCGGGGAGTACCAGGAGACGCAGCAGGAACACATTACAAACAACATGGAACCCGGGGAAGGAAAGAACCAGGTGGCGGCGGTAGACACAGAGCGGTACGGGCGTTATGTGCAGATACGGCTGCGGAAGGACGTGAACAGTAAAACGGTGAAAATACTGACACCCAAGGAAGTGGTGTTTGAAGGGGGTAGGAAGATCCTGCTGCAGGACGAAAGCCTGCAGGAGAGATATTATGTTTTCGGGCCCTACGGCGTAGACGGGATTTTTATTTCTCCTGGGGAAGCCGTGAACCTTGCCTATGAAGTGTCGGGGACGGTGACGGACCAAAAGGGAGAAATTGTGTGGAGGAAGGGAAACCGTGCTGCGCGGAACCAGATTATGGCCATAGAGGAGGCCGGAGTCAGTGAGGAGAAGGGGGCGTTGGCGGTATGCCTGGACACAGTGCTCGGATACGAGGGAATCAGCAGGAATACCCAATATCTTCTGGACAGGGGGGAAACCGTGCTGCAGGTTCTGGAAGACAATCTGATCAGCGCTACAATCCTGGATCTGACCGGATGCAGCCTGGATGCGGCGCTGTATTATGTGGACAGGGATATTCCTGTGCTGGCTCTGTTGGAAAACGGGTCAGCTGTCCTGCTGGTGGGGTTCAATGAGTTTAACGTTGGGATATTAGATCCGGCAAAGGGTACCATTGACAAGATGGGGCTGAAGGATTCCGCCGCATGGTTTGAGGAAAACGGCAATCAGTTCATTACCTACCGATTTCCGTAAATACTGGACGTAACTGGAAAATTGTGTTATAATTTACAAAACTGTGTAACATTTATTTCTAAAATGTTACATAATTGATATCAGGAGGTAAGGAACTTGAAGGCAGAAAAAATACCTTTGTTGTTTGGCATTGTGCTGATCATACTGCTGGCATTTCTGATTGTATGGCAGGCAGATGTTCTGGGAGTATCGGCAGGCAGGCTGGAACAGGACGCAAGGGCGAACCAGGATATCAAGAGCAGCTGGGAAGTGGCCAAGGATGTCAACGAGGAAATGTGCGCCATGCTTTTTTACGATGAGGAGAAGGAAGAGTGTTCTTATTCCATCTATCTGAGCAGGGAGGGGTTTTCCTACGGCTATTTTTACAGACAGGGAGGACCTGATGCCTATATTGCGGAGGGGGTAAAGGGAATCGTCTTTGAGGACAAGGGAATCGCCCTGCTGTCCATGAATGAGGACAGGGTGTGCAGGGTGGTGGTGGAGGATGACGGCCGGGCCGTTGAGAAAGAGATCAGCGTGGATCCCGAACGGCCCTTTGCCATAGTGCTTCCCGCGGATTGTGGAGCGATTACCATGTATGACGCCCAGGACAACATAGTAACGCTCTACGATACTTACACGGGAATCTGAATCAGAGCAGTCCGGCTTTGCGCAGACGGCTGCGAAGCTGCCTGCCCACGGCCAGGCCCGCAGCCAGCTTTATAAGGTCGAAGGGTACATAGGGGAGGACGCCTGCCGCCAGGGCCTGCGGGAAAGTGTAGGATGCCATCCAGGCCAACCATACCGTTCCGAAGAGGTAGCAGACCGCGGAGCCCAGTATCATGCCCAGTATTTCCATGCGAAGGTGCTTCTCCCACCTATCCACGAAATAACCGCAAATGAGGGCCATGAAGATATAGCCTACTATGTATCCACCGGTGGGACCCAGGAGCTTTCCGGGGCCGCCAGTGAAGCCCGTGAAGACAGGAATCCCTGCCAGTCCCAGAAGGATGTAGGCCACAACGCTGAGGACGCCCAGCTTCATGCCCAGTACTGACAGCACGAAATAGACAGCCAGGTATCCCAGGGATATGGGGACAGGGCTGATGGGAATGTTCAGTGACAGGGGGGCGAGCAGGCAGATCACGGCAGTCATCAGTCCGGTAAGCGTGATCTGTTTCAGGGTCAGTTTTCCTTTGGCTATGGATCTTGTTTCGGGGATCTGTTTTGTTTCCGCCATTTTGTATACCTCGCAGTTTTCTAATGTTAACCTGTTTTCGCATATGGGTTACAATATAGAAGTATACAGAAAACGGGGTGAAAAGTCAACCCCGTTTTTTATAAGTTTACAATTTTTGGCGGCTGTTGTCACAGTTCGCCTTTTCTGTATCTGGCCACAACGTTCTGAATCCTCTCGTTGGGATTTAACAGGTCGCTGATGGAAGAATCGTGGTTCAGGGTGTCGATGATGTAGGCCACATATTTGCTCATGTCACAGTTAATGTACCATTCCCTGCGCAGCAGTTCCGGCGTCTGGTAGACCAGGTTGGTGGTTAGCACCCTGTCAATCAGTTTGTTTTCATAGGCTTCGTCAAATTTTGCCAGACCCCCGGTAAACAGTCCGAAGGTGGAGAACATGAATATCTTGCGTGCTTTCCTCTTTTTCAGGGCCAGCGCGACTTCAAGCATGCTGTCGCCGGAAGAGATCATGTCGTCTATGATGATCATATCCTTGTTTTCCACGCTGGTTCCCAGGAACTCGTGGGCGATAATGGGATTGCGGCCGTTTACCACCCGGGTATAGTCGCGCCTTTTATAGAACATGCCCATATCCAGGCCCAGCACGTTGGCGATGTAGATGGCGCGTGTCATGCCTCCCTCGTCGGGACTGATGACCATCATGTGGTCCGAGTCCAGCTGCAGGTCCTTTTCCTTGCGGAGCAGATTCTTGATGAACTGATAGGCGGGCTGCACTGTCTCGAAACCGTGTAGGGGAATGGCATTCTGAACCCTGGGATCATGGGCGTCAAAGGTTATGATGTTGTCCACACCCATCTGTACCAGTTCCTGGAGGGCCAGGGCACAGTCCAGGGACTCCCTGGAGGTCCGCTTGTGCTGCCGGCTTTCGTAAAGGAAGGGCATGATGACGGTAATGCGCCGGGCTTTTCCTCCCACGGCGGCAATAATCCGCTTCAGATCCTGGTAATGGTCGTCCGGGGACATATGGTTTTCATGGCCGCACAGGGAATAGGTCAGGGAATAGTTGCATACATCCACCAACAGGTACAGGTCATGTCCCCGGACGGATTCCAAGATCATGCCTTTGGCCTCGCCGGAGCCAAAACGGGGTACTTTTGTGTCCAGTAGATAAGACGCCCGCTGATAACCGGAGAACGCCAGGGATTCTTTGTGTTCGCTCTCACGCTCCGCCCTCCATTTCACCAGGTAGCGGTCGATCTTTTCGCCAAGGGGCCTGCATCCCTCCAGTGCGATGATGCCCAGGGATCCGACGGGGATGGTTTCCAGGTTTCTTTTTTCTTCGCGATAGCCCATTTGATTGTCCTTTCTTTCTCATCAGGTGAGAAGCCTTGCTGCTATTTTTCGCACAGAGTTACTGCCATACGTTTTTTTAAGATGCGGATATCCGGTCCGGTGAGCTTGCACAGGGTGAAGCCGCTGCTGATCCTGGAGAATATCCTGTCGGAATACCTGTCCCGGAGCTCCTCCAGGCTCAGGTTGGTGGAAACCAGCGTGGACTTTCTGCGCAGGTTCCGCTCATTCAGGCAGGAGAACAGCTGAGATGTCACAAAACTGTTGGTTATCTCCGTACCCAGGTCATCGATAATGAGCAGGTCGCAGCTGTAGAAATAGTCGTAAAAGTCTGCCAGGGCTTCTTTTTCCTTTCTGTCAAAGGAATAGCGTGCCAGGGTGTCGAACATGCCGGAGGCGCTGAAATAGATCACGGAATGGCCGTACTGCAGCAGCTGTGCCGCAATACATCCGGACAGGAAACTTTTTCCTGTCCCTACTGTACCATAAAAGAAGAGATTTTGATAGTCTTTTTCGAAATTCTGGACGAATTTCCGACTTAAATTAACCGCTGCTTCGAAACGGCGCAAATCGTCACCCTGATAATAGTCATAGGACAGGGTGGAAAAGTTCTCTTTTTCAATCATGTCCTGTATATTGGATTGGGCATAGAGAATGCGGATCTCTTTCTGCCGGAAACAGCGGCATTTCTCCTTGGTTCCGGCGGCGGTGAGGATATATCCTGTATCCCTGCACTGGGGGCAGTTATAGACGGGATCCAGGTAGTCGCGGGGGAAGCCGTACTGGGCGAGCAGTTCCTTCTGCCTGGAGGAAATGTCCGCCAACCTGGTATGCAGCTCCCGGAGCGCCTCCCCGTCTCCTTCCAACATGCGCCGTGCGCTGGCTACAGAAAGGGTGCTGACGGATTCCGCCAGTTCGCGGAATTCCGGGATAGCGTCATAGACTTCCTGCTTTCTGGATTCTGAAAGAGAACGGTTGATATCCCTTGTATGCTCATATCCTTTGGTGATCGTACTGTACTGGGAATTGCTGAGTGCCACTTTGTTCTCCTTTGGCTAATTGCTTACCAGTTCCTGCTCCAGAACGTCAAAATCATACTGATTTTGGGTAAACTGGTTAAAGCGGTTGGCTGTTTTGGGGGGCGCCGGCTTCTTCTGGCGCTGTCTGTAAGTGTCGTCCACCCTGGAAATATCTGATTTATGCCGTACATTCTGCTGGTGCCAGTTATTCAGGATGCTCTCGGCATACTCAAACCGGTGCTTGTCCGTGGCCAGAACCGTACGCTCACATGCTTCCAGGATGATGTCCATGGAAAAGCCATATTCCTTGATCCAGCGGCTGATAAATTCTGCTTCCTTCTTGGTGGGGGAAGCATTCCGGCCCAGGGCGTTCATGACGGTGTAGATATTCCTGTCATAGCGGTAGGAGCCCTTCTGTGCCTGGGCAGGGGTGGTAATGCCGGATTCCGCCCAGCTTACGGCTACTTTTTCTATGTATTTGAAATCCTTCTTGCCCCTGTCGACACAGTACTGTATCAGATAGTCTACCAGGTCGTCGGAGAAATGGAGAATATCGGTAAAATACAAAATGGTCTTCATCTCCTGAGGGGTCAGCGGCCTGCCGATATAGGATTCGGCTATAAACAGAAGCTGTGCGGTCTCCTGGCGGCTTTTAAATTCCTTCAGCTGGTCTGCCGAGTAGGAAGGCTTTTTGTATGGGCAAGGCTCCGCAGGAGGGAGAGACTCTCCTTCCGGTTGCTTCGCGTCCTCCGGAGAGGGAACGGCCGGGGCGATACTGACCGGGGCAGGCACAAAGGAGGATGCCGGCCGGGGCATGGGATCCTTTACGGCTCCGGGAACCAGGTCGTGAATCTGAATACCCACCAGATTTTTGTCATTGTCGTAATCCAGATCAAGCAGCTTGAGCTTTTGCCAGTATTTAAGGGCCCGCAGCACATCCTTTTCAGTGTGGTTGAACTTGTCCGCAATATCGGATATACTGGTTGCCTGGCGGGCGTTCATCATGCGCAGCAGGTAGAAATAAACCTTCAGCTGTGCATCGTTGGCATCTTTCATGTACTCATCGATAAAAAGATTGGATACAACTGTTGAATCCTGGTCATTTTCCCTGTAAATTGTCAAACGCGACATCACGATACACCCCTGTCCTGATCTGAATTATACTGTTTTCCTGTTTTCGCGTAAAAAGCGGCGGATCCTGTAATGTAAAAAAAGTATAGCACAGGGTTTCCAAAAAAGAAATAGGCATTTTGTCCGAAAGTTTTGGGCTCCCAAGGACAGGGGAAAAATGTGGAAAATGTGGATAATGTGGATAAAACTGACAGACCAAAGTATTTTCCGGCGCCTTCAGTAAAAAATATCCACAGGCTTCATCCTGTGGATATTGTGTATAACTAATTCCCAAGAAGGCTTTCGCCGATTTTTACCACGTCTCCCGCCCCCATGGTTATCAACATGTCACCTTTTATGCAATTTTCCAACAAAAAGTTTTCAACCTCGTCAAAAGTGGGAAAATAATGGCATTCCTTTCCTAGCGCCTGGATTTCCTGCTGCAGAAGTCCGGAATTTATCTCCGGGTCATTCTGTTCTCTTGCGGCGTAAATATCCGTGAGAACCACCGCGTCCGCCAGGGTCAGGGACCGGGCGAAATCCTTCAGAAAGGCCTTGGTGCGGGAGTAGGTGTGGGGTTGGAACACGCACCAGAGCTTCCTGTGGGGATAGTGGGCGGCGGCCTCCAGGGTCACGGTGACCTCCTCGGGATGGTGTGCATAGTCGTCGATGACAGTGACGCCGCCTATACTGCCCTTGTATTCAAAACGCCGGTCCGTCCCCCTGTAGGCATGAAGCGCCTCACCGGTGACTTTCGGATCCACGCCCAGGAGATCCGCCAGGGCGACGGCGGCCATGGCGTTGTATACATTGTGCTTGCCGGGTACCTGCAGGTCAAACTGCCGCTCCCTGCCGCAGCCGTGGAGGCGGAAAGACACATTGCCCCACTGGCCGTAGCGGATCTGGTCAGGGTAGTAATCCGAGGATGCGTCACTGCCAAAAGTGACCACGCGGCAGGCCAGCCCCTCCGTTATTTCCGCCAGGTTCTCGATCTGCCCGTTGATGATCAGGCAGCCGTCCTCAGGCAGCAGTTCGGCAAATCTGCGGAAGGAATGCCGGATATCTGCCAGGTCCTTGAAAAAGTCCAGATGATCCTCCCCGATGTTCAGGATAATGCCCACTTTGGGGAAGAAGTCCAGAAAGCTGTTGGTGTATTCGCAGGCTTCCGTCACAAAGTAACCGGATCTTCCGATCCGTATATTGCCGTCGATGTCCTTCAGGATCCCCCCCACGGCCAGCGTGGGATCCAGTCCTGCGTGGAGAAGGATCTCGCTGACCATGGATGTGGTGGTAGTCTTGCCATGGGAGCCGCTGATACCGATGGGAATGTCATAGTTGCGCATGATCTGGCCCATGAGCTGCCCCCTGGTAAGGCAGGGAAGGTTTTTCGCGTGGGCGGCGGCATATTCCGGATTGTCGGGACGGATGGCGCTGGTAAAAACCACACAGTCGATGGAATCCGTAATATTTTCGGCGCGTTGTCCATAAAATACTTTAATCCCCTTTGATTCCAGAACATCGGTTAAGGGGCTGCGGGAACGGTCGGAGCCGGAGACCTGAAAGCCTGCATCTGCCAGCAGTTCGGCCAGGGCAGACATGCTGACCCCTCCGATGCCCACAAAATAGACGGAAGAGGGGTGGGAAAAATCAATCTGATACATAAGGTATGCTCCTTCATTTTAGTTTCTTCTTATATTATAAGCATTTTTATGTAAAAATCAAATTTATTTTTCCGAATTCCGGGGAAAAAGAGGAAAGAAGCCCTTCGCAGGGACGGAATACGGTTTGGTAATAATACAAATTTAGACAAAATTGCTAAAAATTTCAGCATATAAGACTTAATTATATAGAATTTCAATATAAAGCTCCTTTTTTAATACAAATTTTTCGACATAAATATTCCATTTTGGAAAAGAGTATGCTATAATAATGCTTACTATTAACATCTGGCGTCTATGCCTTCCGGGGCGGGGAATCCGGGTGTTTTAATAGGAAAGCCGGACAGAGGTGAGGATATGATCAAGAAAGAAATGATTGCCATGCTGCTGGCAGGCGGCCAGGGCAGCCGGTTGGGCGTGCTGACTGCAAAAATGGCGAAGCCTGCCGTGGCCTTCGGGGGAAAATACCGCATCATTGACTTTCCCCTTTCCAACTGTATCAATTCCGGTGTGGACACGGTGGGGGTCCTGACCCAGTACCAGCCCCTGCGGCTGAACAGCCATATCGGAATCGGGATTCCCTGGGATCTGGACCGCAATATCGGGGGAGTCACGGTATTGCCGCCCTACGAAAGGCTTTCCAGCAGCGAATGGTATACGGGAACGGCCAATGCCATCTACCAGAACCTGGAATACATGGAGAGCTACCATCCCGAGTATGTGCTGATCCTTTCCGCCGACCACATCTACAAGATGGATTATGAACAGATGCTGGAATTCCATAAGGAAAAGGGCGCTGAGGTGACCATTGCCGTGATGTCCGTTCCCAGGGAGGAGGCCGGCCGCTTCGGCATCATGACGGTGGACGACAGGAACAAGATATTCAGGTTTGAGGAGAAGCCAGCCAATCCCCAGAGCAGCCTGGCCAGTATGGGAATCTACATATTTAACTGGAGGACGCTGAGAAGGGCCCTTCTGGCTATGGCGGGACAGCCGGCGTTGGACTTCGGCAGGCATGTGATCCCCTATTTCCTCAGAAAGGGCGCTCCCATGTACGCCTATGAGTTTAACGGCTACTGGAAGGACGTGGGAACCCTGCAGTCCTACTGGGAGGCCAACATGGAACTGATCGATATCGTGCCGGAGTTCAATCTGTATGAAGAGTACTGGAAGGTCTATACCAAGAGCGAGATTCAGCCGCCGCAGTATTTCTCCGCGGACAGCGTGGTGGAGCGCAGCATCATCGGCGAGGGGACTGACATCTATGGAAAAGTATACAATTCCGTGATCGGCTGCGGGGTTACCATAGGCAGGAACACGGTGGTGAGGGACTCCATTGTCATGAACAACACCCGGACGGGGGACGACTGCGAGCTGTACAGGGCGATTGTGGCTGAGGAAGTGAGACTAGGCAACCATGTGCGCCTGGGAATCGGGGAGGAGGCGGAGAACGACACGGCTCCCCACATTTACAACCACGGATTTGTCACCGTCGGCGAGAAGAGCGTCATTCCCAACGGGATAACGGTGGGAAAAAATACCGTTATCTTCGGTGTGACTACGGGGGCGGATTACGCGGACCATGCCCTTCCAGGCGGCAAATCTTTGATTAAGGCAGGTGAGCAGCAATGAGGGCCATCGGAATCATTTTAGCCGGCGGCAATAACCGCAGGATGCGGGAGCTGTCCCAGAGGAGGGCGGTCTGCGCCATGCCCATTGCAGGCAGCTACCGCAGCATTGATTTTACCCTGAGCAATATGTCGAATTCCCATATCCAGAAGGTGGCTGTGCTGACACAGTACAACGCCAGCAGCCTGCATGACCACCTGAGCTCTTCCAAGTGGTGGGATTTCGGGCGGAAACAAGGAGGGCTGTTCACCTTCACCCCGGCGGTGACGGCCCAGAACGGCAACTGGTACAGAGGCACCGCGGATGCCATTTACCAGAACCTGGATTTCCTCAAAAGTAGCCATGAACCCTATGTGGTGGTGGCCTCCGGGGACGGGGTGTACAAACTGGACTTCAACAAGATGCTGGAATTCCATGTGGAGCGGAAAGCGGATATTACGGTGGTATGCCGGGATATGGAGGAAGGGGCTGACTTAGAGCGCTATGGCACCGTCCGCCTGAACGAGGAGAGCCGCATCGAAGAGTTTGAGGAAAAACCCCTCTGCGCCAAGTCGGATGTCATATCCTGCGGAATCTACATTCTGCGGCGGCGGCAGCTCATCGAAATGATAGAAAAATGTGCGGAGGAGGACAGATACGATTTTGTCAGGGACATTTTGATCCGATATAAAGATGTAAGGAGGATTTACGGTTACAAGATAAGGGATTACTGGAGAAACATCGCCTCGGTGGAGGATTATTACAGGACAAACATGGATTTCCTGAAACCGGAGGTGAGGACTTTCTTTTTCAAGCAGTATCCGGACATCTATTCCAAGGTGGACGACCTGGCTCCGGCAAAGTACAATCCGGGGGCCAGCGTGAGGAACAGCCTGGTCTCCAGCGGGTGCATCGTCAACGGCGTGGTAGAAAACTCCGTGATATTCAAAAAAAGTTATATAGGAAACAGCTGTGTCATCAAAAATTCCATCATCCTGAATGACGTCTACATAGGCAACAACACATGCATTGAGAACTGCATCGTGGAGAGCCACAGCACCATTCGGGCGGATTCCCACTACGTGGGTGAGGACGGTCATATCCGCATTGTAGTTGAGCGGAATGAAAGATATACAATGTAACGAAAGGCGGTCTAGGGTTCCTGACTAAGGGGGTTTTGCAGATGCAGGTTACAGATGTTCGCGTACGTAAAATTGCGAAGGAAGGCAGGATGAAGGCTGTTGTATCGATTACCTTGGATGAAGAATTTGTGGTACATGATATTAAGGTAATTGAAGGAGACAAGGGTCTGTTCATCGCAATGCCCAGCAAGAGGACGGCCGATGGGGAATACAAGGATATTGCCCATCCCATCAATTCCTCTACCAGAGACGCGATCCAGAAG
Source organism: uncultured Acetatifactor sp. (assembly GCA_910578995.1). GTDB lineage: Bacteria > Bacillota > Clostridia > Lachnospirales > Lachnospiraceae > Acetatifactor. Next base: position 53,135 of record CAJTSY010000010.1, read on the forward strand.
GCCATTCTGGAGAGCTACGAAAAGGCTCTGTTGGAGCCGGACGGGGAATAGAACGTGACAGCATTGGTATTGACATTAGAATCCCCCAAATGCCATGGCGGTAAGCCATGGCATTTTTATTGTATGACGGGCATGCCCGTGTTCTGTGGTGAAAGTCCACATAGGCGTAGCTAC